>JAJZQR010000027.1 GCA_021806765.1 Chloroflexota bacterium | reverse complement strand
CTTCGCCTTCGAGTTGAAGATGGATAACAGGGAGGCGGTGGCCCCCGGCGTGCTCTGGGTCGCCATCGTCTTCGCCGGCATGCTGGGGCTGAACCGCTCCTTCATCACGGAGAAGGATCGGGGCTGCATGGAGGGCCTTCTCCTCTGCCCGGTGGATCGCAGCGCCATCTACGTGGGAAAGATGCTGGGCAATCTGCTGTTCATGACCACTATGGAGGCCATCGTGCTGCCCATCTACGCCGCCTTCTTCAACCTGCCCGTCTTCACCCCGGGGCTGCTGCTGATCGTCCTGCTGGGCACCATCGGCTTCGCCGCTGTGGGGACCCTCTTCTCGGCTGTGGCGGTCCACACCAGGACCCGGGAGGTGATGCTGCCGATCCTCCTGCTACCGGTGGCGGTCCCGGTGCTGGTGGCCGCCGTCAAGGCGACGGGTGACGCCCTGGCCAGCACCCCCCCACCCACCCCTGGGCCGTGGCTCGGAGTGCTGGTGGGCTTCGACGTCATCTTCCTGACTGTGGCTTTCTTGACCTTCGAGTATGTGTTCCAGGAGTAGCTGCCATGAGCGAGGATCTGAAAGTGCTGAACGGAGCTAGGAAGCCCTCAGAGTCCGAAACGGGCGACTCGGCAGACCGCGACCATGCCTCCGTCGATCGCCCCCGCGGCCGCCCTGGCTACCTCCCCACGACAGCCCTCGGCTGGATCGTGGCACCGGCCATGGTGATCGCCCTGTATGCGGCCCTACTGTTCGCTCCCAGGGAGGCCACCATGGGAGACGTCCAGAGGATCTTCTACTTCCACGTGCCCAACGCGTGGGTCGCCTTCCTCTCCTTCGGCATCGTGTTCGTGGCCAGCATCCAATGGCTGCGAACCAAGAGCTACTGGTGGGACGCCCTGGCCGTGTCGGCCGCCGAGGCCGGGATAGTGTTCACCACCGTGGCGCTCCTTACGGGCTCCATCTGGGCCAAGCCCACCTGGGGGACCTGGTGGGACTGGGATCCACGCCTCACGACCACCCTGATCCTCTGGCTGATCTACGTGTCCTACATGATGCTGCGCTCTGTGGTGGAGAACCCTGCCAAACGTGCCTCGCTCGCTGCGGTGGTCGGCATAGTGGGCTTCATCGACGTTCCTGTGGTGTTTATGTCGATCCGCTGGTGGCGAACGATCCACCCGGTGGTTATCACTGGGACTAGCATCGAGCTGGATCCCTCGATGGTGGTCACCCTGGTGGTATGTCTGACGGCCTTCACCATCTTCTTCGTCCACCTGCTTCGGCTGCGGTTCAAGCTGGAACTGCAACGGGAGGAAGTCTACCAGCTGCGCGAACTGGTGCTGTATGAAGAATAGGAGCCGGCCCCGCGAGCGACCATGCCGGCACCATCGATCCGGATCGCCGAGGTGGCTCCTCCGGAACGCATTGTTGGGGTGACCGGCCGGTCGCCCGTCGGACAGAGACGAAAGGAGTACTACTGAAATGGGAAACCTGACCTTTCTCTTCGCGGCCTTCGCCGTTATCTGGCTGGCGGTGCTCCTCTACAGCTACAGTATCGGGGCACGGCAGAAGTCGCTGGAGCGAGAGATAGAGATGCTGAAGACCGTCCTGGCCGAGCGAGAGAACAGCACGTCCGCCTCGTAGAGTTCAACCCCTCCCATCGGCCGCCTCGAGCCTCCTTGATCGAGGCGGCCGATCCTTGTCTTGCGATCTGCATCCAACCCCGCAACTCCCGCCATTACCCGCGGCCCTCATCGGGCCCTTCCCGGAAACCGTGGGACTCATCGACAAAGTCGGGACTGGCCATGGGCTGGCGGACCAGAAACGCCGCCCGACCTATGGCGCTGGAAGCTATGGGCGTGGTGATGAGAAGGAATGCCGCTACCAGGATGGCTCGCGAGATCACAGCCACATCTCCCGTGAACATCGAGCCCGCCAGGATAGGGATCACTCCCAGGACGGCACCCTTGCTGGCTGCATGGAGTCGGGTGTAGACGTCGGGCATTCGGATCAACCCGTAGACGGCGATGGTCATCACCAGCGTGCCAAAGAACACCAGACCGGCGGAGAAGGCCAGAAGCAACGTCTGGATCATGAGAATGGATTCCCCTCGCTGTAGTACCGCGCTGCCGCCAGGGTCGCCAGGAAGGAGAGCAGCGCCAGGATCAGGGCGACATCGAGGTAGTAGGACGTGCGCGTGACTATGGTGAACAGAACCAGGACCGCTAGCAGTATCAGGGTCAGCGTGTCCAGCACCAGGATGCGGCTCAAGACCGACTGGACCCTGAGCAGCAGGGCCACACCCAGGCCGAACAGGATGGTCATCCAGGCTATGGCCACGTCGAAGAGGATCTGGCTCATGTCCGGCTCTCCTTTCAGGGGAAAACGTGTCGCTGGTAGCGATGGTAGAACCAGCTGTGGTGGCGGCGAACGGCCTCGGGGTCGGTGGCATCGAGGGTGTGGAACAGCATCACCCGTCGGTCCCAATCGGTGCCCACGAGATAGGATCCCGGGGACAGGGTGCTCACCAGAGCCGAGACGACGACCCCGTTGGGGGTGCGCTCCTCCATGGGGACGGCCACGATGCCAGGGCGAACCAGAGGACGAAGGTTAAGCACTACCAGGGCCACTTGCCAGGTTCCCAGAGTGATGTCCCATACGGTTGCCGCTGCGAAGGGTATGAAGGCCAGGGCTCGGGTCGCGAGCCCGGTCAACGGCCGAGGCCGGCCGCCGAAGAGAAAGCCCTGGAACAGCAGCAGCAGGGCCGCCGACAGCACTGCCCCGGCGAACAGGTTCCACGGATCGAAGTTGGCCAGAATCAGCAGATAGACCGACGTCAGGAGAGCTAGCGACAGCAACCATCGGGTCATGGAAGGCCTCCCGACAGTACAGCACCGACTCGTTGGCTGAAAGCCAGAAGGGGCTCGGGCCACACTCCCAGAGCGATCAGCACGACCGCCGGCACCAGGACCGGCAACTGGGTGACCAGCGGGCTATCTCCTCTCCGAGACTGCTCAGCCCAGAAGTCCCGCTGATAGATCTGAAACATGTAGATGAGAGACAACGCGCCCCCCAGGAAAACCAGGGCTACTATGGTCCAGTTCTGGACGGAGATTGCGGCCTGGAAGACCGTTACCTTTCCAAAGAAGCCGACGGAAGGTGGAACCCCGGCCACACTGAAGGCTCCGATGGGGAAAGAGATGGAGATCAACTTGCCCTGCCGTTCGGTGCCCAGGAAGAGGGTAGTCTTGTTCAACGAATTGGCTACAGTGTAGAAGATGGCTGCCGTGTACCCGGCCAGGCCGCCGATAGCCAGGGCAATCAATACGTATCCCACCTGACCGATGGAGGAGTAGGCCAGCACCTCGTCGGCGGGGAAGCGAGACACAGCCTGAATCTCCCCGTAGACTATACTTAGCGAACCCAGAACCAGCAGGGCCGTGGCCCCCGTGTGAAGTGCCTCCGGCAGTATCTCGGCGCCGAATCGAAGCAGGCCAAAACTCCCGATGTTGGCCAGCGCCCCCGCCAGGATCGCTGTGACGGCTGGAATGGTGTCCCTGTAGACCGCCGGCAACCAGTAGTGGAAGGGAAACAACCCCAGTTTGGTGCCGAAGGCCACGAGAAGAAGAGTGGCTACCAACATGATAGGGGTAGGGTTTTCGGCGTCGACCCGCGAGGCAATCTCCAGCATGTCCAGGCTGCCGGTCACGTGATAGAGGGAAGCAACGGCCGACAGGAACAGGACTGATCCGAGCAAATTCACCACTACGAAGATCAGTGTGGCCCTCATGTGGCGGCCCTCCTCGCCATAACTCGCCAGGACGAAGGCCGCCGTCATCGACACCTCGAAGAAGACGTAGAAGTTGAAGACGTCCCCGGTCAGGAAGAGTCCGTTGAGACCGGTCGCCATCAGGAGCACCAGGGCCGGAAAGGTCCTGGTGCGTACCCCTCCGATTACCTCGTAGCTGGTAGCCATCAGTAGGACCGCAGTGGACAGCAGGGCGAAGAGGACTCCGAGGCTATCCGCTCTGATTGTTATCCCGACGCCGGGTGGCCATCCGCCGGCGACCATCTCCACGGGGCCCTCCTCAAGCACGATCCCAGACAGCCACACCAGAGCAGCCAGGGTAGACGCCAGGGCCCCGACACTCAGCCAGCCAACCCACCCCCGACGGCCGTCCAAGAAGGCAAGCCCGACGGCCAGAAACCAGCTGATCCCCAGCGGCAAGACGGGCATCAGACCTCCGCCTCTTCTCTCTCCAGATCAGCCTCCTCCCGCACCTCCGCCGCCGCAAGCCGGCGAAGGTCCGTGGAACGATAGGCCGCGTACACCCGATAGACGACGCTGAGGAGCACCGCGGACACTCCAAAGGTGATGACGATAGCGGTCAGCGCCAGAGCCTGCACCAGAGGGTCACTGAGGGACTGCTCGGGCGTAAACGGGTAGATGGGGACCGTGGTACCTGGAAGGAGGCGCGACGACATGACGAAGAGGGTAGCAGCGTTGGAGATCAGTATGGTGCCGGCGACCACCCGCAGCATATCTCGTTGGAGCAGCAGAAAAGCGCCACTGCCAAAGAGAATGGCCACGGTCAGCGACAATAACACGGTCATCTTTCCGTCCGCCGGGAGGTAGAAACGATGGCACTGATAGCCGCCACGATGAAGCCGAAAACCAGGAAGAAGACTGCCGCGTCGAAGGCAAAGGCGGTGTTCAGTTCCACGGTGCCCAGGCGAACCACGGGGCCGCCCGCCGGCGGAAAGTGGGTTAGGATCGGTTCCCCCCGAAGAACCGGGACGAAGGCGATGATGAGGGCTGCCGCCATCCCTCCCAGGGCTGCCGCGGGCGCGTACCGCAGGGCCATCGCCCGCTCCACGCACCGATATCCGAAGGCCACGTACTGGAGGAGCACCCCGGAGGCTGCGATAAGGGCCGCGCTAAACCCATCGCCTGGCCCACCGTAGCCCTTGATCAGAAAGGCAATGGCCGTGATCAAGGTGGGCAGGAGCAACAGCTTCGCCAGGGCCTGGACCAGCGGACTGCCTACCACACCCTGCCTCCTCTCAACAGGGTTATGACGCCCACGAGTCCGGCGACGATGACCGTCATCTCTCCCAGGGTGTCGAGTCCTCGGAAGTCGGCCAGGATGGCCGTCACGACGTCGGCGGCGTGGGCTGCCGGAGCCAGGCTGATATAGCTGGTCGCCACAGTGCTGCCGGCCGGTTCGGACAAGATGGTCCAGGTGAGAGCCAGGGCGAAAGCCCCGGTCACCAGCGACAGCAGGGGGTCGCGCCAGCGAGCCGAGCGTGAAGGTGGGGCATCCGCCAGCCGCTGCAACTCGTCTCGTGGTAGCAGAGAGAGGATGCTCAGGAACAGCAGGGTGAAGGTAGTCTCCACCAGCACCGCAACCAGGGCTACATCCGGAGCGCCCAGGAAGGCGTAGACGGCGGCCAGGCTGTAGCCTGTGCCGGAGAGAACCAGGATCAACGTCAGTTGCCGGTGAGCCATCGCCGTGATCAGGGCAGCAGCAACGACCAGCAGCAGCACCAGCACCAAAGACAGATCCCCGATGCCGATCTCCCCAACGATAAAGCGGGCGCCGGCCGATGTGGCCCCGAAGGCGGCCGCCAGCAGGAAGCCGGTGGGCACCAGAATGGTAGCCACCCGACTCCGGAGGTCGCGCACCTCGAGATTGTGGATCCAGTCTGAGGTAGCCTCTAGCCGGCACACCGTCAGATCGTACACCCTCGCCGGACCGATCCACTCTCCCAACCGCGCCAACCCCGAAGCAGCTCGGACCCAGAGAGGCCTGGTCAGGATGACCAGGGTACCGATCCCGTAAACGGCCAGAGCCAGCAGGTTCTCTGGCCTGGCATCCCAGTGGTAGGCAAGATCCAGGTTAGCTGAACTGCCCAGAGAAGCTGATGCGGCCGCCGACGCCAGATGGGCGAAGGGAGGGACGTAGAGGCCGCCCACCACCGTCGCCAGTCCCAGCGCCACGATGGGCACAACCAGGGTAAGGGGCAGCGGGAGGCGAGGCTCGGTGGCGGTGGCCCCTAGGAAAAGCCCTCGCCAGAAGCGCCAAATATACGCCAGGGTCAGCGACGCCGCGAGAACCGAGAGACCGGTGAACAACCAGCCTCGATCGAGGGCGGCCGCGAAGAGGGCCTCGTCTTTGAAGAAGCCTATGGTCAGAGGGAGCCCAGCCAGCCCAGCAGCGGCCACACCCCCAAAGGTGGCCACCACCGGCATGCGTCGCCCCAGACCGCCCAGACGCGAGAGTTGGTTCTCGCCGGTGGCCTCCGTCACAGCCCCTGCGGTCAGGAACAGGGCGCTCTTGGCCAGGGCGTGGGCCATAACGAAGAACGATGCCCCCGCCACCCCGGCTATGCCACCCAGGCCCAGCATGGCAACCACATAGCCGTATTGCGCGATGGTGGAGTAGGCCAGGATCTGCTTCAACTCGTCTTGCGTTAGTGCCAGGACACCCCCGATCAGCATGGAAGTGAGGCCGACGGCCAGCAACCCATCGAGGAGCGACTCGCTAGGGCGAACCAGCTGGTACACCCGCTCCAACAGAAAGACCCCCGCGGCCACCATGGCCGCCGAGTGCAGGTAGGCGGAGACCGGAGTGGGCGCAACCATGGCCCGAGGCAACCAGAAGTGGAAGGGAACCTGGACACTCTTGGCCAGAGCGGCCGTCGCCATCAAACTCGCGGCACCCGTCAACAGGGCCCCTGGCTCGACGATGGTTACCAGGTCAGGAAGCGAGAAGGTGCCGTAAGCGGAATACAGCAGGAGCGCTCCCACTAGGAAGAGGACCGACGTGGTCCCCGTGACCAGCAAGGCCATGAAGGCCGAGTAGCGGGCTTCAGCGTTCTGACGGTCGTACCCGATCAGGAAGTAGGAAGACACCATGGTGAGATCCCAGAAGAGGAAGAGAAGCAGCAGGTCTTGCGCCATGACCAGGCCGACCATGGATCCCATGAAGAGCATCAGCAAGAAGTGGAAGCGAAGCTGGTCCGCCGCTGCGCGATCCTGGCTTTCCAGGTAGTGGGGAAGATAGCCTGCCGAGTAGACGGCAACCAGGGCGCCTATTCCGGTAGCCAGCAGTCCATATAGCGCCGCCAGTCCGTCGAGTGTCAGGGCGAAGTGGAGATTGAGAGCCGGTACCCAGGGCAGGAAGACCGACCCGCCGCGCGACAACCAACCCCATAGAAGTGCGGCGAACGTGAGAGTGCTGGTAACCACGGCCGAAGGAGCAACCCATCGGGGGCGAAGGGCTCCCGCCAGGCCAACGGCAGGCGCGGCCAGGAGTGCCAGGGCAAAGGGCAACAGAACGGCCAGGAGTCTCCACCTCAACACATCCAGGGTTGTTCTGCTGTCCTGCAGGAAACGCGCCTTAAGCGGCTTCGCCTCGACCCCCTGGCTCAGACCACCGCCTCCCTGGCCGCTGCAGTTCCTCCAGTTCCCAAGCCCCTACCTTCCGCCCAGGCACCCAAATGCCAGCATCATCCTCTCTGCAAACTCAACAAGAATGTACCTTAAGCTCCGGCCTCCTCTTGCCGATTGTAATTACCAGGCCACAGTCAGTGAGAGCAACTGTTGCACACGCGAAGATACCGCCGGGGAGGCGTCGCCCTCTGGCGCAATAGGGACGTCCGGCCCCAGGTGGGAACGCAGATGGCCAACCGTGGCCGCCGTCTGCAGTGAGAGAGCGAGTATCGCGAGAAAGGAACTGACTGACCATGCTTCGGCGTCTGACCGGGTACTTTGGAGACAGCCTGCGCAGGAAGATCGCCCTGATCATGACGGTCACCCTGGCCGTCGTATTGGCTGCCTTCGCCCTCTATGATCTGGACCAGCAGCAGAAGATGGAGGAAGAAATGCTGCTGGCGAAGGGCAAGATCCTGGCGCTCACGGGAGCCCAGGCCGTCAGCGACGCGTTCGAAGAGGCGCTCGCCTCGGGGAAACTCACTCCCGAGCAACTCTTCGACACCAGCTATCAGCCCATACCGAACACCGATCCGCAGAAATACCACACCGCCTACGACGGCTTCACCGATAAGGCTCTTCAGAGGCTCGAAGACAGCTTCCTGAAGGACCCGGAGGTGGTCTTCGCTGTAGCCGTCGACCGCAACGGCTACCTGCCAACCCACAACACCAAGTACTCTGCCCAGAACAACGATCCTTCTCTCAACCGAACCAAGCGCATCTTCAACGACGAGGTGGGTTTGACCGCCGGTCGCAACGTCCAGGAGTTCTTGCGCCAGGTCTACCGCCGGGATACCGGAGAAACCATGTGGGATATCTCCGCACCCATTACAGTGCGAGGGCAGCACTGGGGAGGGTTCCGGATCGGCTTCTCCATTCAGAGGATAGCAGCCTATCAGGAGGAGACAACCCGGCGCCTCCTGCTGGCCATGCTTGGCGCTGTGCTGGTCCTGGGAGCTGTTGCGTACTTTATCGCCGGCCGCATCGCATCGCCCGTGGCTAAAGTTGCTCAGGCGGCCCAGCAGATCGCGAGCACAGATCTGGCCGCGCTGGCGTCGGAACTGGCCGCCGCCTCCCGGGGCGATCTCACTCGACGTCTCACGGTGCAGACCGGGGAGCTTCCAGTCCAGGGAAACGACGAGACCGGGCAACTGGTGAGATCCTTCAACTCAATGCGGGCCCAACTTGCGGCCGCCGAGGAAGCCTTCGGCCTTATGACCGGCGGGCTCCGAGGCCTGGTTTCGGCCGTGAGTCAGAACGCCGACACGGTGGCCGAGTACGGCCGGCAGCTCTACATCAGTTCGGATCAGGCCCACTCGGTTACCCAGCAAATCGCCATCACCATTCAGGAAGTAGCTCGGGGCAACCAGGAGCAGTCCGCTGCCCTCCAGGAGACCTCGGTATCCGTAGAGCAACTCTCCCGAACTATCAACCAGATTGCCAGGGGCGCGCAGGAGGAGGCTGGAGTGGTGGAGAAGACGGCGGCCTCTCTAGTGCAACTCAACAGATCCATAGCTCAGGTGGCCGCTGCCACGCAACAGTTGTCGTCGGTGGGAGAGCAGACGGGGAGCGCGGCTCAGTCGGGAACTGAGACCGTGCGGAAATCTACCCAGGGAATGACCGCCGTCAAGACCGCCACCAACTCCGCCGCTGCCAAGGTGCGCGAACTGGATAAGTACTCTACTCAGATCGGTTCGATCGTGGAGGCCATCGACGACATCGCCGAGCAGACCAACCTGCTGGCGCTGAACGCGGCCATCGAGGCGGCCAGGGCCGGGGAGCACGGAAAGGGCTTCGCGGTCGTCGCCGACGAGGTGAGAAAGCTGGCGGAGCGATCCAGCAAGTCCACCAGGGAGATCGCCGACCTGATCGCCCAGGTCCAGAGGGGAACCCAGGAAGCAGTGGAAGCCATGGAGTTGGGGGCGAGGGAGGTAGACACCGGCACCGGGTTGGCCGAGGAAGCCGCTCAAGCCCTGAAGAACATACTCTCTTCAGTCGAAATCGCCAACAACCAGGTCGTCCAGATTGCTTCTGCCGTCAAGGAGATGGAATCGGTCTCCCAGAAGGTGGTCAGCCTGATGGACTCGGTCTCGACGGTGGTAGAGGAAGCCACAGCAGCCACCGAGGAAATGGCGGCCTCCAGCCAGCAGGTTAGCGGCTCCATCGAGAAGGTGGCGGCCGTAAGCGAGCAAACCAGCGCGGCCTCCGAAGAGGTCAGCGCCTCCACCGAGGAGATGAGAACCCGAGTCCAGGAGATGGTCACTCAGGCCCAGAACCTGGCGACCGTTGCGGAGGAACTACGTACTTCCGTGGCCCATTTCACGACTGCCGAGGAGACCGAGCCGGTGATGCGGCGCCGTCAGAAAGACTGGGACAGGTCTCAGGTCCACGAGCAGTCGCCCTTCACGTCCGTGGTGACGGCGTAGCGCACTGATACCTGGAGTGGAGGATCCTCCCGTCTGTTCGGGCGCAGCGCAACAGGGGTCACCAGCAAGATGGGCGAAGATAGGCAGGATGTAGATCGCATCCTGCCTGTCCCGCCCATCCCGTTTCGTCCCCGGTCCATCCCGGCCTATCCGGCGGCAATCAGCCCGCCACGCCGGCCAGTAGCTTCTCAGCCAGTCGGGCGCCCCGTCGCAGCGCCTCCCTGTTTGGCTCCACAAAGCGCTCCTTCCCGGGGCCGAGAGCCTCTGCCATCGCCTGCTCCACCACCTCCATCGGCAGGGCATTAGTGGCCTGCAGCAATGCCCCCAGGGCAACCATGTTGGCCGCCCGGTCGGTGCCCACCTCGACGGCGATATCGTTGGCAGGGACCTCCAGAATGCGAATGTCCGCCCGGGAGAAGGGTGCCCTGGCGAGGGAGCGGTTGATCACCAGCACCCCACCGGGCTTCACCCGCGGACCATACTTCGCCAGGGAAGGCTCGTTCATCACTATGGCCGCCGAGGGCTGGCTCACGATGGGCGACCCAACCTCCTCGTGGGAAAGGATCACCGTGCAGCCCGCGGTGCCGCCCCGCATCTCGGGGCCGTAGGAGGGTATCCAGGCCACATTGCGGCCGGCGTGGAGCGCCGCGTGGGCCAGAACCATTCCGGCGAACAGGACACCCTGGCCGCCGAACCCTGCGATAATGATCTCGTGGTCCTGCTCCATGTCGTTTCCTCCTGCAGCAGGTCATGACTCTTGCGATGAGAGGCCCTGGATGCCAGGGCCCGCCCGCATGCCTCAGAGAGACTCTACGCCCGGTGCGATCTTTATGTCACCCAACGGGTAGTAGGGGATCATCCTTTCCTCCAGCCAGCGCTGCGCGTCCTTTGGCGTTACTCCCCAGTTGGTGGGACAGGGGGAAAGGACCTCTACCAGCGAGAAACCAAGTCCGGACAGCTGACACTTGAAGGCCCTCCGGATCGCAGCTCCCGCCTTCCGAATAGCGGTCGGGGTGTGAACCCCCACTCTGGTTATGTAGCGCGGACCCTCCAGGGTTGCCAGCATCTCGCTGACCCGAATCGGGTAGCCGGCCCTGCTGGGCTCACGCCCCGTCGGGGTAGACGTAGTCTTCTGTCCCGCCAGCGTGGTGGGCGCCATTTGGCCGCCGGTCATCCCGTAGACGGCGTTGTTGACGAAGATGACGGAGATGTTCTCGCCCCTGGCTGCCGCGTGAATGATCTCGGCGGTGCCGATGGCCCCCAGATCGCCGTCTCCTTGATAAGTGAAGACGAACAACTCCGGATGGACTCGCTTGATGCCGGTGGCCACCGCTGGCGCCCTTCCATGGGCAGCCTCGCAGCCATCGAACTCGAAATAGTTGTATCCAAACACCGCGCAACCCACCGGCCAGACGGCCACGGTCCGCTCCTGCAACCCCAGCTCGTCTATCGCCTCCGCCACCAGTCGGTGCACGATCCCATGGCCACATCCAGGGCAGTAGTGGGTCAATGTCGTGGAGAGCGACCTTGGCCGGCTGAACACCTTCTGAGCAGTCTGAGTAGTCGCGCTCATCTCGGTTCCTCCCAAAGCTGCTTCAGCGCCGCCAGCACTTCGTCGGGCGTCACCACGAACCCTCCCAGACGGCCGGCAAAGTGCACAGGGACCCGGCCCGCCACCACCCGCTGCACGTCCTCCAGCATCTGACCCTGGTTCAGTTCGACCACCAGTATCCCCTTAACCCGACCCGCCAGATCGGCGATCTCCCGTTCCGGGAAAGGGAAAAGGGTAATCGGCCGGAAGAGACCCACCGAAAGCCCCGCTGCCCGGGCGGCCCTCGCCGCGCTCAAGCCGACTCGCGCGGGGGTGCCAAAGGCTATCACCGCCAGGTCGGCGTCCTCCAAATAGCTGCCGGCCCAGCGAACCTCTCTCTCCCTGATTACGGCATACTTCTGAAGCAGCCGCTGATTGCGCGGCTCCAGCACCTCCGGTTCCAACCCGATCGACTGGATGATCCTCTTCTTCCTGCCCGCGCTGCCCCCTAGCGCCCAATCCTTGAGAGGCAAGTCCGCCGGTCTGGGGTACTCCTTGAGCACCACCGGCTCGACCGTCTGGCCGATGACACCGTCGGCCAGCACCATCACCGGAGTCCTGTAACGATCCGCCAGATCGAAGGCCAGCGCGGTGAGATCCATCGCCTCCTGCACCGAGGCCGGGGCCAGCACGATGGGGTGATAGACCCCGTGTCCTCCGCCCTTGGTGGCCTGGAAGTAATCGCCCTGGGCCGGAGCCACGTTGCCCAACCCGGGGCCACCTCGCATGACGTTCACTATCACCGCCGGCAGCTCGTTACCGGCAAGGTAGGAGATCCCCTCCTGTTTGAGGCTGATACCGGGGCTCGAAGAGGAAGTCATCGCCCGGGCGCCGGAGGCAGCGGCACCCAGCACCATATTGATGGCCGCAACCTCGCTCTCGGCCTGGACGAAGGCCCTCCCCAAGGCCGGCATCCGGCGCGCCATATACTCCAGCAACTCCGTTTGGGGGGTAATCGGATAGCCGAAGTAGGCGTCGCACCCTGCCCGTATGGCCCCCTCGCCGAAGGCCTCGTTGCCCTCCATCAGCACCCGCGACTCGGTATCTGTCACTGGTTCCGCTTGTGCTGCCATACCCTTACACCTTCACCATTCGGCTTCTCTCCCCTTCCTTTTGGGAGGGGAGGGTTCCCTGCTCCTTTTGGGAGACCGGGTTCTCTTCTCGCCTCTCCTTTTGGGAGAGGCTGGCTCCATCTTTCCCTCTCCCTCTGGGAGAGGGTCAGGGTGAGGGCTGTCCTGGCGATTGCCCATCGCCATGGCCGGCAGAGACGCCGGCCACTACGCCGTTGGATCTTCAGGTCAGCGATATACGGATATCGCCGTCTCCGGGCACACCGTGCCACACACAGCGCATCCGGTGCACCCCTTTCCCTTGCCGTTCGCCTGCTCCCCCTGGTTGAACTCTGCAGGGTGGTAGCCCAGGTGGTTGATCCGGCCGGAGAAGTGGATCAAGTCTCTCGGGCATGCGGCCCCGCACAGCTCACACCCTTTGCATCGCTCCTCGTCGATCTCTATGTACCCCAATGGTTGCCCTCCAATCCGCTGGACCCGCTTTCTTTCTCCAATCCATTTAGATCTGGAAGGTGCTGCGAACAACACAAAACTGACTGGACACTACCTCTGTCCAGCCAGCTTGCCGCCGGAATCTCCTTCCGATAGGGCCTCTCCGGATAAGCCCAGTTCGGGTACCGCTCCCTTCCGCGACCCCTGGGCCCTTTCGCCCTTCTGCTCTGCGGCCAGAATCACACCCAGCGCGATGGAAAGTAGCTTCCCCTGGTGAGGATCTGCCCTGGAAGTGATCACGATGGGGGCGCTGGCACCTACCACGATCCCCGCCATCCGCCCGCCGGCCAGAAAGGTCATCACCTTGGCCATCAAGTTGCCCGCCTCGACGCTGGGCACCAACAGAATGTCGGCCCTACCGGCCACCGGGCCGTGAATCCCCTTAGTTTCGGCGGCAGCGATGGAGACGGCGTTGTCCAGACCGAAAGGGCCATCCACCAGGGCCCCCGTAATCTGGCCCCGATCGGCCATCTTCGCCAGGGCAGCGGCATCCACCGTTGCTGGTATCTCGCTGTTCACCAACTCCGCCGGCGCCAGCACCGCGATCTTCGGTTCGGCCAATCCCAGGGCATGAGCCACGGCCACAGCGTTACGGGCAATATCCAGTTTCTGATGAAGGTTCGGGAAGAGCACCACCCCACCGTCCGTAACGTACAGCAGCCGGTCGAGCCCTGGCATCTCGATCAGGGCAACGTGGCTGAGAAGACGCCCGGTGCGAAGTCCTACGTCGCGATCCAGGGTCGCTCGCAGCAGGTCCGCCGTCTCCATTTTCCCTTTCATCAGAACCGTTGCCTGGCCTCGATGCACCAACTCCACGGCCCTGCGAGCCACTTCGGTGGATTGCCCTTCCCCAGCAGGTACATCCACCAGTTGGCCCTTCAGCTCCTGGAGATCGATGCCCTCCCTCGCCGCCACCGCGGCGATACGCTGGCCGTCCCCCACCAGATAGGGCAGAGCTATCCCAGCTCGAACGGCATCCCGCACCGCCAGGAGAACCTCTCGCTCCTCGGGCGAGGCGATGGCTACCCGAGCCGGGCCCACCCCCCGAGCCACCGCGAGAAGGTCATCCAAACGTTCTACCTTGGTCCGCGCCACGCACCCTCCCTCCGAACGTCAATCGCTGTAAGGCTGGCTACATCCGTCTCACCGACTCCCCGTACCTCTTTGCCTGTTCCTCGCCCCGCTGCACCCGCAGCGTTCCAGCGGCGAGAGCCGCCATCTCCTCTCCCCCCGGATACACCAGTATCCGGCCGAGGAAAGAAACCCTCTGGGCTATCCAACCCACGAACATCTCGGAATGGGCGAGCCCTCCGGTCAGAACGACGGCATCTGGCCTGCTACCCAGAGCCGCCGCCATGGCGCCTATCTCTTTGGACACCTGATAAGCCATGGCCCGATAGACCAGCAGCGCCTTCTGATCGCCCGTCGCGATGCGCCGCTCCACCTCCTGGCCATCGTTCGTTCCCAGGTGCGCCACCAGTCCGCCCCCACCCCAGAAACGTCGCCGGAGGGAGGCAGCATCCCCAGACCGGATCAACTCCAGCAGCCCGGTCAGGGGCAACGTCCCCACCCGCTCGGGCGAGAAGGGTCCCTGGTCGTTGGCGTTGTTCACGTCCACCATCCGCCCCTGCCGGTGGGCGGAAACGGAGATGCCACCTCCCAGGTGCACCACTACCAGATTCAGGTCTTCGTACCGGCCGCCCAACTCGCCTGCCGCGCGCCGCGCTACCGACTTCATGGAGAGGGCATGACTCAGGCTGTGCCGCTCCAGTTCCGGGAGACCCGACAGCCGGGCCACATCTTCCATCTCGTCCACGCATACCGGGTCCGTGCAGTAACCCGGCACCCCGTATTCCTGCATTAACTCGGCCGCGATCAGCGCAGCCAGGTTGGAGGCGTGCTGTCTCCTGTCGGGGTCGCGGAGATCGGACAGCATCTCCCCGTCGATGAGGTAGGTGCCGCTGGGTAGGGGGCGTAGCAGGCCGCCCCTGGCAGCTACGGCTTCCAGGGAAGCGGCGACTCCCTCCGTCGAAGAGAGGTGGTCGAGTTGAGCATGGAGCCATCCGCGCACGGCATCCAGCCGCATGGGCAACTGGTCGAGGATGTGGGAGAAGGAGGCCAGTTCCTCGGGGGTATGGTGGAGGGTATCGGCCACCAGGGCGCTCTCGTCCTCGAAGAGCGCCAGCTTGGTCGAGGTAGACCCCGGGTTAATCACCAAGATGAGCCTGCGCACACCGCCTCCACAAAGGAGCCAGATGGGTCAAACCCGTCCTGGTTGACTGCATCGTCACGGCAGCAGCTTCGCAGAATCCGCCCCGTGAGCTATTCTACACCGAGCTGCCAGGGCCATCAATCGGTAGGAGGGGCATCCTGGGGCAACTGAAACTGCATCACCGCGCCCTCTTGCAGCAGCTGCCGTATCTTCCTCGAGGAATAGCCCAGCACGACCCTGAGTACCTCCTCGGTGTGCTCCCCCAGGGCCGGCGTCGGCGTGAACTCCTCGCCAGGGGTCCGGGACAACTTCACCGGGTTGCCGGCGATGAGGGCCTTGCCGTACCTCGGCTGATCCACCTCCACCAGCATGTTCCGCTCCGCGACGCACGGTTCCGCCAGCGCTTTGTCCAGAGTGTTCACCGGTGCGGCGGGAATGCCCGCCTGTTCCATCAGTTCGGCCCATTCGGCCGTGGTCCGCGTGGCCAGGATCCCTTCCAGCATCCGCTTCATTTCGTCCCGGTTTGTATGCCGGTTCTGAGCTGTGACGAACCGTGGATCGGAGGCCATCTCCGGAATGCCCAGCACCTGACAGAGCTGCTGCCAGAAGCTCTCCGTGCCGATGGTCCAGACCAACAAACCATCCATGGTCTTGAAGGCGCCGTAAGGCTCCAACCCTTGATGCCCCGTGCCGATGGGCCGGGGTACCTCTCCCGAAGCGGTGTACCAGGACACCAGGTAGTTCAGCATGGAGAGCTGGGCGTCGAACATGGAGATGTCCACCTGCTGCCCCTGCCCGCTGACGTTCCGCTCGGACAGAGCCGTGAGGATCCCGATGGCCGCGAACATGCCGGCCGACAGGTCTGCCACCGGCACACCCGGCTTCACCAACTCCCCTTCCTCGGTGCCGGTCACGCTGAGGACCCCGCTGGCCGCCACCACCGCTAGATCGAAGGCCGATCGGTGCTGGCAACTCCCTGTGGAACCGTACCCGGTGATAGAAGCTACGATGATCCGGGGGTTGACCTCCTTCATCACGGTGTAGGGGATCCCCAGTCGATCCAGAACGCCGGGCCGGAAGTTGTTCAGCACCACGTCGGAAACCTTGACCAAATCCAGGAAGGTCTGGCGCGCCGCCTCCTTCTTCAGGTCGAGGACGATGCCCCGCTTACTGCGGTGCAGGCCCACGAAGTAGCTGCTCCACTCGCCCCGATAGTAGGGGCCCATGTGACGAAAAATCTCCCCCTGGGGAGGCTCAATCTTGATGACCTCGGCTCCCAGGTCGGCCAGAATAGTCGAACAATAGGGACCAGACAGCGCCTGTGAGAGGTCGAGAACCCTCAACCCTGTGAATCCTCCAGCCATTGTTCCCCCTCAACATGGATAGAATAGAGTCAAGCCATTCTCTGGCTGTTCCCCTCAACTGTCAAGGGCGCCGCCCCCCCGGCACGCATCCTGCTCGCTCTCTTCGTCCCTTGTGCCGGCTGGTGGGGTCCCGCCACGAGTTGTCTGAAGGGGAATAACACAACGCTATCCGGCATTCACAGCCTATCATGGGGAGGTATGACGGTGCCTGAGAAGAAGATCGAAGGCGTGAACATCAACGACACCGGCCAGAAGAAGATGCAGAGGGACTACACCCAGTCAGACGTGGAGGCGCTGCTGCGCCGTGGTCATTGGAACGACTGGGGCGAGATGATCCAGTGGCTGGAGATCCACGGCGAGAAGAACCACGAACTAACGCCGGGTGAGACCATTGCCATGGTCGAGGACCTGCGTCAGGTCCAACAAAGCGGCGAACCGTTCACCAACGATCCGCACCGCGTCTACCAGTTGATGCACCCGCATCGCCGCCCTCAACGCAAGGCGGAGCCGCATCCCGAAGCGAAGCGGCGTGAGGAAGCGATGCTGGTTGAGGAAGCAGCGCCGCGTGAGGAAGCAGCACCAGAGGAAGAAAGACTGTACTCAGAGAAAGGGATCCTCCGTAAGGGCGGCTACATCTGGCGCGACTGACCAGGAAGCCGACCGGCCGGAGCTGAGGCTTCAGCCCTTTCCCCCGTGCTGAAGCCTCGGCTCCCTGTCCCATCTCAGGCAGATGTCTTCTCCTTCGCCAGGGCCAGGAGCCGCCTGGCAGCGTCCTCCACGTCCGTGGGTGTCCCCAGGTCGAGCCCACCCGCCAACAACCGCTGAAACAGCAACGTCAGGGCAGGCGGCTCGATGGAGGATTCTCGCAACAACTCCGGCCGGGCGAAAACCTCCTCCGGTGTACCGCTGGCGACGATCCGCCCGCCATCCACCAGGAGATACACCGTGTCGGCCAGGACCGGCAGCAGGTCCACATGGTGGGTGGTGACGACGATGGTCAATTCCTTCTCCCGATGGAGATCGTTCAGAAGCGCCACAAGCTCGCTCCGGGATCTGGGATCCAGCCCCTCAAAGGGCTCGTCCAGCACAAGCAGGTCGGGATCGGTTACCAGGGCACCGGCCAGGGCCACCTTCCGCTTCTGTCCACCCGACAGGTAGTGAGGCACCTTATCGGCCAGGGAGAGCACGCTGAGCCGCTCCATCGATCTGCGGGCCATAGCCTTACTCTCTTCCTCGCTGTAGCCCGCGTTGCGGGCCCCGAAGGCGACGTCGTCGGCCACCGTGGGCCCCAGCAGCTGCTCATCGACGTTCTGGAGGAGAACGCCCACCCGCGGCTGGATGGCCCCGAACTCCCGAGCAGGATCGTGGCCCAGCACCACTACCTCTCCTTCGGTGGGTCGCAACAGCCCCAGCAGGTGATTTAGCAGGGTGCTCTTTCCTGCCCCATTGGGGCCCAGGATCACCACTCTCTCCCCTCGGTGAGCCACGAAGTCGAGCCCGCAGAGGCTCACCTCGGTTCCGTCGGGGTAGACGTGGCGGACGCAGCTGACCCGGGCGATCTCGTCAGCTGAGTGCTGAGTGCTGAGTTCCGAGTGCTGTGTGCTGTGTGCTGTGTGCTGTGTGCTGTGTGCTGTGTGCTGAGTGCTGAGTGCTGAGTGCTGAGTGCTGTGTCTCCCCGTCCCCCCGTCTTCCCGTCTCCCCATTTCCGTGGCTCTTCTGCCCGGTGCTCCGCGCCTTCACGGAAACGAGAGCCGCCCCGCCGGCCACGATAGCCGCCCCCACCAGCACGAGCCCGTTAGTCGAGGCCCAGACGGCCGGCGCAAAGACGGCCAGCAGCGACAGCGACAGGGCCACGACTGCGGCCGTCAGCGGGATCACGTCGTTCCACGATAGGTTGCGCCACCGGGAACCCGCCACCAGCCTGCCCCGGTACCCTCGGATCCGCAGCACGGCGTACAGCCTCTCCGACAGGTCCACCGCCCGAACCAGCAGCATCCCCAGTGCCCGGCTCAGGTTTCTCACATTGGAGGCCAGCCGCCGGGGCCGCAACCCGCCCCGCAACCGCAGCGCCGTCAGCATCCGGTCCATCTCCCTTACGAGGATGAAGAAAGAGCGGTAGGTGACGAACAATCCGTCGGCCAGAAGGCCGGGGGTAACCCGTCCCAGAGCAGCGAACAGATCGGGATACGGGGTAGTCGTGATCAATAGCACCATAGCCTGGGCCGCCGTCAGGGTCTTCAGCAGGATCAGAACCGGAGTCGCCCACTCCCCGCTCCAACGGCTGATCGCGAACAGCAGGGCGAAGAGGGTCGGGTAGGCAGCTATGGCGAAGAGACGGCGCGCCGGGAGGCGGCTGGTAAACACTCCCGCCGCCAGCAGCAGGTAGATGGCCAGCAGCAGGTAGGGGCTGGAAGCCATCACCGTGGCCGCCACAAAGGCGAGGGCAGCCACACCCTTCGCCAGCGCCGAAGAGCGATGGAGAGGGCTGCTTCCGCTGTTGGCCCAGTAGTCGATAGCCGAGATATCCATGATGGTTACCCTATGCGCCTCTCTTTGGGCTGGTTCCGCTCACCTGGGGGCAGCTCGTCGCCTAGACTCTCGGGGACGCGGGTCCCGGACAGGGGAGTGATGGGAGCCACGCGGGCCCTCAAACTGCCGGCGACCAAGTCGGAACGAACCCGGTAGACGAACCCCACGATGGCGCCCGTAAGCAGCGATTCCAGCAACCAGCCCGGCACGGCCAGAACGAGCACCAGCTTGGCGAAGGACAGGAGGTCCAACGGCGTGGCTGAGGAAGTGGCAGCGTGTCCCGCCTCGACTCCCGCGAACTCCGAGGAGATGAGGCCGTGCTCGAAGGGATTGTGGAAGGTCAGGCTTTCCGGGCTAACGGCCACGTGGGCTGAGGGGTCCAGGTTGGAGAGGCCGACGATCCCGATCATCAGCAGCGTGCTCACCATCAGGGTGAGGGCGGTAGCGATGCCAGCCGCCACAGCCGGCGACCGCCGACCCCGCCTGAGCAGCGCCCAGAGTCCTCGGAAGAGGTAGAAGCCCAGAGCAGCCTCGGTGCCCACCACCAGGGTGTTCAACCCCACCACGGTGATCCCGCCATGGCCAAAGAGGGCCAGGATCAGGTTCACGATGAGGGCGGCCAGGAAGCCCAGGGCCGGGCCCAGGACGATGCCGGCCAGCACCGAGAGGTTGGTGTGGTAGGCGATGGGTACGATTTCGGTGGACATGCCCACCAGCATGACCGCCGCCATCACCCCCAGGAGGGGTAGCTGCCGGCCTCGGTCCCCCTTTCCCAACCGCCGGGAGACCAATAAGAGAATGGCTCCAGCCAGGAGCCACCCCAGCGCGACCAACCAGAGGGGAAGCACCCCATCGGGAATGTGCAGGTGAGACATGGATTAATCGTCATCCTTTTCTTGACAGGCCTGGCAGAGCCCGTAGTACTCCAGGCGGTGGCCTTGAAGGTGAAATCCGGCGGCCGAGGCGTCCTTCTCCGCATCGGAACCGAGGGGGCAGCCCGGTAGATCCACCACCAGCCCGCATCGGGAACAGATGGCGTGGTGGTGGTGCCCCTGAGGACAGAGGACGTAACCGTGCCCGCCCTCGGGTCGGTGGACGCGGCCGATCAACCCGAGGTCCACCAGGACGTCCAGGGTGCGAAACACGGTGGCCCGACCGACGGTGCCGTCGGCGGCGATCACCTCGGCAACCAGGTCGGCCCCGCTGAAGTGGCGCTCCTTGCCCAGGACCGCCTGGATCACAGCGCGGCGGGCCGAGGTCACCTTGTACCCCGCCCCCTGCAGAGCCTCCAGCACCCGAGGCATCGTCAACTCCGAGTGACTCACGATTCCTCCGACTAATTGATACTGTGTCTCAATTATCTGCCCGTCAACGGCTTCTGTCAAGCCCACTCTGACTCGCTCTCCCACCGGACTTCCCCAGGGCTCAAGATTGGTACGTCCCTTGCCCTGCCTCCCCTTCCTTGCCGCCATGCACGAACAGGCCTGGCGAAGGGCACCGGGAGGCACTCTTTGGCCCAGCCGCAACCGATATCTGTCGAACCTTCCGATCTCCAGGTGAACCCCTCGCGAGGACTCAGTTCCGAAGAGGCTGTCGCCCGCCTATCCCGCTACGGTCCAAACCTGCTGGCTCCCGAGGCTGCTGGCTCCCGATGGCGTCGCTTCGTTCGGGTGCTGGGCGACCCGATGGTGATCATCCTGCTGGTCGCCGGATTCCTCTTCCTGGGTCTGGGCCAAACGACCAACGGCATCATCATCCTGGTGGCCGTCGCCCCGGTCATCGTGGTGGACGTGATCCTGGAACTTCGCGCCGAACGAACCCTGCAGCGACTCCGCGAACTGGCATCGCCCCGAGCCCTGGTGAGGCGAGACGGAAAGGAGATCGTGGTCCCCGCCGAACAGTTGGTCCCGGGCGACGTCCTGCTCCTCCAGGAGGGCGACGTCGTCGCCGCCGATGGAGTGGTCGAGTCGGAATCCAACCTCCAGATGGATGAGTCCGCCCTCACCGGCGAGTCGCTCCCCGTCCCCAAGACGGGGGTAGGATGGCCCGCCCTCGGTCTCGCCCTCGAGAACCGCGAGCCGAGGGTCTACGCCGGCACCACCGTCCTGGCCGGAAGGGCGACGGTGATCGTCACCGCCACGGGCAGCCGAACGGAGTATGGAGCGATCGGCGCCATGGTGGCTCAGGCAATACCCCAGGCAACCCCGCTCCAGCGGGCCATCGCCAATCTGGTCTGGGTCCTGGGGGGGGTGGCGGTAGTGGCTTCCCTGGCCGTGGCTGGCTTCGAGCTGGCCCGGGGATCGGGATTGGTGAATGCCCTGCTGGCAGGGGTGAGCCTGGCTATCGCAGCCATCCCCGAGGAGTTCGCCGTGGTGTTCGCCATCTACCTGAGCCTGGGAGCCTGGCGCATGGCCCGCCGTAACGCCCTGGTCCGAACCCTTGCCGGCGTCGAGACCCTGGGAAGCACCACCGTGATCTGCACGGACAAGACGGGCACCCTCACCCGAGGGCAACTGTGCGTGGGGGGGCTGTACTCCGACGGGAGGCAACTCCAGAAACCCTACACTGCTGCCTCCCCGGAGGTCCGGATCCTCCTGGAGGATGCGCTCCTCGCCTCCGAGCCAAACCCCTTCGACCCGCTGGATCAGGCCATCGCAGCTCTGGCCACCGATGCTGGGATGGATCCGCCGGAACTCTACTCCCGCTGGACCATGGTCCAGGACTACCCTTTCGACCCGGAGCGCAAGTACGTTACCCACGTCTGGCGCTCTTCCCAGGGCAACCTGCGTCTCTGCTCCAAGGGCTCCATCGAGGGCATCCTGGCGCTCTCGCAGCCGTCTCCCGAGGAGCAGGACTCGGCTCTGAAGGCCAATCTGGAACTCACCAGTCAAGGGATGCGGGTCATCGCCGTGGCCGAGAAGGGGTTGAGCAACCTGGCCGGCGAACGGTGGGCCAACGAGGCCGGAATGGAGTTGGTGGGACTCATCGGCTTTGCCGACCCTCCCCGGGAGGGGGTAAGAGAGTCCGTGGGGGAGTGTCAGACCGCGGGCGTACGGGTGATCATGATCACCGGCGATCATCCCCTGACGGCCCACGCCGTGGCGGAGGAGATCGGCCTCTACCACAACGACCAGGATATCCTGACGGGCCCGCAGCTAGCTCAGATGAGCGACGAGGAGTTGGAGCGAGCCCTGGGCAGCACGGCCATCTTCGCCCGTGTAGTGCCGGCTCAGAAGTTCCGCATCGTGCAGGGGCTCAAGGCCCGGAAGCAGGTGGTCGCCATGACGGGGGACGGGATCAACGATGCTCCGGCCCTCCGCACCGCCGACATCGGCGTGGCCATGGGGATACGAGGCACCCAGGTGGCCAGAGAAGCGGCCACCATGGTGCTGCTGGACGACAACTTCGGGACCATCGTGGAGGCCATACGGCAGGGACGCCGCATCTTCGGAAACCTCCAACGGGCTTTCTTCTACCTGCTCACCCTGGACTTCCCCATCGTGCTGGCGGCCCTGGTGATCCCACTGATAGGCTTACCCCTACTGCTACTCCCCATCCATCTGGTGTGGCTGGAACTGATAGTCCACCCCACCTCGGCGGTGGTGTTCGAGGCGGACCCCGCCGCCCCCGACCTTATGCGCCGTCCCCCACGCGATCCTCGGGAACCGATCTTCACCCTCCATACCGGTATCCTGGCGGTGGCCGAAGGCGTCACCATATTCCTGGGGGTACTGGGCATCTACCTGGGCTTCCTCGCCTCGGGAGCGCCGTTGGATCAAGCCAGGGCCCTGGGGGTCAGCACCCTGGTTCTCGCCCTGATCGTCCTGGTGCTGCAGTCGCGCGCCTTTCGGCAACCCGTATGGCGGAGGAGCTTGCGAGACAACAGGACCATCGCACCGATGATCTTGCTGACCCTGGCCAGCCTGGCCCTCATGGTGTACCTGCCGGGATTGGCCTCCGCCGCCCAGTTGGCACCTCCCACGGCGAGTCAGTGGGTGGTTGCGGTGGGAGTGGCGCTGGCCTCGACCCTGGTAGTTGAGCCGTTGAAGCTGTGGAGATGACTCGACCAAGCCCGCCCCATCACGCCTCGACGTCGGCAAGCGTCGAGGCGGGCAGGCTGAAGTGGAAAGTGCTCCCCTTGCCCACTTCGCTCTCTACCCAGATGTTCCCACCGTAGGCCTCGACCAGCATCCTTGTGATGTATAGGCCCAGGCCGAGACCCTCGCGGGTCCCTCTCGTCCGGCGAGTTCGATGGTACCTCTGAAACAGATGGGGCAGTTCTTCCGGCGAGATACCTGGACCGAGATCCGACACCGAGGTCACGACCTCCCCGCCACGTGACACCAAGGTGACAGTGACCTCGGTGCCGGAGTCCGAGTACTTCAGGGCGTTCGTAAGCAGATTCATCAGGATCCGCTCCAGATCGTTCGGATCGGACAGAACGGCGGGTATATCCTCCGAGGCTTCCACCCTGATGCGTTCGGCGTCCATTGCCTCGCCCATGCGCTCTCTCATCTCCAACAGGAACGCCCGCAGGTCCAAACGGACACAGTTCCGCCGCACTTGCCCGGATTCCAGTCGTGCCGAGTCGACCAGGTCCTGAATCATCCTGTTCATCCGCCGGGCCTCCATCACGATAGCATCGGCGCTCCGGAAGACGGGATGCTCCCGATCTGCCAATCGCTGGATCATTTGGGCCTGCCCCAGGATGACCGTGAGCGGCGCTCGCAGGTCGTGAGAGACTATCGACAGGTACTCATCCTTCATCCCTTCCAGTTCCCGCCGCTCGCTGATGTCGTGGCAGAGAACGAGGGCGAACCGTACCCGGCCCGCCTCGTCCCGAAGGGCAGCTCCAGCAAAAAGAAGGCAGCGCCGCGCCCCGTCGGGGCGAAGGAAGAACGCCTCCACCCCAGCAAACCGCTCACCCTTTAGAGCCCGGCGGATGGGCTGCTCCTCCAGGGGCAACGGGGTACCGTCCTGCCGAGACAAGCGGCCGAGGTCCTGGGTTAGCGCTCCCTGGGCCTCCTCGAAGGCCACGCCCATGATCTCCCGGGCGGCCTGGTTCGCCAGGATGACGGTCCCCACGGCATCTAGTATCACCACCCCCTCGGCCAGATTCGCCAGGAGCGCGTTTAGCTGGCTGGCATACGTCGGCGCCATAGTCGGCTCCAGTCATACAAGAAACCACTGCAGTTCCACACCACGCCCGCGCAATCTAGCCGAAGACGGATACCCTGCTCGGCGACCCCCCAGTCGACGCTGCCGGACCCGACGACCTCCCACGGCGCGCACTATACGTGCCGCATTTTTGACCCAACTCCTGACGACATCAGTAACGCGGCGAGTTCATCATGGATCACCGCCAGTTCACCGGGACCAGCTACGGAAGCGAGTGGATAACGGCCACCGAGAAGACCTTACAGGACGGAGCCTGAGGAGAGAGTCTGGAGAAGAGAACACGGGGTTAGCCGGTTACGAGCCTCACGGAATCGATACCCGGTCCCCCGCTCCGTCAAGATGTATTGGGGATGCTCCGGATCCGCCTCGAGTTTGCGCCGCAGCCGCCGGATGTAGACCCGGAGGTAGTTGACCTCGTCCGCACACTCCTGCCCCCAGACCTTGCCAAGCAGCAACCTGTGAGGCAGTATCCGCCCCGCGTTGCGCACCAAGTGGTACAGCAGCTTGTACTCAATGGCCGTCAGGGGAACCGGTTCGCCCTTCACCCGTACCAGACGGGCCGCGAAGTCGATCGTCAGGTCCCCACACTCGAAGGAAGCGGCCCAGGTACTGGGCTGGGGCATGTCCAATCGACGCAATAGCGCCTTTACTCTTGCCAGAAGCTCCAGATGGTCGAAAGGCTTGGTGATGTAGTCATCGGCACCCAACTCCAACCCTTTCACCTTGTCCAGGACACCGCTCCTCGCCGTGAGTACGATCACTGGCAGGTCGGAGAATTCACGCAACCGTCGCAACGTGTCGTAACCATCGATGCCAGGCATGGCGACGTCCAGCAGCACCAGGTCGGGACGCTCGCGCTCCACCATGTCCAGCACGGTATCACCATCTCGAGCATCGAGGACCTCAATCTCGCGCCATTGCAGACTGAAGCCCACAGTGACGAATTCGTGCACCTCTGGAGAGTCATCCATCACCAGTATCTTCACCTGGTCTCTCCTCCGGTACGGCGGCTCCATCGTCGAAACCGCGAGACTTCTCGATTATAGCAGATCAAGCCACAGAGTTTTAATCCCCCGTTTATGGGTATTCATCTTCTATTTCACGTCTTTGCTGTACTATACAGACGGCATCTATGCTATTCGGAGCCAAACCACCGGCTGCCGGTCCCACCGTCGCCGGGACGAGTTAGGGGGTATGGCAAAGGGGATAACATCACCTGGCTGCGCCTGAGAAGAGAATGTCTGGGGGTACTGGCGGAGTTCTCCCGTGCGAGCGGCCTGAAGATCCCGAGGTGGCATGCGGACCAGCCACCGGTCCCCATTGAGCGGCTGAGGGGGTGATGTTGATGACAGGATCACGAGTGGTGGTAGTAGAGGACGAGCCCGAGATGCTCGACATCATGCGGGTCAACCTGGAACAGGCCGGATACGACGTCGTTCCAGCTCACGATGGGGTGGAGGCCTGCCAACTTCTCGACGCGGCGCCCTGTGATGCCATAGTCCTCGACCTCGGCCTTCCCGGGATGTCAGGCTTTCGGCTTGCCACCCTGCTCCGGCGCGATCCCGATTGGAAAAGGATCCCGGTCGTGGTGGTGACGGCGTACGCCTTTGAGGAAGTGGAGGAGATCGTAGACCAGGGGATACAGGGATTCATGACCAAACCCTTCGACCCTAGCAGGCTGGTGAGCGCATTGGAGCGCGCCCTCTCCAGAAGCAGGGAGTCGCAGTCGTGGATGGTCTGAGGAGGGAGTTCTCCTCGCTCCGACAACCCTGCAGAGAGGGCTACGTCAGCCACTCTATCTCTACGGATAGAGGACGCGACCATGCGACTCGACCGCGACCTGGCGTCTAACATCATTGGTACAACGGCCGTTCTCTGGGAGGCCGCTCTCGGAGCAGAGGCGACTTCAGCCTGGATGACCACGCTGGGGCTCCTCATGGGAGCGCGCGTCGAAGAGTGGTACAAGAGGGGCTGGGGTATTCGTCGGTCTCTCTCCACGGAGAAGTACGGGCACATTATCGTGGATGTGTACAACTCCATCGGAGGAGACTCATTCCTCACCGGCGCCAATCTGGAGAAGGTGGCTATCGGCTGCCTCCGCTGCCCCTTCGGCGATCTGATCCACTCCGCACCGAACCTGTGCCGGTTGACCGGTTCGCTCTTCGGCGATATCGGGGCCCGCAACTTCGGCTATGCCAAAGTCATACACCGACGACGAATTGCGGCCCGAGATGAGAGTTGCGAGATAGTCATCCATCTGGGTAACACCCTCGAAAGCCAGGCTGAGAGGGGTGAGGAGTACCGCAGCACGGCAAGTCCCCTCGGTGCCGGCTCAACAGCTCCCCCCAGCAGGGCGCAAAGGATAGCATCGGCGGGCCAGGAGCTTCGAGAGAAGCTGTTGGGCCTGGGTGTGACCGTGGACCGGTGGAGCCTCCTGGCGAGGGCCAGCGGGCTGTTCCGGCCCGCAGCGACAGTGGAGGAGGTAGTGCAGGAGACGGCAGCCCTGGCTTCGGAGGGCCTCGGTGGGGCGTGGGCCATCTATCTGCTTTCCCCCGAGAACCCCGACCGCATGGAGGTCAGCGCGGTCTACCACAGGATCCCCTCCGTTGCCCAAGCCGTGCGAGAACTGCTGGCCCAGAACCCGTGGGTAGCGCGGGACCTGATCGCCAGGTCGCGGAGGGATGGCCAGCCGATCCTGATATCCAGTAGCCCGGGCTGTCCGATGCTCCCATCACCGGAGGAGCGCCACGCTCTCGACCTGGCCGGGTTGGACTCCCTGCTGGTGGTTCCCCTGACGGTCGAATCCCGTCCCCTGGGTGCCCTCCTCTGCGGCTCGGGCCCCGACAGAAGACTGGACGAGAGCGATCTCCACGTGGCTGCACGATTTGCAGAGTTGGCTGCGGCGGCCATCGACACGGCAAGGAGGGAGAGAGAGCTGAGGGAGACCCTTCAGGCCCGGGATACCTTCACCTCCGCGGCCTCCCACGAGTTGCTAAGTTCGCTCACTCAGGTGAAGGCGCTGGCTCAAATCAGTGCGAGGGCCTTGCACAAGGAGGATCCTGATGGCATCGCCCGCGTGGAGCACAACCTGGAAGCTATGATCCGCCACGTCGACGGACTGGCCGAGTTGATAAGGGACGTGGCGGACGCATCCCTTATCACCACAGCCCGAATGGAACTGCAGAGAGCACCGACGAGCCTCAATGCCGTGGTAACAGGCGTAGCCGAGCGGTTTCAGAGGATTGCCGGCGAGCAATCGAAGTATAGGATGAAGATAGAGCTACCCAAGGAGCAACTGATGGGGATGTGGGACCGAAACCGCATCGACCAACTGCTCACCAACCTGTTGGCCGGCGCGGTCGCGCGATCCCCTCATGGAGGGCTGCTGATGGTGCGGGTGGAACGAGGAGAACAACCCGAGCTGGAAGCCAGTGGGCAGACCGGTAGGGAGGGAACGGCAGCGAGCAGGTCTCCGACGGCTCTCGTGACGATCCTCGACGAGGGGATCAGCATACCGGCACAGGAGCAGGCATCACTGTTCGCCCCGTTCTCTCGCGGTGGGATCGCTTCTCAAGCTCGCTGGGAAGGCTCGGGGCTAGCTCTACACATCTGCAAAGGGATCGTCGAGGCCCACAGAGGTCGGATGTGGTTCGAAAGCCGGCCAGAACGGGGTTCAGCTTTCTACTTTACCCTGCCGCTGCGGGAGTAGTACACCGCTAAACAGACTCTGATGCGTAGGGCAGGGCGCGCTGCCCCGCCGCCGGCCTGACATAGCCCGCCGGGCGGCGGGTCCAGAGCCCACCCGTACACCTGTGGCAATCAGCCCCGGAGCTTCGCTCGCCGAGACCCCGATCTGCAACTTGCCTTCAGCGCCTTCTCGTGAGACGGCCGAAACCTTCTCCCACCTGCGCCCAGAGAGCTTGCGCAGCCTCGCGGCCGCTCGCCCACCGCTCCGAGCCCTCGCCAGCCGGGATCCGCACCGCCTCCATCAACTGGTCGAGAACCCCGGCCTCTCGCGCCAGATCCACTACCTCCTGAGTCACCACGTCACCCTGGGAAACCAGAACGTCCCCCTCCGTGGTGCGGACCGTCCTTCCCGCCATGCGGCCCACGGCCACGCGGGCATACTGCTCCGCCAGCCCGCGAGACAGCGCAGCGGCAGCCGCCTCCCCCGACGCCTGGACCAACTCATTCAGCTTGCCCGCCGCCTTCGCCTGGTCAACCATCTCGTGGGTAATGGGCTCGCCTTCGTAGCAGATTACCCCGCCCGCGTCCTCGTTTGCCACGGCCCTGCTAGCCCGCATCCCGATGACCAGATCTTCCTGTCTGGCCACCAGGTCCGCAGCCACCCGCTCGATCTCCACAGGGGGCAGCTCGACGGCCAGGGGAGGCACCTCTATCACCAGCGGCGGCCCCTGCTCCAGTTGGGCCCGGCGCTCCAACACGGCCGACTCGGGAACCACCATATACTCGGCGCCCACCGCTAGAGGCATGGAAGCTGAAACAGAGATCCTTCCGGAGATCACGTCCCTCAGGGGCCCGACGGATATCTCGTACCGCTCGATCAGTCCGGAACGCTCGTCCAACACCACGTCCGACACGGTGCCAACAGAACGGCCCCCTTCGGTGAGCACCCTCAGCCCCAACAAACGGGGGGTTCCTTCGCAGAGGGTTTGCAGCCGGGGATACTCGGAGACCGGCATCACAGCCGCTTCATCCTCGATCATCACCGCGTCCGGCCCTACCCGACGGACCGCTTCATAGCGAACCTGCTTGGAAGGCTGTTGCTGTTTCGCCTCGACCAGCAGGAGGGCCGACACTGCCCGGCGGCCGGGGTCGATCACCAGGTCCCTGATAGTCCCTACCTTCGTCGCCTGGGCCAGGGCAATCACCGGCAGGCCCACCATCTCCCTGCCCTTCCGCATCCTGTCCACCTCCGCCCCAAGATGGCGACAGGGGCAGGTCTGAGACCCGCCCCTGTCCGAGGGTCATCAACCTCGCCGTCACACCAGGAGGGTTCCGCCCTCCCCTCGCTTCAGAACGGCCGAGGGTTGCACAGGGTGTGCCATTACTTGCCGACGCAGAAGTGGGAGAAGATGGTCTCCAGCAGATCCTCGGTGGCGGTTTCGCCGGTGATCTCGCCCAGGGCGTCCACGGCCAGGCGGATGTCCGAAGCCGTGCAATCGGCAGGGAGGCCGTCACGGAGGCTGGCGATGGCGTCCCGCAGGTGAGCCTCCACCCGCACCAGGACGCCCTTGTGCCGAGGATTGGAGACCAGCAACTCCTCGCTCTGGAGGACGCTTCCAGAGAGCACGGCTCTCAGGATGGCCTCCTGAACCACCTCCAGTCCGCTGCGAGCCAGGGTCGAGGTCTCTACCATCGTCGCGCCCTCCACCAACGACTGCAGATCCTCTCGGTC
>JAJZQR010000342.1 GCA_021806765.1 Chloroflexota bacterium | reverse complement strand
GTAGCCGAGGACCCTGGCGCCGCCCCGATGGTCGAAGTAGTCGAGGAACTTGTCGTTGGTGACGGAGAAGTTGGTTTGTGGGAAGGGTCTGGCGGCGGCGGCCGGCGTGAAGAGCAGAGCGAGGGCCGCTACCAGGGTAAGCAGGACCAGGCTGACTCTACGAAACATCGTTCGCTCCTCTCTGGATTGGTGGCAGATGGTGGCCCGTGCGGGTTCAGTCGAAGGCAGCGGAGGAAAGCGGCCGTAGCCTTACGGCCAGCCGCATTATATCATTATCTACGGCCCGCCGGACGATGGCTTTCCCCCGAGGCTGCGCGGTGGACGGGGGATTGCCTTTCTGATAGGCTGTGGCGGGTTCACATAATCTCCATTCCCCACGTCGCGCCCCCGGTCGTGCTTCGGCGCCACTCCCCCGGAGGCCGGCCTGGAAAGGTGTCCACCTTGGCTCGGGTTTCGTCCCTGATCGTCCTTCTCCTCCTGGGGGCCACCGTCGTTGCCTGTAGCCCTTTCGCGGGGGGCCCGCAGCCTCCCTCGCCCGCGCCTTCCCAGTCTTCGCATGCTGGCAGCACTGCTACGGCCGTTTCCGAGAATGGGGCAACCGTCTCTCCCGTCCCTTCCCCACAGCCGGGCAGCAGCGCGGCCCCGCCGGCAGCCGAGACCCCGGCCCCACAGCCAGCCCGGGTGAAGCCGGGCATCGAGGTGCTGGTGCAGGAGCAGCCACAGCTGGTGGAGGGAAAGCGGATCGGGCTCATCACCAATCAGACGGGGGTGGGCTCCGACCTGCGGAGCGACGTGGACCTGCTTCGGTCGATACCCGGGGTGAAGCTGGTGGCCCTCTTCGCGGGAGAGCACGGCATCCGAGGCGCCGAGGAGGCCGGCAAGAAGTTGGATGGCGCTATCGATCCCTACACGGGCGTGCCGGTCTACAGTCTGTACGGCAGCACCCTCGCCCCGAAGCCGGAGTGGCTAAAAGGGATGGACCTGCTGATCTTCGACATTCAGGAGAGCGGCTCCGCCCTGTACACCTACAAGTTCACCATGAGCTTCGCCATGGAGGCAGCAGCCAGAGCAGGCGTCCCCTTCATGGTGCTGGATAGACCCAACCCCGCCGGAGGCGAGGTGGTGGAGGGACCTATGCTCCCCGCCCGGGACATCTGGCGACATCCCCTGCCTGCCAGACCCGGCATGACCAACGGCGAGCTGGCTACCATGTGGAACGAGGAGTACCACATGGGTGCCCAGCTAACGGTGGTGAAGATGGAGGGATGGAGGAGAGACATGACCTGGGCCGAGACGGGCCTGCCCTGGGTCGCCCCCTCGCCCAACCTGCCGACGGCCGACTCGGACCTCGCCTACACAGGCCAGGCGTTGATCGAGTCGGTGTCCAACGTCTCCGAGGGGCGGGGCACCACCCGACCCTTCCTGATGACCGGCGCCCCCTGGGTGGACGCCGTGAAGGCGGCGTCCGACCTCAACGCTCGCCACCTCCCCGGAGTAGCCTTCCGTCCGGCCTACTTCGAGCCCGCGAAACCAGGGGAGAAGTTCGACGGACAGATGTGCGCGGGGGTGGAGATCTACTTTACCGACCCCAGGGCCTACCGGGCGGTTCTCACCACCCTCAGCATACTGGACGCCTACAGTAAATCGGCTTCTCACCCGATCGCGGCTTCTGGTCCGGTGGCCGGGCTGGGCTCCGGGGAGGGGGTCGAGCAGCGGGTGGCAGCCTACCAGGAGGGGATCCGGCAGTTCCTTCAGGTGCGGCAGAAGTACCTGCTCTATTAGGCCGGAGCGCGAACCGCCTCCTTATAGGCGGGCATCGCCAGTTCGATCTCCCTGTCCACCGCCGTGTCCACCTCGAAGGGCGTCACCCTCCTCCCGTACTGATCGAAAAGGATCCTGATCGTCGGGCGCTGCATGTCGGTGGAAGGGGTCGAGGCCACCACGCCCCGGTGGCCCTGCAGCTTCTGCGAGATCACCACCACCTCCGTCCCCATCGGGTAGGCCGGGAGGATCGATAGGAAGCGGCGGACCAGTTCCCGGTTGAGATGGCTGCCGGCCATCTCCCCCAGGGTGGCAACGATCTCCGGAGGCTTTAGAGCCCTCCGATAGGGACGGTCGGAGGCCAGTGCAGAGTAAACGTCGGCCACGGCGGCAATCTCCGCGGCAGGCAGGATGAATTGCCTGCCGAAGCGAGACTCCACAGCTCCCCCGAAACGGTTGTCCCCTCGTAGACCCCGGGGATAGCCGGTGCCGTCCTGCCGTTCGTGGTGCTGCCAGACAACGTGGCGAGCGATGATGTCGGAAGCGCCCATGAACTGCTGCACCGCTTCGTAGCCCGCTGTGGGGTGTTGCTTCACCAGGGCGAACTCCTCGTCCGTCAGGCGTCCCGGCTTGCTCAACACCCCGGGCGGCACCACCGTCTTGCCGATGTCGTGGCACAGACACCCCAGGGCTAGCTGGTGCATTTCCTGGACGGGCAGGTAGAGCCTCTTCCCCAGCATGACCCCCACCACGGTGACCTCTACCGAGTGCTCGAAGGTGTAGTTGTCGTGGGTCTTCAGGGAGGCGACGCCGGACAGGGTGTCGGCCGTCATTACCTCGTCGATGATCTGCTCCACGTCTCGGTACAGTTGGGCGATCTGAGGAGCCGCCTTGTCCCCCAGATGGGCGAGGGCCGCCTGCTTACCTTCCCTGTCGTGCTGCATCGTGACGTTCTGGACCACGGCAAAGAGGTCGCGCACGTGCTTGTAGGTGGCTACCCGCACCTGCTCCGATATAACCTCGGGCGGGTCCAGGTCGTCGTCGGCGCCGTCGCGGACGAAGACTGCGTAGTATCCGAGCGATCGGAGGGCTCTGATGTAGTTGGAGGAAAGCTTCACCCCTCGGGCTAGGAGGATGTCGCCGCGATCGTTGTAGATGGCGCGCGCCAGGATCATCCCCTCCTGGAGTTGCTCGATGTACAGCTTTCGCATTACCGCCTCAAGGCCTCCTCCCCTCCGTAGCGGAGGGCCGGGTGGTCCTCATCCGTTCCGTCCCATAGTTATATCGGTTGTCGAGCGCGGGAAGATTAGACCCTGGGGGAGCTATTGCTCTTTCAGCCAGTTTTCCAGCAGCTCCAGCCCTTTGTAGAGGGCCAGGAGGAGGCCGATGACCAGCAGCAGGATGCCGGCAGCCACGGTCGCGGCACTCTTGCCCAGCAGCAGGAGAACCAGCAAACCACCTACCACCAGCAGGATGGCGAACCCGCCCAGCACCAGCCGCTCTTCGGTGTGCCGTCGGTGGCCGCCGCCGCGGATCTCTTCACGCCGAGTTGTGTCCCTCTCGGGTCTCTTCGCGGTCATGGCTACGCTCCCGGGTTTGCGGCCAGGCTTCTCGGCTCCAGATCGAAGCCCACCAGCTCGGCGTAGGAGGAGGTGGCGACCTCGATCTCCTTCTCTTTGCTGGTGTCCACCTCGAAGGGGGCGATCGACCGGCCGTGGGGGTCGAACAGCATCCGGACGGTGGGGCGATTCATGTGGGCAGGGTGGACGTCGGTGACGATCCCTCGATAGCCCTGCAGTTTGCGGGAGATGACCACCACCTCGGTGCTGATGGGATAGGTCGGGAGGATCGTCAGGAAGCGGGTCACGATCTCCCGATTCAGGTGAGGGCCCGCCATTCCCTGCAGCGTGGTGACGACCTCCGCCGGGCCCATCGCCCGGCGATAGGGACGGTCTGAGGCCAGGGCGGCGAAGACGTCGGCGACCGCCGCGATCTCCGCGGCCGGCAGAATGAGTCCCTGCCCGAAGGATTGCTTACCCCAGGTGAATCGGTTGTTGCCCCTGAGCCCCCGGGGATAGCCGGTGCCGTCCTGCCGCTCGTGGTGCTGCCGGACCACCTGGCGAGCGACGATATCCGACGACCTCATCACGCGCTGCATCGTCTCGTATCCGGCTTCAGGGTGCCGCTGAACCAGGGCGAACTCTTCCTTGGAGAGCCTCCCCGGCTTGCCGAGGATGGCCTTCGGGACCATCAGCTTCCCGATGTCGTGGCAGAGACAACCCAGGGCCAGCTGGTGGAGGTCCGAAAGGGGGAGAAGGAGCCTGTGGCCCAGCATGACTCCCGCGATGGTGACCTCCAGGGAGTGCTCGTAGGTGTAGCTATCGTGGCTCTGCAGCGAGACGATCCCGGATAGGGTTTCAGCGTCGGATATGCTCTCGACGATCTGCGCCACGTCGTCGTAGAGGGTCGCGAACTGCGGTTTGGCCCCCTCGGCGAACTGCATCAGCAGATCCTTCTGCTCCACCTCATCCTGAACGTCCGAGATCGACTCGGCGATGTTGAAGAGGTCGTGCAGGTGCTTGTAGGTGAGGTTGCGCAGCCTCGGGGACAGGACCTCGGGCGGCTCCACGTCGTCGGCCACTCCGTCCTGCACGTAGATGACGAAATAGCCGTGCTCACGCAGCGCCTCGATGAACTGAGGAGTCAGCGCTACACCGCGGGACAGGAGGACGTCGCCCCGCTCGTTGTGCAGCGACTTGCCGAGAACCATTCCCGGCTGAACCCTATCCAGGCTCACCTTCCGCATCGGTGCCTCCAGAACCCTCCCTGAGGAACGGAGCAAGGGTAGTCTACGATTCCATTATACGACGAAGTCGCTCCCCATCGTCGGTATGCGTCCCTCCCGGGGTGTACCAGGCAATTGCGCTGCTGCCGGCCGCCCCCTTCCCCCTGCCCCCTTCCCCCACAAAGGGGGGGCAGGGGGATAGTCTCCCTTCCCCCTCGGATGGGGGAAGGGCCGGGGAAGGGGGTGGTAATCTCCAGACCCCTGTTTGCCGGGCGCTCGCGGGCTACCGTATAATCCGAAGGGACGCGCGATTACCCCGCCACAGGAGGTTTCAATGGCTGCAGGGAAGGCCATCCGGCTGACCTCGCTCGCCAGCTGCGCTGGTTGAGCGGGAAAGATGGGTCCGTTGGACCTCGAGAAGATACTCAAGCCCCTGGCCCACTACAACCACCCGGACCTCCTGGTGGGACTCAAGACCGGCGACGACGCCGCCGTCTTCCGAGTCGCGGATCGAGCCATCATCGAGACCGTGGATTTCTTCGCTCCGGTGGTGGACGACCCCTACAGCTATGGGGCCATAGCGGCGGCCAACGCCATGAGCGACGTCTACGCCATGGGCGGCGAGGTGCTCTTTGCCCTGAACGTGGCGGCCTTTCCGGAGGACCTTCCCCCGGAGATCATCTCCTCCATCCTTCAGGGTGGGGCGGAGAAGGTGGCCGAGGCCGGAGGCATCATCGTCGGGGGCCACACCGTGATCGATAAGGAGCCCAAGTACGGCCTCTGCGTCACTGGCGTCGGGGATCCATCCCGCATCACCACCAAGGGATACGCCCTCCCGGGCGAGCTGCTGGTGCTGACGAAACCCTTGGG
>JAJZQR010000341.1 GCA_021806765.1 Chloroflexota bacterium | reverse complement strand
GCCGGAGGATTGGAAGCGGAGGGCAGAAGGCAGGGTGATAGCCATCAAGTGAGGAGCGAACCGAAAGCGCGAGGGGGTGGAGGTCTTCTCCTCTACCCCCTGGTGCCACTACTGTTGGAAGCTCTTGTCCTTGTACTCGATCTTGGCTTTAGCGAGCAGGCTCTCCTGGTACTTCATCCAGTAATCTCCCCGCTCTTCGGGTGTCGCTGAGGGTGGAAGTTCGTTCTGGACCTGGGCCATCAGTTTCGAGTAGGTCAGCACCTCCGCATACGCGTCCACCATCTGCGCCCAGTATTCCTCTTCGGACAGACCGCGGGACTTCATGTCCTCGAGACGCAGCTGCCTGGCGTTGGGGTCCTGACTAGAGAGCTGTCGCTGCTTCTGGGTGAATTCCTCAGCCTCCTGTCTAGTGGCCTGAATGCCCCGTCGCTTCGCCTCGGCCCGTGCGGCCGCAGTGGCGGCGTACTTCCTGAACGCTTGTCTCCTGGCATCCTCGTCGGTCAACTGCGGATTCTCGGCCTTGGCACCCAGCATGCCAATACGTATCTCCACGCGCAGGACCGGTACTCCATCGACCAGCGCCACGACCTCGGGGTCGTCGGGAGCCCAGCGAGCCATCTTAACCAGGAGCTCCTGCCGGGGATCGGCGCCGATCACTGCGCTGGCTGTCAACACCCCCACAACCAGCGCCAGCCCAGCAAACCCCAAGAGGAACCATCTCCGGTTGACGTTGCGCCACATTGTGTGCCCTCCCATGCAGTTCCGCACCGGATTCTCATCTACACTCAAACGTTGAGCCCTAAGGAATGGTATAAGTCGCAGACAGTATCCAGTCCGTACTTGGAGACGGATCAACGGCGCCAATCAACTGGACCCTGACCGAGGATTGAGAGGATATCGCCTCACCAGGTTGCATCCTCTGGCGATCGAACCGAATGTGCGCAGAACTCAAGAACTCACCGCATGAGTCGTACGCGTCACAGGGGAATTGGGGCAGACTCGTCTTGATCCAATCGGTTCGTACCGTAATGGTGTCCTGGGCAGTCCGGTAGGTGTGCCCATCTGCGCTTACCCACGATACTACGAAGGGATAGTAACCTTGCCTGTTTGCATCGGGCACTGATCCACCAGCTCGATGGAAATGGATTCCGTACCACCCTGCATCGGAATCGTACTCGCTGGTGGCCCTGCCGTACGCCCCCCAGGTGATCTGGAAGCCCCCAAAGGTGTTGACCTGGTGTACGCTGTAGCCGTTGCTGAGTTGCCAATCGGTGAGGTTGTGAGGGTTCCCGTCATGCACCCAGCTCCAGCTTTCCAGAGCGATGTTGCCCTCAGTCATTTCGAGTATTGCATTGCTGGCGTCCACCTCCAACTTGACTTCCCACAGGCCTTCGAGGGGACCAACGAATTGGCTCTGACCGTTAGTCGCGACGTATCGCCACTGAAGGCCATCCCCATCGTACCAGCTCTCCACGAGTTTGCCACCCAGGTACAGATCTATGAAGAAGCCCCGGGTGGCATTCGCCGTACCGATGTTGTCGACCTTCCAGGACAGGGTGTAGGGTTGGCGCTCGGCCAGTTGCGACGTAGTCGTCCAGATGTCCCTGGGGAGCAAGTCCGGCAGATGGGGAAGGACTCCGTCGTGCTGCCACGTCCAGTTTTCGATGAGTGTGTTGTTCGCCTCATTCGGCTCGGCCACGACGTTGTTGACGTCCGCGACAGCCTTCACCTCCCACGTGCCCTGAAGCGGCCCGGCCCAGTGGTCCCCGGAAATGCGCCAACCTGTCCCAGGTTCTGTAGCGCCCACGTCCCCCCACATCCATAGTATCCCACTCTCGTAGAACGAGAAGCTAGAAGCAGGGGCAGTCGTGTCGCCCTGGTTCAATATCTCGAAGTGAAAGGTATAGGGCTGGCGTTCCACGAGGTTCGGTGTGTCATAGTAGATATCGGTGACGACCAGGTCGGGTCCCGACGACAGGACCACCGCCGCGGGAGTAGCCGGGGCCGCGGGGCTGTCCGACTTAGCGGCGGCTTGCGCGCCGCTAGTCGAGTCAGTCCGCGGCCCAACGGCAGGGGCGTTCGGCCGCCGCGGGTCCGTTATCCGCTCGACCTTCGCCTTGACGGGGGGGGCCTTAGCCTCTGCCACGGGCTTCTCCGAGGGGGACCCAAGCAAGTCAGGGCCACGCCGGAGCTGCTGGGTAGAGGGCCGTGCCTGGGGTAGCCGCACGCCAGGCTGGGGTGTCGACACTGGACTCGCCAGGGCGGGAGAGTTCAGCGGTCGCGAGGGCGAACTGGCCTGGGCCGCGGCGCTGCCCGCGACTACCAGGCCAAAGCCGAGAACACTCACTACAGCGAACCAAACCGTGCTTCGCTTGAGCATCTTCGCCTCCCTGGTTCCACGAGGCCCGGCGTTGCCGTGAGGCTTTCCGCCGGAGTACTGGATGATACGACCTGGTGGCACGCATGCACTTCGCTGGTCCGGCAGACTGCGGAGGAGACCTGTCGCCTCACCTCCTCTCTGCGTATTTCTCCAGCCACGCGACCCCGTCGATCGCAGCGACGGTAGGGATGAGCCTGCCCTGCAGCTTGAGGCGCACGTATCCACCCCTATCTGGGTTGGGCTCCGACAAGAACAAGACCGCTGCGCCGGCGCGAGCTGCAGTCGCGGCCACCTGCTGGGGATCACCGCTGGCAAAGACCCTCAGCTGGATAGCAACTTCCTGTTCGCTCTGCAGAAAAGGGTCGAGGTTCTCGCTCAACCGGAACGCCGGTTGGTACGGTCCTACCCATCGAACGACAGGGACCTGTCGAACTCTCCCAACCTGCGCTGGCGGGATGCGAGAAAGGAAGGTGGCCTCGGGTAGATACTCCAGCAGCTCCGCACCGGCAGCCCTCACCTGAGTCTCGAAGCCGTCCTCAAACCGCCGACCGAACTGGACCACGTAGTATTGCTGCCCGGCCGTTGCCTCTGAGAAGACCAGTCCCTGGAGCACAGGGGGCAGCTGCAAGGGCCCCTCTAGGGGATCGAAGCGGATCCTCTGCATAAGGATTCTCGTTGGGCGGGTAGGATCCAGTGATGCTCGGCTGATGGCCCCCTGCGACGCCACCGGGGCGACACCGGTTGCACCTGCGCGGTTACCGGGTCCCAGCGGTGTCGACGTCGCCGCACTGGTAGCCGCAGGCGGCGCAGGATCGCGCGGGCTTGTCGTGCTGTCACAGCTTGCCAGCAACGGGCAGGTTATGCACACCACGACAGCCATCAGCAGCCGACGACGAAGACTACCGGTGACACGACAATCTGACCCCAACGGCAGGTGGAAGTTCACAGCTCGCCCCCTCCGCTCCCTCAGCCGCCGCGCAGGACTGCTCTGTCACCGTAGCGCCGGGCCGCCAAAAGCGCAACCAACCGGAGGTTGATTTCTTGTCAACCTTCGGTGTACTCATAGCGAGTGACGGAGATCATCGACCCAGATCTTCGGCACGGCTCTGTCGCGGATCGACCAGCTCCTCGTTCCGGATTACCCCCTCTATAAGGAGAAGCGAGGCCAACTCTCGGACGTTGCGGCACTCCAATTTCTCTCTAGCCCGCGCCAAATGGGTCTTCACCGTGCCCGGCGCAACTTGAAGCACCTGCGCTATACGACGCACAAAGAGACCGCGGGCTGCAAGGAGCGCCACTTCCGTCTCACGGGGCGAAAGCCCTTTCAACCGAAGCCACTCGGCAGGCGATAGTGGCCGACCTGAGGCTGGCCTTGGGTAGTGAGATTGGCTTCGATCCATCCTTACCACCTCCAGACAGGTGCTGCGTCCACCTCTCTGCGACACCAGGCTTCTGCACAGGCTCCACAGTCGCAGTTACACCTATAGTGAAGCCCTCTCGCAAAGTGCTCGCACCAGCGCGCCGGCCATCCAATGGAACCGGCCCTCTCGTGAGGTGCCGCCTCTCAAGCAGGTGATTAGGTCTGTCCCGACCTACGGCAACCACTTGTGGGCGAAGGCTCGCCACCTGAGACTCAACCTGGCCAGGGAGCGGCGGGTTCGGGTCAGGAACAGCCGAACTCCAGTCCTATCCAGTTGAAGCGCAACGATGCACAGCAGAATGTACCCGGCCAGGGTGAGAAGCGTCTGGAGCCAGAAGGTAGCGACGGACATGAAAGAAATGAGGCTGCCGACCCCCTGGGTGATGAGCGACGACCGCATCCAGATGAGCCAGGTGAGGCCGGTGACAACCAGCGCGATTGGCTGGCCCCACAGGATCAGCACCAGGGACAGTAGCCCCACGAGCCTGGAGCGGGTGCGGAGGTAGCCTCGGGCGACGAGGACGCCCGCTGCGAGCAGTATCAGGGAGTCCGCCACGCTGACAGCCATCGAGATGGCGAATTGAACTGCCTGAAGGGTTTGTGCAAGAGGCGATATCGCCAATGGTCACCCCCTCACCAGAAAGACGGCATCAGACCCATCCTGGATGCCGTCTTCTTCGTCCGATCGGATCATCACCCTCTCCCCGTCAGCGCCCGACAGAATCATCGCCCCCCGGTTGGACCTGACTCCATTCGGTGGCTGCCTTCACGCCACCTATCGCCACGAGCACCGCTCCAGTGAGGCGCAACAGGGAGAAGGCGATCGTGCCGATCAGCTGACGCACGCTGACCAGTTCAACCGAATGCGGGTCGATGGACACGGGATAGAGCCAGGGCGAGAGAGGCACCAACAGGAGATGGACGGCCCAGTTGAGGAACCAGAGGCCCAGACCGGCCGACAGAAAGAGCATCCCTCTGCTCCTCGTTGCCCTGTAGCTCCAATACACCAGCACCAGGGCAACGGGCAGGGCCACATCGAGGGCCCAGGACAGGGCGGTGGTGGCAATACCCAGGTACTCCACCGGCGTACCTCCAGAGTTCCACCCAGTCGCACGACATTAACGATACTGAGATTCGGCTGCTGTATCAAGAGGTTCTTAGTTTCTGCCGGTTAGAGCCATGCCGGCGGTAACGGGCAAGTCCCCTGGATTGAGGCCCCTCGTAGAAGGGGTTAGCGCGCAACAAAGCGGCTTCTTTGGGATCGTGGTGCATCTGCGGGCCGGTAACACGGGCAATCGGTGTAATAAGGGCCGATGGCATGGGTTTGCACGACCGGTTTCAGCCTACCTCGGTAGCCTTGACACCGGAGGCTAAGGCTAGTAACATTGTCTTGTAGACCTTCGGCCACCGCCGGGTTCTCTCACTTTATGGACGATACTCCAGAACAACCGAACTCAACATCAGACCTGGTCGCCGTGATCCTCGCAGCGGGGATGGGGACCAGGATGCGTTCCGGGCGCCACAAGATCCTCCATCCCGTCGCGGGCGATCCCATCATCTCCCACATCCTGGATGCCGTATCGGCTGCTGCCGTGTCGCGCCCTATAATGGTTGTGGGACACCTGGCCGATCAGGTGCGGGCGGC
>JAJZQR010000340.1 GCA_021806765.1 Chloroflexota bacterium | reverse complement strand
AATGGTACCTGGCCTCCACGGGCCAGGAGGACAGGCCCTGGCGGGTGGACCTGGTGGCCGTTGAGTTGAGTTCCGGGGGCGAACCGCTGAGGATGCAGCGGTTCCGAGACGCGACTTCGGGTATCGTGGATCATGGCGGCTAGATCTGCCCGTGTGGCGCTGGCGGTACTGGTAGTGCTGCTGGGTCTGATGACCAGCGGCTTCGGGCCGCCCACCCTGATTGAGTCCCAGGCTGCACAGACGCCGGCCAGTCCCTACACCCTGAAGCTCATGGGGGCCGACCGGGTACCCCAGCTGTCGGCCAAGGCGGCGGTGATCATGGATGGCACCACCGGTGAGGTGGTGTACGGGAAGAACTCTCACGAGCGCCGAGCCCAGGCCAGCACCACCAAGATGATGACTGCCCTGGTGACCCTGGAGCATGCTCGGTTGACCGATGTGGTGACGGCCGGTCCCGACGTAAAGGTGGAGCCCTCGATCATCGGTCTGGACCCCGGGGACAAGTTGACGGTGGAGCAGTTGCTCTACGGGCTTCTACTACCCTCGGGTAACGACGCTGCTGTAGATCTGGCGGGGTACGTGGGAGGTTCTATCCCCAAATTCGCCGCGATGATGAACGCTAAAGCGGCGCAGCTCGGGTTGAAGGACACCCACTTCGTAACCCCCCACGGATTGGATGCAGACGGCCACTACTCTTCGGCCTACGACCTGGCTGTTATTGCTCGGACCGCACTCCAGAATCCGGTTTTCCAGTGGATCGTGGGAACGAAGGAGTATCGCATCAACGGTCCCATCCGGTGGGACTTCAAGAACACCAACCAGCTTCTGGGTGTTTACCCTGGTGCGGATGGGGTGAAGACGGGGTATACTGATAACGCAGGGCGATGCCTGGTCTTGTCGGCTACTCGGAATGGGCACAGGGCCATTGCCGTCGTGTTGGATAGCGCGGACACCTTCGGTGATGCGGCTGCTCTCCTGGACTACTTTTTTGCCAACTTCACCTGGGAAACCCTGAGCGCTACCGACGTTCCGCTGGGTAGCTATACCGAGAAGGACGAGGTCCTGCCCACTGTCGGCAAGACTAAGCCGAATCTGGTGTTCCCTGGATGGCAGAAACCTTACCTGCGGTGGTTCTACTCCCTGTCACCCGCGACCTCGGCGGCCGGCGGATCGGCAGGGATGGTCACCTACTATCTGTTTGGGAAGAAGGTAGCAGAGATACCCCTCTTTTCTACTGAATCCCCGGATCAGTAGGGTATTAGTTGGCAAAGTCCGGTCTTCTCTGGCGAGGGTCATGGCTGATTCTGGGTCGGCAGGTCAAGGGTTGCCGTTGGAGAACGGCGACGAGGCGAACGGCAGGATAGAGCGGCTCCATAAGGTGCTGGCGCACGCGGGTGTCGATTCGCGCCGCGCCGCCGAGGAGATGATCCTGGCGGGGCGGGTGGCCGTGAACGGCCAGGTCGTCACCAGGCTGGGCACCAAGGTGGACCCGGAGCACGACAGCATCACGGTAGACGGAAGGCCGATACCGAAGCGGGTGAAGAAGACCTATCTGATGCTGAACAAGCCGGCGGGTTATATCACCACCGTCAGTGATCCAGAGCATCGTCCTACCGTGATGGAACTGGTGCCTCACAACTCGCGGATCTATCCCGTTGGGCGGTTGGACGCCAACAGCGAGGGATTGATCCTGATGACCAACGATGGTGAGTTCGCGAACTTGCTGGCCCATCCCCGCTACTCCTACGAGAAGGAGTACCACGTAGCCGTGCCGGGCACGGTGAAGGAGGATGACCTGCGGGCCCTGCGAGAAGGCGTGGTGCTGGACGGGCGGAAGACAGCCCCGGCTCTGGTTCGAGTCTTGAGTTCCGACGGCAAGACAACCTGGCTGAGCATGACCATTCACGAGGGTCGAAATCGCCAGATTCGGCGGATGCTGCACGCTCTGGGGTACAGGGTGGAGCGGTTGGTGCGGATGCGGATCGGGTCGCTGTGGTTGGGCTCGCTGCCGCGTGGGCAGTACCGGAATCTCACGCCCGCGGAAGTAAGAATGCTGAAGAGGACGGGGAGTGAAGGCTCCAGTCATATGCATTGACGGTCCCGCTGCGTCGGGGAAGACTACCATCGCCAAGATCCTGGCCGATAGGCTGGGTTACTTCTACCTGGACACGGGGGTTCTCTACCGAGCTGTGACCTGGGTAGCCATCGGGAAGGGGATAGAGCCCTCGGATGGAGAGGAATTGGCCGAACTGGCGGCGAAGGTGACCATTGAGGTGAAGGCTGCCCCGCCCGGCGACCCACGCCAGACGATCGTAATAGCCGATGGCGACGACGTGTCCCTGGCGATCAGAAGCCCTCAGGTGGATGCTAACGTTTCGGAGGTTTCCGCCCACGCCGATGTGCGAACGGCCTTGATTGGGGTCCAGCGTTCGGTGGCTGATAAGGGCGGCGTGATCCTGGCCGGGAGGGATGCCGGAACGGTGGTGTGGCCCGAGGCCGAGGTGAAGGTGTATCTGGTGGCCAGCGAGGAGGAGCGGGCTCGGCGCCGCCAGAAACAGGCGGAGATTCAGGGCATAACGGTCGATTTCGCCACCGTTCTGGCTGAGTTGCGCCGCCGTGATGCCTATGATAGTGGACGGGCCGTCGCCCCCCTTCGCGCCGCTGCCGACGCCGTCGTCATCGACACTACCTCTCTCAGCATCGATCAGGTCGTGGAGAAGGTGCTCGAGGTTTTCCAGCAGAATACCGGTCTCCACGTGGCCCATCCCGGTGGTGCGTAGGGGAAACCGGCAAGATGTTCTACAGCTTTGCATGTATCGGTGTCCGGTTCCTGCTGTGGCTGCTCACTCGGCGCACCGTCGTCGGGCTGGAGAACGTGCCTGCCACGGGTCCATTTCTTCTGGTCTCCAACCACCTGAGCTTGCTTGATCCCCCCGTTCTCGGAGCGCTGCTGCCGCGCCGGATCACCTTCATGGCGAAAGAAGAGGTCTTCCACGATCGGTTGCTGGGTCCAGTGGTCCGCTGGTATGGGGCCTTTGCTGTGAGGCGGGGACAGGCAGACCGGCAGGCCCTGCGGACGGCGACGGATGTCCTGAAGCAAGGCGGTGTGGTGGGCATGTTCCCCGAGGGCACCCGCAGCAAGACGGGCCAGCTGGCCAGGGCCTACGCCGGATCCGCCCTGGTCGCCCACATGGCGAGGGCGCCGATCCTGCCGGTGGCCGTTACCGGTACTGAGAGCATCCGCTCGCCCCTGTCCTTCCTGACCAGGCCAACGGTGGTTCTCCGGGTGGGCAAGCCCTTCACTCTCCAGCGAGGCGAGGCTGAGAAGGGAGACCTGGACACCATGACTGCCGCCATGATGGGAAGGATCGCGAGGCTTCTTCCCGATGAGAGGCGTGGCTTCTACGCTGACGCCGCATCGGTGTCCGATAACTCGGAGCTTGGGCCGCAGAGCGCGTAGAGAACCTCAGTACATTCCAGAAAGAGAGCGGGTCCAGAGCACGCAAACCTGCCCTCTGGCCGGTTTGCGGCCTGGCGGGGTCTGGGGTGTCCCCAGAACCATCAAGGACTCTGTGATTGCCCCCTAGATGGGAAAGCACGTGGAAAACCAAAAGGGCGTGGGCGGATTGGTCACGTCGGTCGCATCCGGAAGTGCCGCTGAGGAGTACGGGATTCAGTCGGGTGATCGGCTGATCGCGGTGAATGGGCTGCGGCTGAGAGACGTGATCGACTATCGCTTCTGGTCGGATACTCCTGAACTGACCTTGCGCATCGAGCGCGAGGGGCAGGAGCACGAGGTTCTGGTCGAGAAGGGGTGGGACGAAGAGCTGGGAGTCGAGTTGGAGAGCCCGGTCTTCGACGGCATTCGGAGATGCCGGAACAACTGCACCTTCTGCTTCGTCAAGAATCTCCCCCGAGGCTTGCGGAAATCACTGTACATAAGGGACGACGACTACCGTCTCTCCTTTCTGTACGGGAACTTCATCACCCTGAGTAATCTGGCTCCCGAGGACCTGGACAGGATTCAGGAGCAGAGACTGAGCCCGCTCTACGTGTCGGTACATGCCACCGAGATGGAGGTGCGGAACCGGCTGATGGGAGTCGATGCCCCCGACGTTCTGGCGCAGATCGATGAGTTGGGGCGGCGCAAGGTACGGATCAACGCTCAAGTGGTGCTGTGTCCTGGTCTGAACGACGGGGTGCACCTTGAGCGCACCATCGACGACTTGGCCGCGCGATCGGAGACGGTGACCTCTGTGGCGGTGGTCCCAGTGGGCTTGACCAGGTTCTATCGCGGGGGCGGGGTGCGGCCCTACACCCGGGACGAAGCTGGCGGGGTGGTGGAACAGGTGACGGCCAGGCAGCGGGTATTCCGCCGGCAGTTGGGGAGGAGCTTCGTCTACCTCGGTGACGAGTTCTACGCTATGACGGGGAAACCGGTTCCGTCTGCCGCCTGGTATGACGGGTACCCTCAACTGGATAACGGCGTTGGTTTGGTACGTCGATTGCTTGTCTCCTGGGCTGGTTGCAAGCGTCGCCTGCCGGCCGCGGTGCCTCGTCCTCGGCGGGTGGGGTGGATCTGCGGGACCTCGGCCTACCCCACATTGCGGCGGCTTGCCGATGACGTGAACCGCGTGGACGGCATGACGATAGAGGTGTGGCCGGTGGCGAACGAGTTCTTCGGAACCACAGTCACCGTCTCGGGACTGCTGACTGGAACGGATGTCGTCCCCGCACTGAAGGAGAAGGGGATGGACGGCTGGGTTCTTCCCCGGGTCATGTTCGATAGCTCGGGGGAGCGCACCCTGGACGGCATGACTCTGGGGCAGATAGGCAGGGATGCCTCCGGTCCCGTTGCGGTTGCGGCGACTGCGCGTGAACTGTTGGACCTCAGCGTATATGGGAGTGGAGAATGTGCGGGATAGTCGGCTACGTAGGTAGTTCAGAGGTCCTTCCGATCCTGATGGACGGGTTGCGCCGTCTGGAGTACCGAGGTTACGACTCAGCAGGGGTGGCGGTGATCACACCGCAAAAGGCTTTGTCTATTCATCGCGCTGCGGGCAAACTGGCCAACCTGGCGAAGGAGTTGGAGTCGTCCGGCCCGGAAGGCGCCGTAGGTATCGGCCACACCCGCTGGGCCACCCACGGGCGCCCGTCCACGGAGAACGCCCATCCGCACACCGACTGCACGGGGCGGCTGTGCGTTGTCCATAACGGCATCATCGAAAACTTCGCGACCTTGCGTCGCGGGCTGATCGAGAAGGGGCACCAGTTCCATAGCGAGACCGACACCGAGGTGCTGGCACACCTGATCGAGGACGAACTCTCTCGTCTGGAACGGCTGGGGGAGGATGGCACCCATTCCCGGCTGGTAACTGCGGTTCGGTTGGCCCTGGCCCAGGTGCGGGGTGCCTACGCCATCGCAGTGTTGAGCCTCGACGAGCCCAACTCCGTGGTGGGTGCCA
>JAJZQR010000026.1 GCA_021806765.1 Chloroflexota bacterium | reverse complement strand
TGTACTCGTGGTGCATCATCGGGACGAAGATGTTCTCGGAGCCCTGGAAGATGACGGTGTCGGTGCCGTCCTTCTTGGAGAAGGCCGGACCCATCCACTTGGGGGCGTGGGCGCGGTCGGGCTCTGCTCGCTCCATCTTCACGGAGCCCTCGTACAGCCCCTTCTCCTTCAGGTAGGCCATGGTGGTGGAGGTCTCCAACTCTCCGGCGTGCCAGCCCGGGGTCTCCTCGGGAGGACCCTGGAGCAGGTCGGCCACCACGACGCAGTCTCGCTCAGTAGGCGTCTTGTAGTAAGCGCAGAAGCAGCCGGTCTCGGCCCGGAGGGTGCGCAGCACCTCTTTCTGGGGGCCCATGTTGGTCCCATGGTGGGAGACGAAGACCAGCTTGTTAAAGCCGGCGAAGATCAGGCTGCGGCCGATGGAGTAGAGTACCTGCCGGTACACATCGGCGGGCAGGGAGATGCTGCCGGTCCCCCAGCCGGCCTCCCCCATGTGGTGGGGGGAGTGTCCGAAGGGCAAGAGAGGAGAGTAGGGCACGTTCGCTTTGACGGCAGCCCTCTCGACGCTACCCATGGTGGTGTAGGAGTCTACTCCCAGGGGTACGTGGTGGCCGTGCTTCTCCATGCTGCCGACGGGGATCATCACCACGTCGTTCCCAGCCTTGATCCAATTGGCTACGTCGGTCCAGGGCATCTCCAACAGGTTGTACTTCTCTAGTTCCGCCAAGGTCTTCCTCCTTTTTGCCTATGATCCCAAAGTTACGGCGACGGACCTGCCCGAAGATTGTCTTATCACTAGCCGCGTGGGGAGCCAGAGAAGCTGCTCGGCGGGTTCCCCTGCCAGCAGCTTCAGCAGCAGCCGTGCAGCCGAGGCCCCCATCTCGTAAGTGGGTAGGGATATGGTGCTCAGGCTGGGCCTCACGTAGCGGCCGGCGGGGATGTCGTCGAACCCGATCACCGCCAGTTCATCGGGTACCCGGATCTCCAGATCGGTGGTAGCGGCCAGGGCCCCCAGGGCCATCTGATCGTTGGCGGCAAACAGGGCGGTTGGGCGTAGACCCCCGGCCTGCAAGAGAGAGCGAGCGGCCTGGTAGCCACTCTCGAACCCGAAATCCCCCTGGTGGATCAACGAAGACTCCGCACCGCCCCCGAGTTCCTCCATGGCCTGCCGATATCCCTTGAGTCGGTCTCGGGCGCTGGTCAGGGTGGTGGGTCCGCCCAGGAAGGCCACTCGCCGGTGACCGAGTCCCAGCAGGTGAGAGGTGGCCTCGTAGGCTGCCCCGACGTTGTCCACCTGGACCGAAGGGAAAGGCCAGCGGTGTCTCCCCACCAGCACCACGGGCCCCCTGACCTCCTCCAGGGGGAGCGATGCCCCCTCGACGTCGATCCCGCCCCCGGCGAAGATGATCCCGTCGACCTGCTTCTCCCGCAGCACCTCCAGATAGCTGTGCAGCTTGGCCAGCCCGCGATCGGTGTTGCAGAAGATCACGGTGTAGTCGTGCTGGCTGGCCACGTCCTCGACCCCCCTGGAGAGGAGGGGGTAATAGGGATTGGAGATGTCGGGGATGATCAGGGCTATGGTGCGGGTAGACTTGCCCAGGAGTCCCCTGGCCAGGGGGCTGGGACGGAACTCCAGCGCCTCGATGGCCTCCATGACCCGCCGTTTGGTCTCGGGTCGCATGGGGTAGCCGGTGTCGTTGAGGACCCGGGAGACAGTGGTAATGGAAACCCCCGCCCTGGCGGCGACATCCTGGATGGTGGCGGTCCTCTTCTCCACTTAGAAAGCCCTTTCAGAAAAGGTTTTCTATCCGCCGCCATTGTAGGAGGGGGTCCGGGGGTTGTCAAGGGGGTTCCCCGGTTGAGATCCCCGAAAGGTGCGCCGGGGGGTGTGAAAGCTGTAGGAGCCGGCTCCTGCCGGCGATGGTAGCCATGGTCGCCGGCGGGAGCCGGCTCCTACACAAGTCGGAGGGTCACGCCGCCTTGAGGCGTACCTCCGGCCGGGACCCTTCCAGGGGATAGCCCAGCTTCTGCCAGCCGTGGATCCCGCCTACCAGCGCCTTCACCCTCTGGCGGCCCCGCCGCATCAGCATCAGCGCCGCCCGGGCGCTGTACTCCTCGTGGGGTCAAGTTCAATAGAAGATGATCAGCCGGTCCCTGGGTAGTTCCTCCGCCCGCTGGGGTATCTGCATGAGGGGTACGGAGATCGCCCTCGGGATGTGGCAGTTGTCGTAGGCCTCACGGCTCCGAACGTCGACGAACAGGGCGTCGCCCCGGTCGTACTCCGCTTTGGCCTCTTCCAGACCGATCTTCGGTGCCTCTTTCAGGTTCAGCAGTTGTGGCATTCCGTTTCTCGCTCTCCAGGAAGGCAGAAGGACGTCTGCGGTCCCGCCGCCCCTCGGTGGTCCCGCTGGAGTAGTTGGGCAAGGCTCGTGCCGGAGATTGACAGCCAAGCGACCAACTACCGACAATAGTGGCTGCGGTAAACTGGCTGGATGGAGGATGTCAGGTGAGCGGATCCACGAGCGCTGCTGAAGCAGCTGCCCGGCAGCTCCCCAGGGTGGCGGTGGGGATGGGCGATCCCGCGGGCATCGGGCCTGAGATAGTGGTGAGGGCCCTTTCCGATCCGGCGATCTACCAGGCGTGCGTACCGGTGGTGATCGGGGATGCACGGGTGCTAGCCGAGGCGCCTGGATGGCGCGGTGGTGAGCCTCGCCTGGTGCTGATCGACCAGGTGGAGGACGCGAAACCGGAGCCAGGAGTCCTCTATCTGATGGATCTGGCGAACGTTCCGCCATCGGTGAAGCGCGCCGAGGTTAGCGCCGAGGGCGGACGGGCCTCGGCGGAGTATCTGGCCCGCGGGGTGGAGTTGGCGCTGGGCGGCCGGGTGGAGGCGGTGGTGTCGGCTCCTTTCAACAAGGAGGCGATGAAGAAGGGCGGCTTCCACTATCTGGACGAGTACGAGTACCTGGCGGAGTTGTGCGGCGTCAGCGAGTACACGGTCTTGATGGTTAGCCCTCACTTCACTCTGGCCTCGGTGACCCTTCACGTGCCGATGCGCGACATGGCCCAGTTGATCACCAGGGATCGGGTTCTCGCTACCCTTCGTCACAGCGATCGAGCGGCCAAAGCCGCCGGGATTGCCCAACCGAGGATCGGCGTGTCGGCCCTCAATCCCCATGCGGGCGAGGGGGGGACCCTGGGGACTGAGGAGCGGGATGCCATTCGCCCCGCCGTGGAGGCGGCCCGGGCAGAGGGGATCGATGCTCACGGTCCGTTCCCCGCGGACACCTTCTTCATGACCACAAAGGACCCGATCTACGACGTGTACGTGGGGATGTACCACGACCAGGGACGGATTGCCCTGAAGCTGCTGGATTTCGGTCGGGCCACCACCATGGCGGAGGGGCTCCCGGTGCTCTTCTGCACGGTGGGCCATGGGACCGCCTACGACATAGCGGGAAAGGGCGTGGCTCGCTACGAGAACATGAGGGATACCGTCCTGCTGGCGGCAAGAAGAGCCCTCACCCGCCGCCAGGAGTGACCAGCAAGTGTAGGGCGGGGGTTTATCCCCCGCCGCTAGGTAGTTGGCCTGAGATCACGTGCACGATCCGCCGTCATGCCCGCGGAGGCGGGCATCCACGGTCTTCTCCGCGCGGTAGTGCCCTGGACCCCCGCTTTCGCGAGGGTGACGGTCTCAAGCGACGGAAAAGCCCCTCACTCCGGCCTGGCCCCCGCTTTCGCGGGGGTGACGAAGGGCAGACTATCCGGGGCCAACTGCTTAGCCGCACGACTGGCGTCGGGCGGCGGGGTACAAGACCCCGCCCTACGTTTATAGCTGCTCTTCCGTCACCGGTTCCAGGTAGAGGACGTACTCGCCGCCGTGCCAGTAGACGACCACCAGGCTCTCTCCGCCATGGTAGAGGCGGGAGGTCTTGACGCTGGCCCCCAGGGCCTCCAGATCCTCGATGGCGACGATCTTGCCCTCCACCTGATCTCTCAAGTCCTGAGGGACCTCCGAGGTGTGGAGGTGGGCCTCCGGGCGAATGGATACAACCCTGAACCTATCGGTGCTAACGGCCATGGTCTGTCCCCTCCCTTCCTTGCGGCTTCTCGGGCAGTTCGCAAGAGGTGCGCCACTGATGGGCATGGAGAATGCTCAGGATCTGGCAGATCTATGGCGGGGAGGTTGGCGAGAGGGCAAATGGAAAAGCTGGAGAGGCTCTCCCTGATGGCGATCTTCGCCCATCCGGATGACGAGTCGTTCGGCAACGGCGGAACCCTGGCCAAGTATGGTGAGGAGGGGGTGTTCACCTCTCTGGTGTGCGCTACCCGTGGGGAGGCGGGCGAGATCAGCGACCCGGCCCTGGCGACACCGGATAATCTGGGCCAGGTTAGGGAGCAGGAGTTGAGACTGGCCTGCTCCATCCTTGGCATTCGGGACCTCCGCCTTCTAGGATACGTGGACGGCACTCTGGCGGGCATCGACCAGGAGGAGGCCACCGGCCGGATGGTAAGTGCGATCCGGGAACTGATGCCGCAGGTGATCTTTACCTTCGGCCCCGACGGGGTGTACGGCCACCCAGATCACGTGCTGGTGAGCCAGATGGCCACGGACGCCTTCCATCTGGCGGGCGACGACTCGGCCTTCCCGGAGCAGTTCCACGAGGGGCTGAAGCCGTGGGCTCCTCTGAAGCTGTACTACGTGGCGCCGCCCAGGGAGCGCTTCAAGAGGATGGGCGAGCTAACGGCTCAGATGATGCCCCACACGGCGTGGAGTAACCGGGATTGGGACACCTTTGGGGTCCCCGAGGCGAACGTGACCACCTGTGTGGAGGTGGGCAGGTACGTGGACACGAAGTTGTCGGCCATTGCCGCCCACCAGACCCAGATCCCGGAGGACCACCCCTACGGCCTGCTGCCCAGGGACGTGCTGAGGGAGTTCTTCAGGGAGGAGTGCTACGTTCTGGCCGAGAGCCATGTAGCCCCCCTCCAGGGCCGGGAGACGGATCTCTTTGCCCGCATCGGCGAGGTGCCCCCCGGCCAGGACTGAGGGATGAGGACTGAGGACTGAGAGATTCCGGCTGCTCAGTCCTCGGCCCTCGAGGTCGCGGGGTGGTGGCCCGTCGTACTCCCAATCCGTGGGGTGGATGTGGCGCCGCGGCCGCATCCTCGTTCGCTCCTCGTGGGCGTGGGTCATTATGCTCTTCACTAAAGGGTGCAGTCTCTGCGGGCGTTCGCTCCTCGTGCGCGTGGGTCATTATGCCCACGGAACGGGAGAACAGGAATAGGGCGTTGGCCAGCCCCGGGGGAAAGCCGAGCGCATTTATTGACAGGGTTAAGTAGCGGTGCTACTGTTCGGTTGCTCCGCTAACCCCAATCCGAGGAGGGATTCATGGACGTTCTGCTGCCGCTGCTTTCCACCCTGGTCAGCTTTACCTTCGCCGCGGCTGTTTTCTCCCAGTATCTCTCTCGCCGGAAGCCCCACCAGTTGGTATGGTCCTTCGGGCTGGTCTCCTATGGGATCGGAGCCCTGGCGGAGTTCCTGGTGGGGATCGGCCTCTGGAACCGCCTCATCTACGATGCCTGGTACATCTTCGGGGCCTTCTTCGTGGCGGCCTACCTGGGGATGGGAACGGTATACCTGGTGGCCCCTCGCCGGGTCGCCCACGGTGTGATGGTAGCCCTGGGGGTGCTGTCGCTGGTCGCCGTCCTGCTGGTGCTCACCGCCAACGTGGACCTCTCACAGATCGTGGTGCCGGGCAGGCTCACCGGTAAGGCGATGCCCAACTACGTCCGGCTGCTCACCCCCTTCTTCAACGTGTTCGGGACCGTAGCCCTGGTGGGAGGGGCCGGCCATAGCAGTTGGGTCTTCTGGCGGCGGCGGGCACTGCCGCAGCGGGTGATATCCAATCTGCTGATCGCCGTGGGGGCCCTGCTTCCGGCCGTAGGGAGCGGCCTGCTGCGCTTCGACGTGCCCGGGCTGTTCTACCTCTTCGAGTTCCTGGGCGTCACGGTCATCTTCCTCGGCTTCCTGACCAACTACGAGATCGTGGCCTCGCGCTTCACCTCCAGGGAGCCGGCCAGAGGTCCGGCGTAGGGCCCGAGGCTTCTCCATCCACCGCGGTGATCCTGGGGGGCGGAGGGGCGGAGGCATCGTCGTGCTGGCCTCCGGGAATTGACAGAAGGAATATCCTGGAATATCGTTTCCGCACTGTGATCGGTGTCTTCTGTTGAGTTCTGTGCCTGGAGGTTCCTGTGCTCCCCTCCATCCTCCTGGCTGTGGCCATGATCCTGCTGGCCCCGTGGCGGCCCGACGACCTGCCCCCGCAGCTTTCGCCGGAGTCTCGCCTGCCCGTCGCTCTCGAGATAGCGAGTCCCAAACGGGTGAATCAGGGGGAATTCGATGCCACCGGCGCCGCCCGACGGGTGGTGGAGGGGGTGACCGCCCGACTGAGATCTCAGGGCCTCGTGGTGGAGGGCGATCCACTGGAGGGCACGGTGGTGGTGTCCGAACCGCCGGAGGGCAAGGATAAGTCCGTGCCCCGGCTTTCCACCGATAGCCCCACCCCGGGGAAGACCGTCACCCTTTCCCTGGGCTTCAACAGCAGCACCACCCCCTACGCTTCCGGGACGGAGACTCGCTTCGGGGGTGAGGGAGACGCCGCCTGGCGGCTGGCCCAGCAACTCCAGCGGCACCTGGTTCGCGGGCTATGGGACGTGCTGGCCTACGACAGCTACGATCGGGGCGTGGTGGAGGAGCCCGAGGGGGACATGGCCGTGGGTAGGCCCGCAGGGGCGCCGGAGGGCGATTCCTGGGTTGCCACCTATCCCCTTTTCGCCACCAATTCCGGTGAGCGCGCCCTGCTGGAGTCGCCGGAGGCCCTGGACCTCATCTCCAGCGCCGTGGCCGATGCTATCACTGACTATCTGGATCCAGCCCTTCCCACACCGGATCGAAGCGCACGGTTGGGGTGGCGTGTGGATGCCCCGTCGCAGCCGGTATCCCCCGGGGTGTTGTCCCAGGCGGAGCACGGCACCAGGCTGGCGCTGACCTTCGACGGCGGGGCCTCCTCTGTCCCCACGCCGGCCATCTTGAACGCCTTGCGGGAGGCAGGGGTTCACGCCACCATGTTCCTGACGGCGGACTTCGTGGAGAGAAACCCGGGGCTGGTGGTGCAGATGGCCAAGGACGGCCACGAGTTCGGCAACCACAGCGCGACCCATCCCGACATGACCAAGGTCTCCAGCCAGACGATGGTCGCCGAGTTGGACCGGCTGGAGGCCGACGTGATGGCTCTCACCGGCAGGAGCACACGGCCCTGGTTCCGGCCTCCCTACGGCGCCTACGACGATCGTGTGCTGCAGACCGCCGCTGAGCAGGGCTACTACTCCGTCCTGTGGGCTGCCGACAGCGCCGACTGGAGGGACGACGTATCGCCGGCCGTTGTCGAAAGCCGTCTGCTCAGGTACGCGGCGCCGGGTGCCGTGCTGATAGAGCATCTGGGGAGCCCCCAGTCGGCTCAGGTGCTGCCCGAGGTGCTCGCACAGATGAAGCAGCGAGGCTTCAGCTTCGGCACCCTGTCGCAGCTGTTCGGCGGCAACGAGCACTGATGCTGGGGAACCCGGAGGGGATACTGAGCTGCCCGTGGCGTCAATGACGTGGAGGGGACGCTCCTGCCGGTTGTCACGGCTGCCCGCCGGGGACCTCGTAGTAACGACTTCAGTCGTTCGTGCCTCGTGGCCTACCGGGAACGAACGGCTGAAGCCGTTACTACAGCCAAGCATCCGCCCTACGTCACAACAACCACAGGGCGCGGGACCGGCACGCAGACGAGTCCTACGCTCTCTGGGGATCGCAGCATGGATCGAATCCTCGTGATGAGGGGTGGCGCCCTGGGGGACTTCATCCTTGGGTTGCCCGCCCTCCGCGCCCTCCGCGAAGCCTTTCCCCAAGCAGCGCTGGAGTTGATAGCCCCGGCAGCAGTTCTCCCATTGGCTTCACCCCTGGCGGATGTCGCTACTCCTTTGGAACGATCGGAGGTGGCTTCCCTATTCGGCGACGCCGAACGGCTTCCCGAGGAGGTCGTTTCTCGATACCGGGACCTCGATCTGGTGGTGCTCTGGCTGGCGGACGCCGATGGTTCGGTGCGGCGCAACTTTCAGAGGCTGGGGGCTAGGCGTGTCCTGCGGGCTCCGGCTCTGCCTCCGTCCGGCCATCATGCCATGGATCACCTCATGGAGACCCTGGCGTCCCTGGGAATAGGGGCCGCCTCATCTTCCGCAGGGGCGGCCGGCCGGTCGCCCCTGCGGTCATCGTTCTCCGTGGTTCAGCCCTCTGCTGCCGCCCGTGATAGGGCCTCCTCTCTCTGGCACAGTCTGGGTCTCGCTGCCGGTCGGCCAATGATGGCCGCGCACCCGGGCAGCGGAGGCGACTGGAAGAGGTGGCCGGTGGAGCGCTTCGCTCAGGCGGTCGATGGGCTGGCCGAGGCGGGACTGGGCGTGGTGGTGATCCAGGGGCCGGCCGATGCCGAGGTGGTCAGACAGTTGAGGCTGAAGCTACGGGGCAAACAGCCGCCGGTTGCGGCGGATCTGGGAGTGGAGGAACTGGCGGCCTTCCTGGCCCTGGCCTCCTGCTATCTGGGCAACGACTCGGGTGTGACCCACCTGGCGGCTGCCGTGGGAACCCCCACGGTGGCGATCTTCGGCCCCACCGACCCCGCCAAGTGGGGACCCAGGGGACAGCGAGTGGTGGTGTTGCGGGCTGAAGGGGGGTGCGGCCCCTGCGGGCGGGAGCAGGGCGCCCGCTGCCGGAACCGTGTTTGTCTGGAGCTGGTTACTGTAGAGCAGGTGGTAGAGACGGTGAGAGCTTTCGCCGGGTAGGGGCGACCGGCCGGTCGCCCCTACAGGTCAACTATTCCCTCGGCCAGGAACCCAGAACCTTCACCGTGGAGCTTTGCTGATCCAACCGCTCCAGCGCCGCCTTCACGTTGGGATCGGAGGCGTGACCCTCCATCTCCATAAAGAATAGGTAGTCCCACGCCTTTCTCTTCGAGGGGCGCGACTGGATGTGGCTCAGGCTGACGCCGGCCTGGGCGAAAACCGCCATCATGTCGTGGAGGGCTCCCACCCGGTCCTTGATGCTGACGATGACGGCCGTTCGGTCACGGCCGGACGGTCCGGGGAAGGTGGGCGCCAGGACCAGGAAGCGGGTGATGTTGTTGGAGAGGTCCTGGATGCCGGCCTCCAGGATCTCCAGGCCGTAGACCTCGGCGGCCATGGCCGGCGAGATCGCCGCACCGGTAGGGTCTGCCGCCGCCTGCTCGGCCGCCCGGACCGTGCTGAGGGACTGCACCAACTCTGCCCTGGGGAGATTGGCCGCCAGCCATCCCCGGCACTGAGCCAGCGCCTGGGGGTGGGAGTAAACGGTCTCGATCTCCTCCTTCCGGCAGCGGGCCATCAGGTTCTGCACGATGGGGAGGCTCAGCTCGGCGCAGGCCTTCAAATCCGAGTCGATGAAGCTGTCCAGGGTGAACAGAACGCTCCCCTCGGTGGAGTTCTCCACCGGCACGACGCCGTAGTCGGTGCCGCCCCGCTCGGTCTCGAGAAAGACATCTCGGATGCTGCTCACCGGCACCATCTCCGTCGCGTCGCCGAACAGCTTCAGCGCAGCCTCGTGGCTGAAGGTGGCTGCGGGCCCCAGATAGGCCACCCTGAGCTTCCGCTGGAGGCCTCGGGAGGAGGAGAGGATCTCTCGGTAGATGGAGCGCAGATGCTCCGGCTTCAGGGGTCCTTCGTTGGCGGCCAGCACGTTCTCGATGACCTGCCTCTCCCGGTCCGGGACGAAGACGTTGGTGCCGGTCTGGCTCTTCCGTCGGGCGACCTCCAGCACCACCTGGGCGCGTTGGTTCAGGAGTCTCACCAGCTCGGAGTCGATCTCGTCGATCTGCCGGCGCAGGCTCTCCAGTTCGCTGTCGCTCATGGGGTGCTCTCCTGGGTAACGAGATTGCGGGTCGAGATAGCGCGGAGCGATTCTACCGCAAAGTCCGGCAGCCTGCCACCAACGGGCGCTGCTCCCGCTATTGTCCATCGTTCCCACCTGTGCTAGTCTTGATGGCCGAAAGAACAGCGATCAGCAATCAGCGATCAGCTGTCAGCCGTTAGCGCTACCTGGGTGCTGATGGCTAACAGCTGATAGCTTTACATGGAGGCAAAGTCGCCGATGCTAGTGAAGTTGGCGTATGGCAAAGAGGGGCTGGAGGTGGAGTTCCCCGAGGACGGGGTAAGCGTCATCGAGCCCCATTACATCCCCGGCCTGCCCGATGAGCAGGCTTCCCTTCGGGAAGCCCTCCGCAACCCGCTCGGTTCTCCCCCTCTGTCTGAATTGGTGAAGCCCCACCAGACGGTGGCCATCACCTTCCCGGATGTCACGCGCCCCTGTCCTACCGCTCGGATGCTGCCCTCGATCCTGGAGGAGTTGAGCGTGGTGCCGCGGGACCAGATCGTCCTGATCAGTGGCACCGGGATGCACCGTCCCAACACCGAGGAGGAGATGCGGCGGATCGTCGGCGACGCGGTGTACGAGAACTATCGGGTAATCAACCACAACGCCTTCGACAAGAGCACCTTGGCCCTGGCCGGAAAGACCCGCCGGGGCACCGAGGTGTGGGTGAATGACGAGTTCCTGAAGGCGGACGTCAAGATCCTGGTCGGCTTCATCGAGCCGCATATGTTTGCCGGTTTCTCCGGCGGTGGCAAGGCGATCCTGCCGGGCATCGCCGGCGAGTACACGGTGCTGCGCAACCACGACGCCGAGATGATCGGTGACCCGGGCTCCATTTGGGGGGTCACCAAGGGCAACCCCATGTTCCAGGAGATGCGGGAGTCGGCCCTGTTGGCCAAACCTACCTTCCTCTGCAACGTGACCCTGAACCGGGACAAGCAGATCACCGGCGTCTACTATGGGGACATGGTGGCCGCCCACGATGCCGGTATCGACTTCGCTCGCCGAACGGCCATGCGGCCCACGCCGAAGCCCTTCGACATCGTCGTGACCACCAACAGCGGCTACCCCCTCGACCTGAACCTGTACCAGGCCATCAAGGGGATCAGCGCGGCCAACCTTATAGTGAAGGATGGCGGGACCATCATCTCCGCCTCCGAGTGCCGCGATGGACTCCCGGAGCACGGCAACTACAAGAAGATCCTCCACTCCCGCCCCAACCCGGAGGATCTCCTGACGATGATCTACGAGCCGGGCTACCTGCTGTTCGACCAGTGGGAGGTGCAGATCCAGGCCAACATCCAGAAGCGGGCGGAGGTGTTCGTCCACTCTACCATACCGGATCGCGACCTGGAGATGGCCCACATCAAGCCGGTCCACGACATCGGCGCCAAAGTTCGGGAACTGAGGAAGCGGTACGGACCCGAGGCCACGGTGGCCGTGCTGCCACAGGGCCCCTTCACCATCCCCTACGTGGCCGACGAGGCCGGCAAGGCCTTCGAGGCGCTGGCAACACAGTAACAAGTGCTGAGGACTGTGGACTGAGGACTGAGTGAGGCCCTCTCAGTCCTCAGTCCTAGGCCCTCAGTCCCGAACGGGTGAGGGCAGTTAAGAGGTGACTTATGGTCCTCATGCTCTCTCGCAGCGACGTGAAGAAGCTGATCACGATGCCCGAGGCGATCGAGGCCCTTCGCCGGGCCTTTGGTGAGTTCTCTCGGGGGCAGGCCGCAATGCCGGTGCGCAGCGTCATTACGATCCCTGAGAACGACGGCTGGTTCGGGGTGATGCCGGCACACCTCTTCGGCAGCGGTGCCCTGGGACTGAAGTCGGTGACGGTCTTCAAGGGGAACCCGGCCAAGGGCATGCCCGCGACGCTGGGGTTGACCCTGTTGCTGGACCCCACCACCGGCGCGCCGCTGTCGGTGATGGAGGCGGGCTACCTGACGGGGGTGAGGACCGCGGCCGCCTCCGGGGTGGCCACCGACCTGCTGGCCAGGGAGGACACCCGGGAGTTGGCGATCCTGGGCGCCGGAGCGCAAGGCCGGTTCCACCTGACGGCTATGACCACCGTGCGACCCATCCAGCGGGTGCGGGTCTACGATGCCTCTCGGGAGAACGCCGAGCGCTACCAGGAGGAGATGCAGCCCACCGTCTCGGCGACCATCGAGGTGGTGAACTCCCCCGAGGAGGCGGTACGGGGGGCCGACGTGATCGTGACCACCAGCACCTCCAGGACCCCCATCGTGGAGTTGCAGTGGCTGAAGCCGGGGGTCCACATCAACGGGGTGGGGTCCCATGCTCCGGGGGTGAGGGAGCTGGCGGGCGAGGTGATCGCCACAGCCAGGGTGGTGATGGATTCCCGCGAGGCGGCCCTGCAGGAGGCCGGCGATCTCTTGATGCCCATCGCCGACGGACTGGTGACGGCTCAGCAGCTCTCCGACGAGCTGGGCGAGGTGGTGGAGGGGCTCAAGCCCGGCCGCACCTCGGCCGATCAGATCACCGTGTACAAGTCCGTGGGGATCGCCATCCAGGACATGGCGGTGGCGAACCTGGTGTACCGGAAGGCGCTGGCGGCCAAGGTGGGAACCGAGGTGGAGCTGCTGGCGTGAGGTGATCTCCTAGGGGTGGATCGCCCCGAGCGGAAGAGGTCAATCCTGCAGGCACGGCATACCCCGAATCTCAGGGGGCACTCCTGGAATTCGGGGTATGTCACGCCCGAAGTCTCACGCGCTTTCCGGTTCCACCTCCGCGGCCACCCGCGACCGGGCGGCTCGCCAGGATCCCATCACCAGGGGGCCGAAGAGGATCGCGGCTGCGATCAGCAGCAGCCCCACGGTGATCGGCCGGGAGAGGAAGATCATGGGGTTGCCCGCCGACAGGGCCAGGGCCCGTCGGAAGTTCTGCTCCATCAGGTCGCCCAGTATCAGAGCCAGCAGGCAGGGTGCCATAGGGTAGTTATAGGTCCGCATGAAGTAGCCGATGATCCCGAAGGCCAGCATCAGCCCTACGTCGAACATCGAAAGCCGCAGCCCGTAGACCCCCAGGATGCAGAAGGCGATCACCATCGAGTAGAGCACGGCTCCAGGCAGGTCCAGCAGCTTCGCGAAGAGGTTCACCAGCGGCAGGTTCAGGATCAGCAGGATCACGTTCCCCAAGTACATGCTGGCGAAGACGGCCCAGACGAACTCCGGGTTGTTCTGAAACAGCAGCGGCCCGGGCTGCAGGCCGTAGACCATGAAAGCCCCCAACAGCAGGGCCGTGACCCCGCTGGTCGGGATCCCCAGGGTCATGAGGGGCACCAGCGCCGCCTGGTGAGCGGCGTTGTTGGCCGTCTCCGGCCCGGCCACCCCCTCGATGGCGCCGTGTCCAAACCTCTCAGGGTGCTTGGACAGCTTCTTCTCCATGACGTAGGACATGAAGGAGGAGGTGGTGCCGCCCGCACCGGGCAACGCCCCGATGGCGAACCCCAGGGCGGTGCACCGCACGTAGGAGGGGAAGGAGTCCTTCAGGTCCTGCCAGGAGATCCAAACCTGGCCCTTCACCTTCAGTACCTCGGGCGTGACCTTCTTGAAGACGCCGGCCGCCATCAGCACCTCGGAGATGGCGAACAGCCCTATCGCTACCACGATGAAGTCGATCCCCTCCATCAGCTCGGGCATGCCGAAGATGAAGCGCTGGGCGCCTGCCTGGGCGTCCAGCCCCACCATGGAGAGGATCAGTCCCAGGAGGGTGGATACCAGTCCCTTCACCGCCGACCCTGTGGTCAGGCCGGAGACCATGGTCAGGGCTACGACCATCAGGGCGAAGTACTCCGGGGGGGCAAACTTGAGGGCCAGGGCCGCAACCAGGGGGGAGATCAGCATCAGGAGGATCGTGGCGACCGTCCCACCAAAGAAGGAACCGATGGCCGCGGTGGCGAGGGCAGCCTTGGCCCTTCCCTGCTTGGCCATCTGGTAGCCGTCCAGGCAGGTGACGGCAGAGGAGGCCTCTCCTGGGGTGTTGATCAGGACCGATGTCGTGGAGCCGCCGTAGGTTGCCCCGTAGTACATGCCGCACAGCATGATCACTGCGGTGGTGGGGGGCATGTTGTAGGTGGCGGGCAGCAGGATGGCGATGGCGGTGATGGGACCGATCCCGGGGAGGACGCCGATCACCGTTCCCAGGACGGTTCCGACGAAGCAGTAGAAGATGTTTTCCGGGGTGAGAGCTACGCCGAAGCCAATGGCGATGTTGTTGAAGAACTGATCCATCTACTCTGCTCCCCTCACCATCCCAGGATGCCCTTGGGCAGCAACACGTCCAGGAAGTTGACGAAGGTGGCGTAGACGAACACGCTGAAGACAACCCCACTCAGGACGTTGCGCACCCAGTGGCCCGTCTCGAAAACAGCGGCTTCGTAGATGCAGAGGAGAGAGGTCGACACGATGTAGCCAAGGGGCTCCATCGCGAAGACGTAGACGGCTATACCCAGCAGCGCTAGCCCCTGGGTGCGGCGGTCCTCCCCCACCCCCTCAGGCAGCTCCGAGCGCCGGGCCCTGACGGCCTTCTCCCGCGTGGTCTTCACGAACAGGGCGATACCGGCCAGCATGATGCAGACGGAGATGATTATAGGGAACACCTCCGGCCCCACCGTCTGGCGTATCGCGGTCTTGGGCATGGTGATCGACAGGTACAGGGCCCAGGAACCGAAGAGGAAGAGGCCGGCGGAGAGGCCCCTGTCGAAGCTCATCACGTACCCCCTTTCATCAGGGGCGGAAGCCCGCGTCAAATCCTGGGTGCTGAGTCCCGAGTGCCGAGAAGTCCGATGCAGGACTCAGCACCCAGGACTCAGGACCAACAGGCTGGCCCCTGGCCCTACTACTTCTTCAGGCCCAGCTCTCCCGCAACCTTCTCGATCAGCACGCCCTTGTCGTCCATGTACTTGCCGAGGTCCTTGACGACGAAGTTGTCGACCCAGCGGTACTTGGCCATGTTGTCCTTCCAGGTCTGGGTCTTGATCATCTTGTCCAGCATGTCCTGCCAGTAGGACACGGCGTAGTCGGGCATGTTGGGGCCACCCGCGATGAACCGGAAGTTCGACCACTCCAGGTTCACGCCGGCCTCTTTGAAGGTGGGGACATCGGCCAGCACGCCGGTCAGCCGTTGGCTGCCGCTAACCGCCAGAGCGCGCACCTTCTTGGACTCGATCAGCCCCATGATGTCGTCGATGGTGGTGATCTCCGCCTTGGCGGAGCCTTCCAACAGCACCGCGCTCGCCTCGGTCCCGCCGGAGTAGGCTGCGTAGTTGATCTTCTTCAGATCCGCGCCGTAAGCCATCGCGAGGGCACCGTAGGCGATGCGGTCGTCGGACTGGCCACCGCACAGCGGCGTCTGGTCAGGCTTCTCCTTCAGGTCCTTCAGCAGGTCCGTCAGGTTCTTGTAAGGTGAGTCCGCCCGCACGATGACGCCGTAGTAGGTGGAGAGCAGCGAAGCGATGGGGGTGATGTCCTTGTGCCCGTAGGGGGATGCGCCACTGGCCTTGTTCAGGAAGGTGGTGATGGAGCCGACGTTGATCATGTCGGCCTTGCCCTTGAACTGCTGCACGATGGTGGCCATGCCCTCGGGCGGGCTGCTGGCGTTCTGCACCGGCAGCGCGAAGGTGATCAACTTCTCCTTCTCGAGGGTCGAGGCGATGGCTCGCGCCGTGGTGTCGAAACCGCTGCCCGGCTTGGAGGGGGCGATGAAGGTGACGGTCTTGGGCGGGTAGTCCACCTTCGGGGCGGCGGTTGGCGCAGCGGGGGCGGCGGCGGCCGCGGGAGCCTTGGTGGGTTCGGCGGCAGCCGGCTTGGCTGCCTGGTCCGCGGGTTTGGCCGCGGGAGCTGCCGCCTGCCCGCCGCAGGCGACCAGTACCAGTGACAGAGCCAGGATGCCAACGACGAGTGCCGAGAGCCTAGATCGCCTAGACACGGTGACGCCTCCTTCTCTCCTTGCTCAGCCCTGCTGATTGAGTTGGATACGGTGTAATTGCCCGAGGATGAGGGTCTCACCAACCTGGTGTGATTCTCTTCCGCCGCACCTCCTTTCAGTAGCTGCCAGCTATCCCACCTTCTCCTGCTCCTTGGGTGCCGGCTTCAGCTCCGTGCGCTTGCCGGCCCTCACCATGCAGCTATCCAGCCTGTGCGGGATCACCTCCTGAACCCTCCTGGCCAGGGCGATCAGGGCGTCCAGGTCTACGCCCGTTTCGATCCCCATCTCCGTGAGCATGTTTACCAGGTCCTCGGTGGCCACGTTCCCGGTGGCGCCCGGCGCATAGGGGCAGCCGCCCAGGCCGCCGATGGAGGACTCGAAGCTGGTCATGCCGGCCTGCATGGCGGCGACGATGTTGGCCAGTGCCATGTCCCTCGTGTTGTGCAGGTGGAGGTTCCACTGGACCTGGGGGAACTTGTCCAGCATGTGGGCGGCAACGTTGTAGACCTGGCGGGGGTTGGCTACCCCGATGGTGTCGGATAGTCCCATCTCCGTGATGCCCATCTCCAGGTATCGGCGGGCTATCCGCTCGATCTGCTGGATGGGAACCTCCCCCTCGAAGGGGCAGCCGAAGGTGCAGGCCATTCCGCCCACAGGAGCTATCCCGTTCTCCATGGCCAGAGCGGCCATCGGCTCGAACCCTCGCAACGATTCGTCGATGGAACAGTTGGCGTTGGACCGGTTGTGGGACTCGGTGACGGACATCATAAAGTTCGCCCGCTTCGGCTTGAAGGCCAGCGCTCGCTGGAGTCCCTTCATGTTGGGCACCAGGACCCGGTACTCGACGGTCGGTACCTTCTCGATCCTCGCCGTCACCTCCTCCGCGTCGGCCAGTTGCGGAACTGCCTTCGGATGCACGAAGGAGGTGACCTGGATGTCCTTCAGTCCGCTTCTGGACAGGGCGTTGACGATCTCGATCTTCTGCTCGGTGGGTATCCACTGCCGCTCCGCCTGAAACCCGTCCCGCGGTCCCACCTCGACGATCTTCACGCTGGTTGGTAGCTGCATTGCTCCTCCTATACGGGTTCTGGGTTCTGAGTTCTGGGTTCTCTTCACTCAGAACCCAGAACCCAGAACTCAGAACTGGACATTCAGCCCTGTCTCCTAAATGACCCCCTCGGCTGCGAGGGCTTCCATCTCTTCCTGGGTGAAACCCAGCTCTTCGACCAGGATCTCCCGGTTGTGCTCGCCTATGGTGGAAGGACCCGGGAAGCGCACGGCGCCCGGTGTAGCCGAGAACTTGGGGACCAGGCCTGGCATGGTCACCTTTCCCAGGACCGGATGATCCACCTCGATCAGGTCCTCTCGTGCCCTATAGTGGGGGTCCTGGAAGATGTCGGCGATGCTGTATATGGGGCAGCAGGGGATGCCGTTGTCGTCCAGGGTCTTGAATGCCTCGTTGCAGTCGTGCCGGGAGAACCATTCCTGGACGATGTCGTAGATTTCCTGCCGGTGTTCCGATCGGTGCGGGTTGGTGTCGAAGCGAGGGTTCTCGAGCAGATCCATGTGGCCCATCACCTCGGCGAGGCGAACGAAGGTGCGCTGGGTGCTAGTGACCATCACCACCCACTTGCCATCCTTTGTTCGAAAGGTCCCGCTGGGTGCAGCACCCTGTCCGACATGCCCTCCCCTCTCCTTGATCTTGCCGGTGAGGCCGTACTCCGCTACCACCGGCTCCAGCATCCGGAAGGCCGACTCGAAGAGGGCTATGTCCGCTACCTGGCCTTCGGCTCCCTCGTGGGCTTTGAGGTGGTACAGCGCCATGACCGCGGCCAGGGCGCCGTAGGTGCCGGTGACGTAGTCGATCAGGGCGAGGGGCGGATTGACGGGGGGACGATCGGGGTAGCCCTGGAGGTAGGTGATGCCGCTGAAGGCGGCGGCGGGTGTCCCGAAGCCGGCCTTCTCGGCGTAGGGGCCGGTCTGGCCGTATCCGGAGATGCGTACGAGGATGATCCTTGGGTTGATCTGCCTCAGCACGTCGTAGCCCAGCCCCCAATTCTCCAGGGTGCCAGGGCGGAAGTTTTCGACGACGACATCCGCCGTCGCTACCAGCCTTTTCAGGATCTCTCTGCCCTGGTCTTTCCGGACGTCCAGGCTGAGGGATCGCTTGTTCCTGGCCAGAATGGTCCAGGTGCCGGGGATTCCATCGACGACCGGCGGCATCCCGCGATTGGCATCTCCCACCTTGGGCAATTCTACGTGGATGACGTCGGCGCCGAAGTCGGCCAGCAGGCTGGCGGCGAAAGGACCGGCGAACATCGTCGCCAGATCGACGACCCTGACCCCGACCAGCGGTCCCTGGAAAGGCTTACCCCTGGTCAGTCCCACTCCTTCCATCAACAGCTCCTCCTGTCGGCTTGCCGCTTTCCCGCGGCTGGCTCGCTGTTATCTCCCTACATGCGGCTGTATCGCCGGGCCACCTCCTGGGCAGCCCGCCGAACCTCTACCGATAGCTGCTCCACCCTCTCCTGGGCCATCCGGGTGGGGGGGCCGGTGATGGCCAGGGCGGCGATGGTGCTCCCTCCGGGCCTCACTACCGGCGCTGCCAGCGAGACGACTCCCGTCTCCCTCTCCCCCAGGCTGAGGGCGAACCCCTGGAGTTGGACCTGCTGCAGCCTTTCCAGAAGCTCCTCCCTGGTCATGGTCTCGCCCCCTGCCAGACGGAATTCGCCGAGCGGTTCCAGGAACCGTCGAAGTTCCTCCTCGGGCATGTTGACCATCAACACCTTGCCTGAGGCTCCCAGGTGAAGGGGAAGGCGCTGCCCGATGTTGAGCGTGTACCCGAGGGAATAGGGGCTGTGGACCCGCTGAACGACGACCCGATCGAACCCCTGTCGCACCTGCAGCGAGGTGGTTTCTCCAGACAGAGCGGCCAGTTCTTCGAGGATCGGCAGGGCCGCCTTGGCAAGGCTGCTTCCCGCCAGGAAGGCCCCTGCCAGCGGGACGATCCCCACCCCCAGCTGATAGCACCTCCGCTCTTTCTGGACGAAGCCACGCCGCTCCAGGACCCCCAGGAGGCGTTGGACTGTGGCCTTGGGGATATCCACGGAGCGCGCTAGCTCACTGAGTCCTACGGGGCCGTCGACTCTCTCGAGCGCCACCAGCAGGTCGAGGGTGCGCTCTACCGATCGGACGGAACCGGAGGATCGGCGGGTCGGCTCGCGGACGGCCATCTTACCACCTGATGGAACAACATCTTACAGAATGAGCATAATGTCTAAAACAACAGCTGTCAAGGTTTTGATGCGCCTCGACATCACTATTAATTAAGGGTTGGAGGCGGTCCGGTGTAGGGGCAAAGCGTCCACCCTGTCGCTTCGGCAACCGGAACCCTGCGGGACCTGGAAGCTGATGGCGGTTTCACACCCCTCCGCGATGAGCTTCTGGAAAAAACGTTGACAGGGTGAATCGCTCTGTGGTAGAGTGCCCTTCAACTCACAATCGAATACATGAAGCGTTGATGGGGAGTAGTAGAGGCGCACTGAAGCCCAGAGAGCTGGGGGTAGGTGGAAACCCGGTGTAGAGGTGCCTCTCGAACTCGCCCCGGAGCAGCCAGGGCGAACGGTGCGGACAAGGTAGACCGCGCGCCAGTAGTCCTGCGTCAGGGCACGGAGCTGTTATACTCCGTAGAGTGGATGCGCCGCCAGGTCTGCATCAACTAGGGTGGTACCGCGAGACCCCTGAAAGTCTCGTCCCTCAGAGGACGGGATTTTTTGTTATCCACCCATAGTCTGAGTGGGCCGGTCTGCATCAACTGGGGTGGTACCGCGGGGTTTGTCCCGTCCCTTGTTGGGGCGGGATTTTTTGTATCTCCGAAACCGGTGCGTTGGAATGGAAGGGGGTATCTGTCAGCCATGAAGCTCAACGGAGCCAGGATCATCGCCCAAAGTCTTGTCGAAGAAGGGGTGAAGGTAATCTTCGGCATGCCCGGCGGGGCCATCACGCCCTTCTACGATGTACTACCCGAGTTCCCCATCCACCACGTACTGGTACGCCACGAGCAGGGGGCGGGCCATATGGCCGACGGTTACGGCCGGGCGTCCGAGGATGTGGGGGTCTGCTGCGCCACCTCCGGCCCCGGCGCCATCAACCTGGTGCCCGGGATCGCCGCTGCCTACCTGGACTCCACCCCGATGGTGGCCATCACCGCCAACGTCCCCACCTCCCAGATCGGGAAGGATGTCTTCCAGGAGTGCGACATCACCGGCATCACCCTGCCCATCACGAAGCACAATTACCTTGTGGAGCGGGTGGAGGATCTGCCTGCCGTCATGAAGGAGGCCTTCTACCTGGCCCGCACGGGTCGGCCCGGCCCGGTGCTGGTGGACGTGCCCAAGGACGTACTGCTGGCGGAGACGAACTTCGTCTATCCCAAGAGCGTGCATCTGCCGGGCTACAACCCCACCAGGCAGGGGAACATGGCCCAGATCAAGAAGGCGGCAGTCCTGATCAAAGAGGCCCAGATGCCGGTGATCATCGCCGGGCAGGGGGTGTTGATCTCCCATGCCGAGAAGGAGTTGCTGACGCTGGCGGAGACCACCGGTATTCCGGTGATCACCACCTTGCTGGGTATCGGCGGCTTCCCTGAGTCCCATCCCCTCTCCTTCGGTCTGCTGGGGCTCCACGGGATGGCCTACGCCAACTACGCCGTCCACGATTGCGACCTGATCGTGGCCATCGGGATGAGGTTCGACGACCGGGTCACGGGCAAGATAGAGGAGTTCGCTCCCAACGCCAGGGTGATCCACATCGACATCGACCCGGCGGAGATCGGCAAGAACGTGCGGGTCACGGTGCCGATAGTGGGCGACGTCAAGCTGGTGCTGGAGCGGCTCAACCAGGAGGTGGAGCCGGCCAGCCATCAGGAGTGGGTCGAGCAGATCGCGGCCTGGAGACAGAGGCATCCGGCTACCGAGGTGCGGGAGTCCGATAAGCTGCTGCCTCAACTCCCCATCAAGACCCTCTACGACGTGACCCAGGGCAAGGCGATCATCGTATCCGACGTGGGGCAGCACCAGATGTGGGCGGCCCAGCTGTATTGGTACGACGAGCCCCGGACCTTCATCACCTCCGGCGGTATGGGCACCATGGGCTTCTCCCTGCCGGCTGCCATCGGGGTGAAGATGGCCCGACCCGAGAAGGAGGTGTGGGTGATCGTCGGGGATGGCAGCATGCAGATGAACATGCAGGAGCTGGCTACCGCCGTCCAGGAGGGGGTGGACATCAAGATCGCCCTGATCAACAACTTCTGCCTGGGGATGGTCCGGCAGATCCAGGATCTCTTCTACGAGAAGAACTTCGTGGCCACGCCCCTCTCCGGCCCCGACTGGGTGAAGCTGGTCGAGGCGTATGGCATCCCGGGTCTTCGGGCTACCAGGCCGGGGGAGGTTCGTTCGGTCATCGAGCGGGCCAGGGAGATCAAGGGGCCGGTCTTGATCGATTTCCAGGTGGAGACAGCGGAGAACGTCTATCCCATGGTGAAGCCCGGACGATCGTTGGGGGAGGTGTTGGTGGGATGAAGCACACCTTGGTGGCTTTGATGGAGGACCGGCCGGGCGTTCTGACCCGGGTCGTCAGCCTGTTTCGCCGGCGCAATTTCAATATCGAGAGCATCAGCGTCGGCCACACGGAGATCCCGGACATCTCCCGTATGACCCTGGTGGTGGACGGCTCCGATCCGGTGGTGGAGCAGGTCACCAAACAGCTTTACAAGCTGATCAACATCCGGAAGGTCAGCGACGTGACCGAGGACCCGACGGTGGACCGAGAGCTGGCGCTGATCAAGGTGACGGCCAAGCCCACCACTCGGTCGGAGATCATGCAGATCGTGGACGTCTTCCGGGCCAAGGTGATCGACGTGAGTCCCAATGCCCTGATCGTCGAGGCCACCGGCCAGGAGGACAAGATCGACGGCCTGGTGGCGATGCTGCGGGGCTACGGTATCAAGGAGATGGTCCGGACGGGGAAGGTGTCCATGGTGCGTGGGGCCGGTGCTACCCGGGAAACGACCGGCGCTCCCGTGGCCAACGGCAACGGTATCTCGCCGAACTAACCAAAGTGCTGGGTGCTGAGTGCTGAGTCCTGGGGTCTGGGATGTCCCCAGAGGGCGGGTCCAGGGCGCAGCGCCTGGCGGGGTTTGGGGTGTCCCCAAATCCACACTGTGTCTTTCCATTTTGTGAGGAGGAGAACAAAAGGGAATGCCGAGAATCTACTACGACTCCGATGCGGACTTGGGCCTTCTGACGGGCAAGACCATCGCGGTGATGGGCTACGGCAGCCAGGGCCACGCGCACGCGCTGAACCTCAAGGAGAGCGGGTGCAACGTGGTGGTGGGCCTGTACCAGGGCAGCCCCTCCTGGGCCAAGGCCGAGGCGGCCGGCCTCAAGGTGATGACCGTCGACGATGCCGCCGAGGCCGCCGACACCATCATGGTCGTGGTGCCCGACCAGACCCAGGCCAAGCTGTACCAGGAGTCCATCCGTTCCCACCTTAAGCCAGGCAACACCCTGATGTTTGCCCACGGCTTCAACATTCACTTCAACCAGGTCATTCCGCCGGACTTCGTGGACGTCAGCATGATCGCCCCCAAGGCCCCCGGCCACATGATGCGTGAGGTGTACACCCAGGGCGCTGGGGTTCCTGCTCTGATCGCCGTGCATCAGGATGCCAGCGGCAACGCCCATCGAAACGCCCTGGCCTATGCCAAGGGTATCGGCTCGACTCGGGCCGGTGTGCTGGAGACCACCTTCCGGGAGGAGACGGAGACCGACCTATTTGGCGAGCAGGCGGTGCTGTGCGGTGGCGTCACGGCCCTGATCAAGGCGGGCTTCGAGACCCTGACTGAGGCCGGCTACGCTCCGGAGTCGGCCTACTTCGAGGTCCTGCACGAGATGAAGCTGATCGTGGACCTGATCTACCGTGGGGGCTTCAGCCTGATGCGCTACTCGGTCAGCGATACGGCGGAGATGGGCGACTACACGGCGGGCCCGAAGGTGATCGACGAGCACGTCAAAGAGTCCATGCGGAAGATCCTGAAGGACATCCAGGACGGCACCTGGGCCAGCATGTGGATCCAGGAGAACAACGCCGGCGGTCGGGCCAACTTCCTGGCCATGCGACGCCGGGAGACCCAGCATCCCATCGAGGTGGTCGGCAAGGAGCTGCGCTCCATGATGACCTGGTTGAACAAGAAGTAGGGCACGGGGCCAGGGGGCAGGGGCCAGGGGGCGGGCAGCTTACACCGATCCCTGACCCCCGACCCCCGACCCACCAGCACGGGAGGCGCGAGTACCATGGAGGATCACGTATACATCTTCGACACGACCCTGCGGGATGGGGAGCAATCGCCTGGAGCTTCCCTGACCTCGGATGAGAAGCTGGAGATCGCCAGGCAACTGGTCTGGTTGGGCGTGGACATCATCGAGGCGGGTTTCCCCATCGCCTCGCCAGACGACTTCGAGGCTGTTCTAAGGATCGCTCGAGATCTTAAAGGGGTCGTGGTTTGTGGCCTCGCGCGGGCGGTACCCGAGGACATCGACAGGTGTTGGGAGGCCATTCGGGAGGCCGAGACCCCTCGCATCCACACCTTCATGTCCACCTCCGACATCCACCTGGTGCACCAGTTCCGGAAGAGCCGGGATGAGGCGCTGGAGACCATAGACGCCATGGTCCGGAGAGCCAAGGGCTACTGCATGGACGTGGAGTTCTCCCCCATGGACGCCAGTCGCACCGATCCCGACTTCGTCTACAAGGCGCTGGAGGTGGCCATCGCGGCCGGCGCCACCACCGTTAACGTCCCCGACACCGTGGGCTACGCCCTGCCCGGCGAGTTCGCGGGGTTGATCCGGGGCATCCAGGAGAACGTCCCCAACATCCACCAGGCGATCATCTCGGTCCACTGCCACAACGATCTGGGTTTGGCCACGGCCAACAGCCTGGCGGCGGTGGTAGCGGGGGCCCGGCAGGTGGAGTGCACCATCAATGGTATCGGTGAGAGGGCGGGCAACGCCTCCCTGGAGGAGGTGGTGATGGCCCTCCACACCCGCAGGGATCTATACAAGTTCACCACCGGCATCAACACCTCCCAGATCTACAAGAGCAGCCGGATGGTGAGCAGCTACACCGGCATATCGGTCCAGCCCAACAAGGCGATCGTCGGCGGCAATGCCTTCGCCCACGAGTCCGGTATCCACCAGGACGGGGTGCTGAAGGATCGCTCCACCTACGAGATCATGGACGCCCAATCCATCGGCCTGGCCAGGAGTTCCCTGGTGATGGGCAAGCATTCCGGCCGCCATGCCCTGCGGGTTCGGCTGGAGGAGTTGGGCTACAAGCTCTCCGGCGATGAGTTGAACAAGGCATTCGCCCGCTTCAAGGAGATCGCCGACAAGAAGAAAGAGGTCTCCGACCGAGACCTGGAGGCGATCGTGGCGGACGAGATCCGCCCCGTGCCCGAGTACTTCAAGGTCCAGTTGATCCAGGTCTCCTGCGGCACCGGGCTGGTTCCCACCGCCACGGCGGAGTTGACGAAGCCGGATGGTACCGTCGAGCGGGCCGTTGCCATGGGGACCGGCCCCGTGGATGCGGCCTACAAGGCCATCGACGTGATCTCACGGATACCTGTTAAACTTATGGAGTACACCGTTCACGGTGTGACGGGGGGCATCGACGCTCTGGGTGAGGTGACGCTGCGCATCCAGGACGACGGGAAGAGCTTCGTGGGCCACGGGGCGGATACGGACATCGTGGTGGCCTCGGTGAAGGCCTACGTGACGGCGCTGAACAAGGTGATGGCCAACCGTCCGGCTGTGGCGGCGGAGGTGGCCGAGGTGGCCGTGAAACCGGCGGAGCAGCCGCGGCGCAAGTCCTCCCGAGCGGCCTTCGGGGGCACCGCTCCCGTGGGCAGCGGCTTGTGGCAGCAGGGCCAGTAGGGGCGGCCCTCCGTGGCCGCCCTGGTCCCGGCTACACGCCAACGTGGACCCCTGGATGCCCGATCAGGTCGGGCATGACGATCTAGAGAGGCTGCCTTCACTAGACTGTCACTCTATCTGCGAACCATGCCGGCCGGCAGGGACGCCGGCCCCTACATTGCGGGGAGGTAACATGCCTCACACGGTTGCGGAGAAGATCCTGGCCGCTCACAGCGGGCGGACGGAGGTAGAGCCCGGCGACCTGCTGAACGTGCGGGTCGACCTGGCCATGGCCAACGACATCACGGGCCCGCCGGCCATCAAGGAGTTCCAGCGGTTGGGGGTCGAGCGGGTGTGGGACCCCGAGCGGGTGGTCCTCGTCATGGACCACTTCTGTCCTGCCAAGGATATCGCGGCGGCCACCAACGCCAAGACTTCGCGGGGGTTCGCCCGAGCCCAGGGGATCAGACACTTCTTCGAGGGTGGCCCCGCGGGTATCGAGCATGCTCTGCTCCCGGAGCAGGGGCTGGTAGGGCCCGGGGAGGTGGTGATCGGCGCCGACTCCCACACCTGCACCTACGGGGCCGTCGGGACCTTTGCCTGTGGCGTCGGCCACACCGACATGGGGATTTCGTGGGCCACCGGCGAGGTGTGGATGAAGGTTCCCCACACCCTGAAGATCGTCATCAAGGGCCGCAAGGCCCCCTGGGTGGTTGGCAAGGACGTGATCCTGCACATCATCGGTCGCATCGGGGTGGAGGGGGCCAACTACCTCTCCATGGAGTACCATGGCGATGGGGTGGCCGACCTGACCATGGAGGATCGCTTCACCATGGCCAACATGACCACCGAGGCCCAGGGCAAGGTGGGGCTCTTCCCCATCGACGGCCGGACCCGGGAGTTCCTGTCGGGCCGGTTCCGCCGGCCTTTCACGGTCTACGAGCCGGACCCCGGCGCCAGGTACCTGGACACTGTGGAGGTCGATCTGAGCAGCCTGGAGCCGGTGGTGGCGGCGCCCTTCCTGCCATCGAACGTCAAGCCGGTGAGGGAGGCAGCAGGTGCCACGATAGACCAGGCCTTTATCGGGGCCTGCACCAACGGCTGGCTCTCCGATCTCCGCGTTGCCGCCAGCATAATGAAGGGCAAGAAGGTCCATCCGGACGTCCGCTGCATGGTCATCCCGGCGACTCCTACCATCTACCTTGAGGCCCTCAGGGAGGGGATTATCGACGTGCTGGTGGAGGCGGGTTGCTCCGTCGGTGCCCCCACCTGCGGGCCCTGCATGGGCGGTCACATGGGCGTGCTGGCGGCCGGCGAGCGGTGCGTCAGCACCAGCAACCGCAACTTCCGGGGCCGAATGGGGCATCCGGAGTCGGAGGTGTTCCTGGCCAGCCCGGCGGTGGCGGCGGCTTCGGCGATCGCGGGGCGGATTGCCCACCCGGAGGAGATAGCATGAAGCTCGTTGGCAGAGTCTGGAAGTACGGTCCCAACGTGGACACCGACGTGATCATCCCGGCCCGCTACCTGACGGAGTTCCGGGCTGAGGAGCTGGCCAAACATTGCATGGAGGACCTGGACACCAGTTTTGTCAGGGAGGTGCGGCCGGGCGATCTGATCGTGGCCGGACGCAGCTTCGGCATCGGCTCCTCGCGGGAGCATGCCCCGGTGGCCATCAAAGCCTCGGGCATCGCGGCGGTGATCGCACCCTCCTTCGCCCGCATCTTCCACCGCAACGCCATCAACGTAGGGCTGCCGGCGGTGGAGTGCGAGGGGATCGACGAGGATGTGGAGAAGGGGGACGAGATCGAGGTGGATCTGACCGAGGGGACAGTTCTCAACCGCCGAACCGGCAAGCTGTTCCGGGCCTCCCGCTACCCCGACTTCATGCTGGGGATCATCAGGGCCGGCGGCCTGGTCAACTACACCCGGGAGAAGTTGCGGGCGTAGCGGCCGTCCCTGGATGATCACCCGATACCCAAATCGGTTGTCGATTGACTTGTAGCCACAGCCTTCTGGTTGTGGCTACAAGTCAATCGGGCAAGGCCACTCGCGCCAGATTATGCTACACTACGTGGCGCGAAAGACCGTCACAATCCAATGCCAGCCGTCCTTGTATAGCCAGGAGGCAATGCCATGATAGACCCGCTGTCAGGGATCCCGGCGAACGTGGACGTGCAGCCCGCCGCCAAGCAACTCCTGCGGAAACTGCCCGCCAACTTGAGAGCCCTCCTGGTCGAGCTACTCGAAGTGATGGAACGCTCTGCCCAGGAACATTCCGTCCCTATGACTAGGACGGAGCTCATCGCTGAGCGGGATCCGGAAGACGGGACAGAGAAGATCGTGCTTCGCCAGTGGGTGCGCATGCCCCATGAGGCGGTCATGGACTACTGGGCAAAGATGGGCCACGACATCGATAGCTGGGCGAGCGGGCTGCCCGAGCCGGCTGCCGACCAACTCGGCGAGTGGGTGGCGTTCGCCGTGTATCCCCAAACGAACGATGCCGCAGCCTGATCCCTTCGACCCCCTGGACTTCCTAGCCCTCGCCCAGGAACTGGCCAGGGTCGGGGGAGAGGATCGCCTCCGCACCGCTATAGGCCGGGCCTACTACAGCCTCTTCCTGCTGGCCAGGGAGAAGACCGGGGCCTACCCCGGCAGGAAAGAGGACAGCCTCCCTCTCCAGCAGGTCGCGCAGCCGCCGAAGGTCCTCCGGTTCGATGCGATACTTCCGCCTGATCCGCTCTCGACTGAGGGTGGTCAGGACCTCGGTGATGATGGCGGAGCTGGTGGCCAGAACAAATTGCTGCGACCGAGCCGCTTCCAGGATCCGGTTGGGAATGCCTCTCGGTGCGAGGATCGCCGAGACGATGGTGTTGGTGTCCAGCACGGCAACGATCAAGGTCGTGCCTAAGACGCCTTCCGTTCCCGTTTCTCCCTTCGCAGGGCGGACAGTTCCTCGGCGACGTCCCGCTCCACCTCCTCAGGCTCCTTGTCGAGGTTGCGATTCCGGATCTCGTCGACTACCCGGAATCGCTCCTCCCTCTCCCGGTCCAATCGGGTCCAGCGCTCAAAGTCGGCCAGCGACACCATGGCCACGACGGGAATCCCGCCCTTCTCCACGATGACGCGGACCTCGTGTTTGTACACCTGCCTGATGATCTGGCCGAGTTTCTGTCGGGCCTCGGCGGCCGGAACCGACCGGGTCACAATCTCCTTGGCCACCGCTCACATCTCCATATTGGCGAGTTTTGTACAATATACGTCGATAGTCATCAAAGGGCAACAACCCAGAGCGGCGATAGTGGCGATGATCTGTATCACCGTGCGTCGCTCGTCCGTACGAAGGTTCATAAGCCCTCCTATAGCGATGAGGCAGCAATGACCGAAGTTGGACGCCGCTATGCCGGCAACTGCTCAGTAACGAGGACCTCCTCGCCCAGCATGTCGATGATCTTCACCGCCACCGCAGTCTCAGCAGTGGGATCTGCCAGCGTGTACTTGCCCTGGACGAGGTCGCTCTTCTTCTCCGGCACGTCTGCCAGGACGACGTTGAACACCCTGCCGTTGTACGCGGGGTCGATCATCACGCAGTCCACCATGGCCCGCCAATCGTCTATCTGAGGTTGCAGGTAGCTGGATTGCTGGCCCAACCGCTTGATGATGGTAGGGGAGATGAACTCCTCGATCTCAACGTCGATCTGCGGCGAGCCGTCCTCGCCCTCCGTCCGAACGACTCGAACTCTTGCTGTCGCGGGCTTGTGCTCGAAGAAGTGGCCGTACTTCGAGTCGGTGCGCAGCTCGATGACCGTGATCTTGTTGACCTCCGCCTTGTGGAGGAACTCGTCCTCCTTGCGCTTCCTCAGCCGATTCCAGTCCTCGATCCAGGCTTTGGCCGCCAGCTCCATCCCCAGGCATACGACCGTGATGGGGCGATCTTCCTCCGGCCGGGACTCCAACTCCCGTTTCAGCTCCTCAAGGTCGAGCGGGGTGAGCGGATGTCCGAAGGGGATGATCTTGACCGGTGAGTTCCCGAGAGTGCCGTCGAAGTAGGAGTCGCTCCGAGTTCGCTGGATGCCGATGTGCTCGCACGCCAGGTTGACCGCTTCGTTGTGCTGGATGGTCAGGTCGTAGTCGTTGACCCGCCAGACCGTGAAACTGAGCTGCGCCGCCTGAAGATCGCCGTCTCCGCTCTCAGCCTCCATCCCGGGCAGCCGAGGCTTCCCCCGCCCCTCGTCCACCTTCTTCGCCTGCTCCTCGATGATCGTCTGGAGCCGCTTTGCGGTGGTCTGGATGGCGCCCTTGTTGATGTCGCACCCGATCCAGCGCCGGCCTAGCCTCTGGGCGACGGCGGCAGTCGTACCCGATCCAATGAAGCAATCGAGGACGAGGTCATTGGGCCTTGATGAAGCCTCTATGACGCGTTGAAGCAGGATCTCCGGCTTCTGTGTCGGATACTCTGTTCGCTCTGCAGATTGTGAGTTGATCGAGCTAAGGTCGGTCCAGACAGAGTGAACCGCCTGCCCCTCTATCTCATGCAAGTATCGCTTGACTTGAGGCACACCTTCGTCAGGGATCTCGATGAGGTTCTTGGACCAGAGATCGTCGATGCCCTCTTGATCGTGCCGCCACATGGTTCCAGGCGGCGGTGGGATCAATCGGGTTCCAAAACGCAATGGCTTACCTACCTTGCCATGCGAAGGCGCTGTGAGATTGTCCAGACGGTAGAGAAGACCATCCGAATCGGGTTTGAAGTGTGACTTAATGTAACTGGGTTTCAAAGACACGTATGGCTTGGTGAAAGTGTAAGATCCGGACTTACTGTAGAAGAGTATGGAGTCGTGCACTGTGCCGAACTTAAGGCCGTCAGCTCGATAGTTGAACCGCTGCCAAATGATGTCATTCTTGAAGTTCTCACTGCCAAAGACCTCGTCCAGAAGGCAGCGAAGATGATGGGTCCTGTGGGAATCACTGTGGACGTAGATGGTTCCATCCTCGGCCAGCAGCTCCTTCAACAGAAGCAACCGTTCGTACATGAATTGGAGGTAGTTGTCGTTGGCCCAGATGTCCGTGTACTGGATCTGCTCGCCCAGCGTATAGCTCTCACCCTCGATCTTGACTGTCCCGGTCGCTCCACGGAGTGACACTGTTACTCAACCCATATCTTGGCCGCGATGGGAAGCATAACCTGGCCGTCAACCCCTTCTTCTGGGAGGAGGGTGTCTCACGAGAGGCGTTCCTGGATCGGGAGT
>JAJZQR010000339.1 GCA_021806765.1 Chloroflexota bacterium | reverse complement strand
TCCAGGATCGTATCGCCACCGAACTGTTTGGAGACGTGGTTGGCTTGAAGCATCACCTACTATTGTAGCAGTTTGTTGGAAGCTCTCTCAGGAGGGGCTTGCGGCAGGAGCCGAATCCTACTTCTTCCCCGTCTCCAGGTAGTCGTAGGCGGCCCTGGCGACCCGTGCGATGGACTGGGCGGCATCGTCCAGGTTGCCCAGGTCCGACGTGAGGACCACTACCACGAACTGGCTCCGAGCACCGTAGACGATGCCGGCATCGTGACGCACGCCGGGCAGCTCGCCGGTCTTGTGGGCCACCTTCACCCCCGGAGGCAGCAGGGTGGGAAGCCACGACACCTGCTGCTGCTGGCTCAACAGCCGGATCGCCTCCTTGGAGGCTCGATCGTTCAGGATCTTTCCGGTGGCCAGCTTCTCCAGCAGGAGACCCATCTCCCGAGCCGTGGTGGTGTTCTCGCCGTGCGGTCCTCCCCAGTCCCGGGTACTCTGGCCGATCCGCAATCGGGTCTTCTCCAGGCCGTTGGCCTGGAGGGTCAGGTTTACGTTGTCGGTGCCCACCAGGTCCAGGAGGGCCAGGGCAGCTACGTTATCGCTGATCCGGATCATGTAGTCCACCAGTTCGTGGACCTGGAACTCCTTGCCGATCTGACCCTGGAGCACCCCGGCGCCGTCGGACCAGTACTTCTGCTGGAGCCGGATCGTCGTGTTCATGTCCGACATCCCGAGGCTCTGCTGCCGGAGCAGTTCCACCAGGATCGGCACCTTGAAGAGGCTGGCCATGGGGAAGATCCTGTCCTCTTCCTCCATCGCCATGGCGCCGGTGTTCAGGCTCTTCACGTAGACCCCGGCGCTCCCAACCGAGGGGCTGATGGCTTTGTCGATCGACGCGGCCAGGCCGGCGTCGGTCCAGCCGTCCCGCCCACCCTGCACCATCTGCGGGGTCTGGATCCCGCTCTCCGCCACGTTGGACTTGCTGTGCAGTTCGGCCCGCCGTGCGCTCACCGCCTCCCAGGCCGAGAAGCTCACCCTGGCAGCCAGCAGCAACAGGATCCCATAGGCTATCAACCGAACGAGACGGGGCGGACCGAAGTGCGCCCTGCTGGTCTGGGGCTTCGACCCAGGGCGGGGCCGCCGCTCCAGAACCGCTTGGCCGCTGCGAGCCACCCCCACGGTGGCCGGCTGCTCTCTCAGGGGGTCGCGGTCTCGGCTGCGGGCACCAGATCCCACAGGGGATCTACCGGTGAAACCACTGGCCGATCCCCCGAGGGAACCGCCGCTCCGGCTGATCCTCTGTCGGTTGGAGGGTTTCTTGTCCAAAAAGAAAGGATCCAGGTGGTGAGATTGTGGGGGAGATTGTCGAGCCGCCCTTATGGTAACGTTTCTGGTACCCGGCAAGCAAGAGGTTGTGGAGGGCGTTCTGGGGCGCGGAGGTATGCCTCCGCATTCCAGATGCCTCTATCTGGTACGTCCCTTGCCGAGCAGGAAGCAGCAGGCAGGAAGGAACTGGGTGGAAATGGGGAGGTGGAGAGCGTGATCAACAGAGGCCTAACCCTGGTGGCGGTGTTAGCGGGCTTTCTGGCCTGGGTGGCGATACGGCGGCCGAAGTGGGTACCCCAACCGGTGCTGGGCTTCTCGGTGGAGGCGAGGCGAAACCTGGAGCAGGGCACCATTCGGTGGAGCGGGGAGTTCCTACATTCCATGGGGGCGGTGGAGTCGGGTCACAGGGCACAGCAGGAGGCCCTGCTGGCCCACAAGGTTGCCAATGCCGTGATGGAGCGGCTTCAGGCCGCGATAACTGACCTGAGGGTGATGATCATCGGCGGAGTCATCCACCTGGAGGGCTACGTCGGGAGCGCCGAGGCCAGGACCGAAGCCGAGAGGGTGGCCAGGGAGATCAGCGGCGCCCGGGTGATTGCCGACGATCTCAAGGTGCTCTGAGCAGGGCCCAGGAGAACGGATATTGCCCCCCTACTCCGCCACGGGGATGGTGCCCTTGTACTCGCCGTCCAAGCGGCTCACGCTGTATCTGGTGGCGTTCTGGAGGGCCGAGTCGAAGTCCTCTCCGGCGGCGACCCGCTGCAGGGTCTGCAGGAGCGGCATCCCGCCCACCCTGCTGGCCAGATACTTCACCGCCAGGTAGGAGGCGCCGTATCCGGCCTCCAGATTCTCTGGTGCTGCCGAGATAAAGCTGTTCCAGTTGGTGGCCAGCGACATCAGGGAGGGCAGCTTTCCTTCAGAGAAGAAGGTGTAGGCGTAGTGAACGTGACTCTTCTCGCCGACGGTTTCCCGGATCTTGCTGTAGGCCATCCACTGGGCGAACCCCTCCTTGAACCACTGGGGGCCGGCGTCGTTGGCCAGATCCGTCTCCATGACGTGGGCGTACTCCAGCAGCAGGTTCGACTTGGTGGTGTCCTCCCAGTTCTCCGACCCGTAGTTGTAGGCGAGGTTCATCAGGATCGCCCAACCCCCGGTTTGGAGGTCGTTGCCCCTGACCACGGAACTGTTGGCAGCGAAGTTGTCGTGGTCGTAGATGGGTAGCCCCAGGAGCGACGACGCGCCGTCGGCCATCCGGTAGCCGTCGAAGTAGAGGTAGACGGTCGTCGGCCGATGGGGCCGCCACCCCCAGGCCTGGGCCCACTCCTGCTCGACCACCTGCATGAAGGCCTTCACCATCACCCCGTGAGGGCCCGACAGGTCGTCCATCGCCTTCACGTCGGGCGAGTAGCTGCGCAGAGGCAACGGGGTAGAAGTTGGCGGCACCGGAGTGGGTGCGGGTGGCACCGGAGTGGGTGCGGGCTGTGCTGGTGGCTGTGCTATCGGTGCTGGGGCCGGGGGTTCCATCACGGGTTGGGGAGCGGAGATGGGAGCCGCAGAGGGCTGCTCCCAGGCGAAGGACTCGCCGTTAGGCCGGCTCTGCAGGCCGTAGGGGCCCAGGATCCAGGTGAAGCTGCCATCAGTGAAGCTGTTCCAGCGATCGGCCTTCCGCCACACCATCAACCCCCGGGTCGTGCGCTGCTGGATGTCCCCGTTCGCGACGATGTGCTCCTCCTCCAGCGGTTGTCCCACCACTGAGGGTATCTGGTCGGCCAGGGCTTTGAAGCCGAAGCGGAACTGGGGGCCGGTCTGGGCGAGGGCTGAGGGACTGATCGCCAGGGCCGCCAGCAGGAGGGCAAAGACGAAGAGCAACCGTCTCATCGCGCGACTCCCTTCGGTGAAGGTAACGGGATCCGTGGGAATGCAGGGCAGCAACACGAGCGATGTTGCCACCCGTAGCTTACCAGAAACGGGTCCCTTTGGATCAACAGGATTCACTGTGGCCGGGGTGTCCTGTGCTATACTCGGGCGCATCCCCTGTCTCGGGTGCCCATGCTGGGAACTGCCCCATCTCTTTGTCACTTCGGAGGAAACAACGTGTCCACCTTCGTCTGCTCCCTTTGCGGCGCGACCTATCCCTACGGTGAGCACCACCAGCGTTGCCCCAAGGACGGAGAGCCGCTGGAGGTGCGGATCGATCCCGGTGAGGAGAAGAAGCAGCTGTCGGGTGGCGGGCTGCTGCACCGCTGGCAGCAGTTTCTCCCCTTCGATCGGGTCTCTGCCGACATCGACCTGGGCGTGGGGAACACCCCCCTGGTGAGGTCGCGGCGGGTGGCGCAGAAGCTGGGCATGGCCAACCTCTACTTCAAGAACGAGGGACTCAACCCCACCGGTTCCTTCAAGGACCGGGGCACCGTCGTGGGGATCCAGAGGGCTCTGGACCTGGGCTTCAAGGCGGTGGGGACCGTCTCCAGCGGCAACATGGCCGGTTCCATGGCGGCCTTCGCCGCGCGTGCCGGTCTGGACTGCTTCATCATGGTGTCTTCTAAGATCCTTCCCGAGAAGCTGGGACCAGTAGGCATCTATCATCCCCACCTGATCCTGGTGGACGGCGACTACGGCGACCTCTACCAGGAGTCGCTGCGGATCGGGGAGGAGCTGGGCATCTACTTCATCGTCGGCGACGATCCCTTCCGGGTGGAGGGGCAGAAGACGGTAGCGCTGGAGATCTGCGAGCAGTTGAACTGGGAGGCTCCCGACTACATCTTCATGCCCGTGAGTTCGGGCGGCAACATGTCCGGCGTCTTGAAGGGTCTGAGGGAGTTGGAGGAGCGGGGGATGATCCGCCACCGGCCCCAGGTGGTGGGGGTGCAGGCGGAGGGTTCCTCGCCCATCGCCCGGGCCTTCGCTCAGGGCAAGGAGACCTTCGAGCGGCTCCAGAGCACCAATACCATCTGCGGGGCGATCACCAACCCCAACCCGCCCAGTGGCAACCGCGTCCTCCGCTGGCTGGAGGGGGGCAAGCACGGTCGGGTGATGGCGGTGACCGACGAGGAGGCGCTGGCGGCGCAGAGGCTGATGGCGGAGGGCGAGGGGATCTGGGTCCAGCCCGATTCGGCGGTGCCCCTGGCCGCTATCCTCAAGTTGCTGGAGCAGGGCAGCCTGGATCCCTCGGCCCGGGTGGTGGCTGTCGCCACCGGCAGCGGTCTGAAGGACCCCAGCATCTTCAAGGCCAGGCCGGTGGAGACCAGGCGGGTGGCCCTGGAGGGGTTGCGGGAGCTGGTGGTCTCCCTGGCGAAGTAGCGGCGTCGGGAGTTCCTGGGGGAGGGGCCGGCATACTTGCTGGCTCCTCCTTTTGTATTTCCCTTTGCACAATGGACTATGTGGATGTTGTAGCGCTATCATGGGCTTTGTCGGGCCTCGGCCGAGCTAGAGGGAGGTTCCGCGCGGCACCCCACCACTTTTCGAGGAGGACGCTGCAGCACGCTATGAACACCAGGAAGTTCACCATCCTGCACTCCAACGACATGCATGGGGATTTCCTCGCTGAGGCCCAGGGCGGGGGAGGAAAGATCACCGGCGGGCTGGCTCTCCTCTCGGGCTACGTCAACAGGGTTCGGAAGGAGGAGGAGAACGTAATCTACGCGATCTCCGGCGACATGGTGCAGGGATCCATCATCGATGCCGAGTACCAGGGGATCTCCACCATCGAGATCATGAACTACCTGGCGCCCGACGTGGTGACGTTGGGGAACCACGAGTTCGACTACGGGTTGCCCCACCTGCTCTTCCTGGAGAAGCTGGCCAACTTCCCCATCGTGAACGCCAACCTGTACATCAAGGATTACAGCAAGCGGTTGATGCGGCCCTTCCACGTGATGAAGGTGGCCGGGCTGGACATCCTCTTCATCGGCATCATCACCGACAAGATCCTCGCCAGCCTGGCCGCCGACCCGCGGATAGGCAGCTTCATCTCCCTGGCCGATGCCAGCGCCGAGGTGGGCCGCATCTGCAACGCCTATAAGAACGATGACATAGACCTCACCGTGCTGCTAACCCACATCGGCTACGAGTCGGACCTGGAGCTGGCATCTATGCTGGATCCGGAGTGGGGGGTGGACATGATCATCGGTGGCCACTCCCACACGATCCTGGAGAAGCCCGCCCT
>JAJZQR010000338.1 GCA_021806765.1 Chloroflexota bacterium | reverse complement strand
CAAGGCCCTGAAGCCCTCAGGCCGAGGGGAGTTGGAGATCACCGACGTCAACAACGCCTACATCCAGACGGGCACCATGACCTCCGATGTCCTGGAGGGCTGGTGGGCCGACGCAGGGGCCTCCATCGACGCCTATCTCAGCGCCAACAACCTGGTGGCCGAGCACGGGGCTAACAAGATCGAGCTTTGACAGAGAGGTATCACATTGAAGAGACTGCTGGTCACCGGCGGCGCTGGTTTCATTGGCAGCAACTTCGTCCGCTACATGCTCTCTCGCTACCCCCACTACGAGATAGTGGTCCTGGACAAACTCACCTACGCGGGAAACCTGGCCAACCTGGCGGACGTGGCCGGCAACCCCAACTACCGTTTCGTCAAGGGTGACATCTGCGACCAGCAGCTGGTAGACGGTCTGGTGGCGGAGGTAGACGCCATCCTCAACTTCGCCGCGGAAACCCACGTGGACCGTTCCATCATGGATGCGGGCAGCTTCATCCACACCGATGTCTACGGCACCTTCGTCCTGCTGGAGGCGGCCAAGAAGCATGGGATAGAGCGCTTCCTCCAGGTGAGCACCGACGAGGTGTATGGGGATATCCCCACGGGCTCCTCTCAGGAAGAGGACCCCTTTCGGCCGCGAAGCCCCTACTCTGCCAGCAAGGCCGGTGGCGAGATGATGGTCAAGGCCTACCACGTGACCTACGAACTGCCGGTGCTCATCACCCGGGGATCCAACAACTACGGCCCCTACCAGTACCCTGAGAAGCTGATCCCGGTGCTGATTACCAACGCCCTGGACGATCAGGAACTCCCCATCTATGGCGATGGCCAGCAGGTGAGGGATTGGCTGTACGTCCTGGATCACTGCACCGGCATCGATGCGGTGCTCCACCATGGCGAGGTAGGAGAGGCCTACAACATCGGGGGTGGAAACGAGCGGGTCAATCTAGACATCGCCGGACAGGTGCTGGAGTTGCTGGGCAAACCTCGCTCCCTCCTGCGCTTCGTCAAGGATCGTCCGGGCCACGACCGTCGCTACTCCCTGGATTGCAGCAAGACCCACCGCCTGGGGTGGGAGCCCGCTCGGAACTTCGAGGAGGGCCTGGCCGAGACGGTCCGCTGGTACGTGGAGAACGAGGCCTGGTGGCGGCCCCTCAAGTCCGGGGAGTACTGGGAGTACTACAAGCAGAACTACAAGCCCCTGTAACCCGGTTCTGGGTTCTGAGTTCTGAGTTCTGGGATTACCTACTCAGAACTCAGAACCCAGAACTCAGAACTGCCTTGGTCCTCAGTCCTCAGTCCTTCGTAGCCGTGTAGCCACCGGAGGGGCCACCAACAACGCCAGGACCGCCCCCAGGTCTAACCCCGCGATCACGTCGCTCAACCAGTGCTGCCCGCCATAGACCCGGGCAAAGCCGAAGAGCAGCGCCAGCAGGATAGCCCCTGCTGCGGCCCCCCGCCACACCCTACCGCGCCTCTCCCACAGCAGTATGGCCAGAAAGACACAGAAGAAGCCGATCCGCATGGCGTGGCCGCTGGGAAAGGAGCCGTTCAGGGAGACGCTGGCCAGGGGATAGTGGGCCGGACGCACGAACTCGAGCGGCACCAGGGGCTGCTGCACCGTCTCCTTGAAGAGAACCTCCAGGGGCACCCCCAGCAGGAAGGTCAGGGGCGCGAGAGACCACCAGCGGAAACCTCGCCGCCAGAGAAGGAGAGCACCGATCGTCCCATAGAGGACCGATAGCTCCGCCGAGGCCAGGATGGAGACGGTGGCCGACCAGCCATCCAGGAGCGGACTCACCAGGACCTGCTTCGCCACCGACGCATCGTGATCCACGCCGGCCAGCCAGCGGGCGTGAACCATCACCGTCAACAGCAGAAAGAGGATCAGGCCGCCAACGATGGCAACGATCCGAGGTTCCGGCCGCGTGAGGCCGAAACCAGCGGCTTGGCGGTTGTCAGTTCTCACGGGATTTCGGATCCAACAGCAGGATAGTCCGCGGGGAGTAGAGCCCGCAATCGAGAGAAAGAAGGCGTAAGGAGTCCGGGGAAGCCATCACTTCAAGAGCGGCACGGGCACACCCAGCCTCTCGGAATGGGAGTAAACGGAGAGGCGAGAACCCCGCACATAGCCCACTGCGGCGATCCCCAATCGCTCGGCCAACTGCACCGCCCGCACGGTGGGCGAGTTCAAGGAGGCAGTTATGGGCACACCCATCTTCGCCACCTTGATCATCATCTCCGAGGAAAGCCTCCCCGTGGTCAACAGCAGCTTCCCCTCGGTCGGGATCTCTCGAAACAGACACTCACCCCAAAGCTTGTCCAGGGTGTTGTGGCGACCGACATCCCTGGATACCACCAGCAGATGCTCTCCGTCGGAGAGGGCCGACACGTGCATTCCGCCTCTCTCCATCGTGTCCGGCGACAGACGCAGCATCGCCTTCATGCAGGCCAGCAGGGAAGCAGGATCTGCGGTGAAATCCGACTCCACGGGAATCAAGGAGTCTCCTTCGTCGAAGGTCACACCCCCGCCACATCCGGAGGTCAGGATGCGCCTGCCGGCGGGCTTTCCCGGCCGCATCAGCCGCACGTCCGCCACCCGATCCTCATCGCACACCCGCATCAATGCGATGTCGTCCAGTCGATCTATCAGCCCCTCCGAGCGGAGGAATCCGGCCACCAGATAGTTCAGCTTCTCTGGAGTGCACATCAATGTGGCCAGCTCCACCCTGTCCAGGTAGAGGGTGAGCGCCACCTCTTCGCCCAAATTGCTCGGGCCGGGCTCCCATCCCCCATGCTGGCTCCAGACGTACACTGAAGGGCCGGCCACTATCTCCACCGGCACTCGCTCTTCCATCGAACCTGACCTTCCCACCATCGAGCCTGGCGACAACTGCCACTGCTGTCTCTCTTTCTATAGCCTCTACCCTTCGATGCTGTCAAGCCTTCCCCACCGATGTACTTCCTCTCCGGAGCCCTCTGGTCAGCGCCCCGCTCTGGATGGAATGGTTGTTTGGCAGGCAAGACTGATAGCCGAAAGCGGATGACTCTACTGCGGAAGGTTGAAGTCCGTGCCCAGGATCACCCTGATGTCCGGACCAGCACCGGCTTTGGTAACCGGCGTGGGCTTGGTGGCCGCCATGGGGGTAGGGACGGCCGAGGGTGTCGAACTGTAGACGATAGCACGAGGATCCAACTTCAGCATCTGGGCCAGCAGTGCTGCCGTCCCCTTCTTGTCCCCCACAACCAGGATCTGGGTCGTCTTGTAGTCGGCGCGATCCGCCGTGGAGACCTTGCTCACATCGAAGCCCTGGTCCAACAGAAAGTCGCCCGTCCTGGTGGCGAGCCCCGAACGGGTGGTGCCGTTGGCCACTTCGATCTTCGCCCCCTCCTGCTTGATCACCGGGTCTGCCAGCAGCGCGGCGATGGCCTTCCGGATCTCCGGCCTGTTCGGCATCAACAGGTCCGCCCCTCCCTCGCCCACAAAGGGAGGTGCCAGCTTGTCGTCGATCACCAGGGTGCTCACGCTGTTGTCGCGGATATCCTTGGCCATAGCCGCCAGTCGAAGGATCTCCTGGGGTGGCATGTCGGTATCCACCATGTCCTTGAAGGTGTTCATCAGGGTCGGTAGCTTGGGGATTACGTCCAACTGTAGAGCCCGATCCTTGATGGCCATCAGCACCACCTGCTGCCGGTGCGCCCTCCCGAAGTCATTCTCGCTGTGCCTGGACCGGGCGTACTGCAGCGCCACCGTGCCATTCATATGCTGCCTGCCCGCCGGTATGTAGACCCTCATGAAGCCGTAGTCTTCGGTGGGGTACTCGTTGTCGATGATGGGTTGTTCCACGTTGACGTCGATACCGCCAAGGGTATCCACGACCTTCTCGAAGCCCCGAAAGTTGATGCGGGCGTAGTAATCGATCTTCATACCGAAATTGGCCTCCACCGTCTTCTTGGCCAGGGCTGGGCCCCCGCCAGGGTACTTGTAGGCGTCCCCCAGGAAGTTGGCCACGTTGATCCGGTTGTCGGCGTAGCCCGGGATCTGCACCCACATGTCCCGCGGCAACGATATCATGGCCGCCCGCTTGTTGGCCTGGTCGATGCTCACGACGATCATGGAATCGCTGCGGGTGGGGACACCCCTCTCGTCATCCCTCTGGTCGAGCCCCAACAGCAGGATGTTCAAGAAACGTCTGTCTCCGATATCCGCGACAGTGGGGGCTGCCCGAGCGTCCTCATTGGAAGGCGGACTTGACCCCAGGGTTGCCCCACCAATCTTCGGCAGGATATCCGGACCTCCCTGGGCCGGGGTAGAGAACAGAAAAAGATAGGCAAAAACGAAGCTCCCCACCACAAACACCAGGAAGGATACCACTATCAGACCCACGACCAATCTGCCGGTACCCCTGCCGTTCTGTTGTTGTTCGCGAGAGCTGCTCGCGGTCACCTCCAAGGCTTGCCCTCCACCGCACGAAAAGCCTTCAGCCATCGGCGTCTGGCTATCAGCTTCCCCCGAGACCGCGGGCTGCCAGATGCCCCACAATCAACCCGATGGCCAGCATCTGTCACGCCCGCGATACCGGCCATCGAGGGTCAAACGCCGATAGCTGTAGGCTGATGGCTGAATTCTTGCCCCAAGGCCGCATTCTAGCACAACCACTCTCTAGCCCGCGAGATAGTCCGAAGCCGCCTGCCCGGCGGGAACGAGCCCGGTCGAAAGGGCCGTCGCAGCCTCGCTCCTATACAACTCTTCTCCGGCGGAATCGTAACGGTCTCAGCATCCACCTTCCGGCAGTCCACCGTTGACAGCGGAACCTTTTCCTTCGCAGCAGCGTTGTACTACATGAGCCCATGGCTACCGACATCCGAGGGTAGTCGCGATCTGCTACCCCCGAGCCGCGGTGGAAGGAAGAACTGCCTGCCAGGGAGGCAAGAACACCATGTACAATAAACTGCTAGAAGCGTGCCAGGTGGTCCTCATCCTACTCGGGCCTCTAACCCTATCCGGCTGCGGCAGCGCTCCTGCCACGCCAACACCCGTCACCGGCGGGGTGTCCCAAACGGCAGCCCCGACCCCCGTCGCCACTTCCGCACCGACGGCCAGCCCCGCCCCAACGGCTACCGCCACCCCATCAACCAGCGGCGCGACGGGAACGGTCGTGACGTCGATCCCCAAAGCCGGTACGGCCGTTCCCGCGGCAACGGCTTCCACCAATGCCATCTCCATCGAAGTCGTGGGCACCAGCGCCAACCACGTCTTCGTGGCACCCGGGCAGACGGCGACGATACCTTTCCAGACCAACCCGTCCGTCCTGGTCCACTATCCCTATCTGATCGGCTCGACGGAGGCCGGGGGCTTCCGCCCCTATCGGGTGGAGATAACGGTGGATCCACCCCTGTGGCAGGTGGGGGTGGGCAACTACCCCAACGGCAACACCCTCTCCTTACACCTGTGGGGCGATACCCCCGGCCGGTTCACCATCACGGTGGCCATGCCGGAGAAGAATCAGATAGGGATATTG
>JAJZQR010000337.1 GCA_021806765.1 Chloroflexota bacterium | reverse complement strand
GATCCCCCTGGCAGCCAGCCGCTCCGCTATCTCCTCCGCCCTCCAGCCCTCCGGGAAGGTGACCAGGGGGTTGGCCTTTGTCTTTCCCTCAGCCAGGGCCGCCAGGATCTCGCCGGGTCTCATGCTGGGGGACAACTCGTACTCGCCGGCGGAGAGGTCGGAAGCAAGTCCCTGCAGATCCGCCATCCATCGGAAGGAGCGGGCATCCTCGATCAATCCCTCGGTCTGAAGGCGGTCGGCAATCCGTGCGGCACTCTCCCCCTCGTGGACCACGAAGGAGTGTTTCGAGCTGTCCGAGGGGTTGGCAGGATTATCCAGGAAACGGTCCCTCGCCTCGAGGGCTATCCCTTTAGGATCTTGAATCGCCTTCCATCCACCCAACGCCAGGACAGCGAAGGCTACCACAGCGACCACCGTCAATATCAGCGCCAAAACCCCTCGACGGCTAGACATAGAAGACCCTTCCAGTGCTGTTTCCTATAGGGCGGGGGCTTGTCCCCCGCCGCCGGGCTATTCCCTGTAGAGACGCGACATGTCGCGTCTCTACGCCCGTGCGTGGAGACCCTTCGCTATCGCTCAGGGTGACAACTAAGAGGCCCTGCCCTACGCCATTTCCGGGTGATTCTTGGGGCTATCCAGGTAACTCTGAAGGATTACCGCTGCGGCCACATCGTCTACCGCGGTCCGGCCGCCCCGACCACGGGCCCGCTCGCGGGTCCTGATGATCCGTTCAGCGTCGACGGTGGAATGCCGCTCGTCCCAGTACACTACCGGAACCTGAACCGCTTCGGCCAGGTGCTGGGCGAAGCGCATCACTCGCTGGGCCTGGGGCCCCAACTCCCCCCGCAGAGTCCTGGGCAATCCGACTACGACTTGTTCCACCGCATGCTCGGCGATGAGGGCGGAGATGGCCTCCAGGTCCTTTCTCTCGGCCACGCGATGAAGAATCGTGAGAGGGGATGCGATGGTGCCGGTAGGATCGCTGAGGGCAACACCTATTCGCCGGTCTCCCACGTCTAGGGCCAGCACTCTCACTGAACGGTCTGCACCTCTATCCTGTATGCTCGCGGCGCCCACACGGGCCAGATCTCGACCTGCTCAAGCCGGAATCCCCCCTGCAGGCTGGCCAGCTTCGTCCGAGCGTCGGAAAGCGAGGCACCCCGGAGCAACTCGCTCAATCGACCCACCTCTACCACCGGCTCCGCTCGGCCTGTCACCCGCACCGTTAGCTTCGCCGTTCGGGGCCCAGCATCGACCACCTCCGGAGCGGCGAGAGCCAGGTTACCCGGCAACGCGCGGTAGTCCTTGGGGGTCGATTTCTTCCAATCGCTCTCGACGACGCCGTTCAAGTCCTGGTTGGCAAAAGCCATACCGCTGGCCACCACGTACACCGTACCCTTCAGCTTATCGCCCTCCTCGTCCTGCGCCTTGTCGTAGTCTTCCCCGTCGATCTGTACCTGCATGGAGTTGGGGATCAGCGATTCCGATTGACCTACCCTCACGGTCAACTCCGAAAGGGACTGGGTCTGGGCCTTCTGGAAGAGAGCTTCCTTCAGTTTCGCTCGATCCTCGGCCGAGACCGATCGGACCTTGGCTTCTGTCCCACCGGTGAGGGGCTGCTCGTTGACCACCGTCAGCCCTCGGAAAGCATCCCCCTCGATCCTGCTGATGGCCAGAGCCGGGACGTTGCCCTTCTCACCCGGTTCCGCGGCCACCACCGGGATCTTTACCCCGACTCCAACTCCTGCCGCCGGTGCGCCGGCGGGCTGTGGGCTTCCCGAGGGAACGAAAGGTCCGACCGTGGTGGCCGCCGTGGTGGTGAACTTCACGCCCGAGGCGGAGGACAGCGCGGTGCCAGAGGGGATCGTGACTGGGAACGTGCTGTTGTTCAGGACGGTCACTTCGCCTTTGGCGGGATCCTTCCCGACATTCTTGTTACCGGTGGTATCGATGAAGTCGGCAACCGTGAAGCGATGCTCGATAATCCGGCCGGGGATGGTCGCGGAGTCGGCGTCTACTCGAGCAGTGCCCACGTCCACCTTCACGGTTACGTTCCGAGTGACCATCTCCGCCGGCGCCTGGAGCGTCACCTTCATGACGGGGACGACGAAGAAGGTGACGGCGCTCAGGGCCAGGATAAGGGTCCCTGCTACAGGCCACACCTGCTTGAAAGAGGATGGGTGCAGGGTGGACAGCAGCGCGTCTGCCCATTCCTCCGTGGAGGAGAGAGCCGATCCGCGTCGTGCTCGCCGAAGGGCGCCCAGGGAGGAGAAGCAGCGGAGACCATGCTCCCTCGCCAGCTGCCGCCAGGCAGGGTTTCCGGTCACCACGGCCAGGGGTATGGCGAACCGCTCCGAGACTCGGACCATCAGCCGGTAAGTAAGGGGGCTATCGGCGACGCGGCAGTCGGGGGACAGAACCACTACCGGCATGGTCGCAGCCGTGCTCTCCAGTTTGGCCAGGAAGCTCTGTAGTGTGTCGGAGCGGTCGATGGTTATTACTTCATCGCCCCAGCGTGGCATGGAACCATCCTCTCCCCTCTCCTCGAGGGTCACAATGAGAGTGAGGGAATCCGTAGGGCAGGAATTGCGGAACGGCACTCCTAGCCCCGAAGGGCATCCTCCACCAGCCGCTGGACACTATCCAGGGCGCTGCGCAGCTGTCGAGGGTCCTTGCCGCCGGCCTGGGCCATATCGGGCCTGCCGCCACCGCCACCACCGGTCTGCGCGGCCACCTGCCGCACCAGCTTCACGGCATCCAGCTTCGGCGAGATCAGCTCCTTGCTGACGCTGGCGACGAAACTGGGGCGTTCGTTGAACACGGCGCCCAGGACGATGATGCCCGGTTGCATCTTGGGCCGCAGCCAGTCCACCATCTCCCGCATGGCATCCATGCTCTCGACCTCCACGGAGGATGAGAGCACCCTGGCCCCATCTACCTGGATCGCCTTGGACAGAAGGGCGTCGGCCTCCATGCGAGCCAGCCGCGATCGAAGCCGTGACACCTCCTTGCGGGTTGAAGCCAGATCCTCGACCGTCGCGCGGGCCCGCTCCAAAGCCAGGTCGGGCACGGTGCCCAGCTCGGTGGCCACTCCCTCCAGCGCCTCCATGCGGGACCGGATGGCCCGCAGCGCCGCCCGGCCGGCCACTATCTCGATTCGACGCAGACCTGCCCCCACGCTGCTCTCGCTGAGGATGTGGGCCACTCCGAGAACCCCGGTGTTGGACACGTGGGTGCCACCACACAGCTCCAGACTGTAGTCGCCGATGCCGACGGTCCGCACCACGTTCCCGTACTTCTCCGTGAACAGCGCCATGGCCCCCACGGCCCTGGCCTCTTCCAGGGTCCTCGTGGTCACCAGGACGGGGATGTTGGCCATGATCCGGGAGTTGACCTCGGCCTCCACCGCCCGCAGATCTTCGAGGCTAAGCGCTGCGTCGTGGGTGAAGTCGAACCGGGCCACCTCGGGGGACACCAGGGAACCGGCCTGGGTAACGTGGGTACCCAGCCGGTCTCGAAGGGCCTTGTGGAGCAGGTGGGTCACCGTATGGTGGCGCGCCGTGTCGACCCGGCGCTCCACGTCGATGGCGGCCGTAGCGGTGGACGATACCTCCAGAAAGCCCTCCACGACGGTCCCGAGGTGCAGGATGCGCCCGGCGTCGTCCCGCTGGGTGTCTCGCACTTCGAAGCGACCGTCCGCCGTGGTGATCACACCGGTGTCTCCCACCTGGCCGCCGGACTCCGCATAGAAGGGCGACCGATCCAGGATCACGATGGCGTCGATCCCCTGATCCACCCGCGGCTGCCACTGGCCGGACTCCAGCAGGGCCACGATCTGAGCCTCGGACTCGGTCATCTCGTAGCCCAGGAAGCGGGTCTCCTCCACCTCCTCGACCGCCGTTCCGGCATCCCGAACCTCGAGGACTCTGCCGAACTTGGCGGCAGCGCGGCTCAGCTCCCGCTGTCGCTCCATGGCCGCCTTGAAGCCGTCCTGGTCCACGCCCAGGCCCGATTCCTTGGCGATCTCGGCGCTCAGCTCACGAGGGAAGCCGTAGGTATCGTACAGCCGGAACATCAGATCCCCGGGCAGCGCCGCAAGACCCTGCTCCTTCGACTCCGAAATCCAGCGATCCAGCAGCACCAGCCCCGTCTGGAGGGTCCGGATGAACCTCTCCTCCTCCTGGCCCACCACCCGCCGAATGAATTGGTGGCGCTCCGCCAGGTCGGGGTAGGCCCCGGACATGTGGTCCACCACCACGTCGACGATGCCGGAGAGGAACGGTCCCTCCACCCCCAGCAGCCGGCCGTGGCGTATGGCCCGCCGAATGACCCTCCGCAGCACGTAGCCCCGGCCCTCGTTGGAGGGCAGCACGCCGTCGGAGGTCAGGAAGGTCATGGCCCGTCCGTGATCGGCGATGACCCGCAGGGAGAAGCTGGTCTTCTCGTCCTGACCGTACTGGCGGTGGGACAGCCGCTCCGCCGCCTCGATTATGGGCTTGAACAAATCGGTCTCGTAGACCGTCTTGCAGCCCTGCGTGATGGCCGCCATCCGCTCCAGCCCGAGGCCGGTGTCGATGTTCTTGCGGGGGAGCGGCGTCCGCGTGCCGTCCACGTCCTGGAAGTACTGCATGAAGACCAGGTTCCAGTACTCCAGATAGCGGTTGCAGTCGCAGCCGGGGGCGCAGTCGGGTTTCCCGCAGCCCATCTCGGGCCCCATGTCGATGAACAGCTCGGAGTCGGGTCCGCAGGGGCCGCTGTCGCCTGGAGGACCCCAGAAGTTGTCCTCCAGGTAAGAGATCCTCTCCTCCGGCACCCCCACCTCCATCCAGTAGCCCTTGGCCTCGTCGTCGGTAGGGTGCACCGTGATGTAGATCTTCTCCCTGGGTAGCTTCAGGTATTGAAGGGAGAACTCCCAGGCGAAGGCGATCGCCTCCTTTTTGAAGTAGTCCCCGATGGAGAAGTTGCCCAGCATCTCGAAGAAGGTGAGGTTCCGAGGGTTCCCCACGCTGTCGATGTCGGTGCTGCGGAAGCACTTCTGGCAGGAGGTGAGTCGGGGTTTGGGCGGCGCCTGCTTGCCCACCATGAAGGGGATCATCTGCTGCATGCCGGCGGTGGTCAACAGCACGGTGGGGTCGTCCCGGGGGACCAGGCTGGAGCTGGGCATGACCAGGCTCCCCTTCGACTGAAAGAAATCCAGGAAAGCCTTGCGGATCTCGTCACCGGTCACAGGTAGACCCCCCTACATTGCCAGAATCCCCGGAATCTTAAACGTACGCCGCAGGGGTGTCAATTTTGTTGGAGGAAGACTGAAATTGCACCATAAGGGAGCGTCTTGGCGACGGCCGCAGGAAGGAATCCCTTGTAGGGGTGGGGCACCCCATCGTCATTCCCGCGAAAGCGGGAATCCATTAACCACGCCGGGAGGCTGGATTCCCGCGGAAGCGGGAATGACGGTTTCCAGGCAGCCGTCCCCAAGTTGCTGACACATCCCTTCACCCTTATCAAGCCCGCTTCCCCTTATGGTGCAA
>JAJZQR010000336.1 GCA_021806765.1 Chloroflexota bacterium | reverse complement strand
AGAACGCCACGCAGGGGCACTATTGTCCTTCCTCAAGCCGTCGAGGGCCGCAAGATCGAGCGCAATCCCGCGCGTCTGCTGGGTTTTGAGGATGACATCGCTCGCTACGGACTGAAGCCGCGGGTCGAGCTGCTGGCATTGGAGCGCTGTCCGGTGCCCGATCGGATAGCCACGCTGCTGCAACTGCCGCCCGGCGAGGAGGTGGTACGGGCGAGGAGGCTGGGTTGGGCGGGTGACATCCCTCTGTGGGTGGAGTCCCGCTATTTCCCTCCGCGCACCGCAGAGTCGGTGTCGGCCCAGGATCTCTCCCGGATCTCGGTGACTACCTTCCTCCATGCGGTGGTGGGGTTGGACATTGCGGGCACCCGACTCCGGATCAGCGCCGGCGCAGCCTCCGCCAACCAGGCGAAGCATCTGAACATCACGTCTGGAGAGCCGGTGCTCATAAACGAGTTTGCCTTCTACGAGACCGGTGGGCGTCCAGTGGAGGCAGCCCGGGCCGTTTTCCGTGCCGACCGTTACGCCTTCACTTTCGAGGCGGGGCCTGCCTCAGGGTCAGGAGAGATCGCCCTTCGTTCGTCGGCAGCCGTTTCGTAGGGGCCTTGCCGAGGGGAACGACGAAGAGCGTCATCTTGGTATTCCGTTTCGGCATGCAACTCGTGGCAGCGAGCTTACCCAGGATCACGGTCTCGTGGGGACCACAATGGGCGGCGGGGTCGGGGGCTGGGCTGGCTGCGGAGAAACCGGGCTGAAATCAGGAGAGGAGAAGGACACGTGACGAAGCTGGCAGAGAAGGTGGCACTGATAACGGGGGCGGGCGGAGGGATAGGCCGGGCGACCTGCCTGCTCCTCGCTCGGGAAGGGGCGAAAGTGGTGGCGGCGGACCTGGATGAGGCTGCGGCGGCGGAGACCGCGCGTCTCCTCCGGGAGGCCAGGGGAGAAGCCGAGGCGATCCAGGGCGACGTGACGAAGGAAGCCGACGTCCAGCACTTCGTGGACTTCACCGTGGAGCGGTATGGCAGGCTGGACGTCCTGTTCAACAACGCGGGAATGACCATCCCCGGGTCGGTCACCGAGCTGACCGAGGCGCAGTGGGACACGGTGCTGGACATCAACGCCAAGGGCGTCTTCTTCGGCTGCAAGTATGGGATCCCGGCGATGCTGAAGACCGCGGGCGGCGGGTCGATCATCAACACGGGATCCGGGGCCGGCCACGTGGGGACCCGGCGAGGCGCGGCGTACAACGCCGCCAAGGCCGCCGTGGTGTTGCTGACCAAGCAGGTCGCGCTGGACTTCGCCCGCCAGAACATCCGGGTGAACGCCGTCTGCCCCGGCATGGTCGACACCGCCTTCATGGCAAAGGTGTTCAAGAGCCGTGGTGACGTTGCGGCCGCCCGTAAGGCTTCCGAGGAGGCGGTTCCCATGGGGCGGCTGGCGCGACCGGAAGAGGTGGCCAAAGCCGTGCTTTTCCTTGCCTCCGACGACTCCAGCTATGTTACTGGGTCGTCGCTCATGGTGGACGGCGGCTACACCGCTCAGTAAGGCAATGGCCTCGGATCGTTCAGGGAACATCCTGGACGATCCCCGATACTCACGTGGGCGTGCTCGGCGGTGCATCGACTTCGGAGCCAGCTCCTGCGGCTGCTGTGCAGTGTGTCGCAAGGTGCCCCGAGCGCATAAGTAGGAGGCGCAGGATGCCTTTTGGTTACACCGGCAAGTTCTTGAGAGTGAACTTAACCCAAGGGACGATCCGGGAGGAAACCTTCCCGGAAATCTGGTACCGCCGCTACCTAGGTGGTATGGGTGTGATCGCCGACCTTCTCCTCAGGGAGGTGCCAGCGGGAGCCGATCCCCTCGGCCCGGAGAATAGGCTGATCTTCGCCGGCAGCGTCATATCGGGTTTCCCCTTCTCCGGCGCTGGCCGCAACGCCGTGGGCGCCAAGTCCCCCCTCTCGGCCGGCATTGGACGCGGAGAGGTGGGTGGCTTCTGGGGTTCTGAGTTGAAGCACGCTGGCTACGACGGAATCATCGTGGAGGGGCAGGCGGAAAAGCCGGTCTACCTGGCCATACTGGATGACAAGACGGAGATTCGCGACGCCGGCCACCTTTGGGGCAGGGAGACCAAAGAGACAGAGGAGGCGATCCGACAGGAGTTGGGGGAGCCCCGAGCGCGGATTGCCCAGATTGGCCCCGCGGGGGAGAGACTGGTCCGCTTCGCCTGCATCATCAACGATCTCCGAGACGCTGCGGGGCGTACCGGCCTAGGCGCCGTCATGGGCAGCAAGCGACTGAAAGCGATCGCTGTGCGGGGCAAAAGGGAGCTGAAGGCCGCCGACCCAGAGCGGCTGCGAGCCATGGCGAAGGCGATGGCGAGTGCGGTCCTAACCAAAGCCCGGGCCCTCCATGAGTTCGGTACTGGTGCCGACATGGAAGCCTACAACCTGGCTGGCAACCTCCCGAGTCGCAACTTCCAGGACGGCTGGTTCGAGGAGGTGAAGCAGATCTCGGCCATTACGCTCCGGGATACCATCCGGGTTGGGATGGAGTCCTGCTATTCCTGCGCAGTACGCTGCAAGAAGGTGGTGAAGCTGGAGACCCCCTACAGGGTCGATCCAGCATACGGCGGGCCGGAGTACGAGACGCTGGCCTCCTGCGGCTCCGACTGCGGCGTCTCGGATCTGGCAGCCATCGCGAGGGCTCACCACTTCTGTCAGGCCAACTCCCTGGATACCATCTCGGCCGGCGCTACTGTGGCCTTCGCCATGGAGTGCTACGAGCGGGGGCTGATCACCGACGAGGACACCGGCGGGCTGGCGTTGAGATGGGGCGATTCGAAGGCATTGCTGGGTTGTCTGGAGATGATCGTGGAGAGAAGGGGCATCGGCGACCTGCTGGCCGAGGGTACCCGCCGAGCGGCGGCCAGGATCGGCCACGAGGCTGAGGACTTGGCCATGCAGGTGAAAGGCGTCGAATTGGGGATGCACGAGCCGCGCATCAAGCACGGGCTGGGCCTCGGTTACGCGGTAGCCAATCACGGCGGCGATCACTGCATCGGACTCCACGACACGGCCTACGAGCAGGACGGGCCGTCCCTGGCTGCTGTCAAGGGGCTGGGGGTGTTGGAGCCGCTCCCTGGCGACTCCTTGGGGCCCCAGAAGGCCCGCATGTTCGCCTACCTGCACCAGTGGCGGAGCGTCGTGGACGCCCTGACCCTGTGTATCTTCGTGCCCTGGACCGTGGCGGAGGTGGTGGACCTGGTCAACGCCGCTACCGGTTGGAACACCAGCACCTTCGAGTTGATGAAAGCTGCCGAGCGAGCCATCACCCTTGGACGCTGCTTCAACGTCCGAGAGGGTCTCACCGTCGCGGAGGATCGGTTGCCAATCCGCTTCTTCCAGCCGGCCACAGAGGGCCCCCTCGCTACTAAGGTGATCGACCCGATCGAGTTCGAGCAGGCTAGATCGACGTACTACGAGATGATGGGATGGGACCGAACCACGGGAATTCCCTCAGTTGCTCGACTGACCGAACTGAACATTGAGTGGGCCCAAGATGCTATCAGGCGTGTGTGAGAGCGTAAGTGTCGACGAGAGATAAACGTCTGGGATGATTGCGAAAGGGGGACTAGGGTGACAGACGATTCTAGGAAAAGCCGTCGGCTAAGCCGTAGGGAGTTGCTAAAGGATGGCGCTGCCCTAGCGGCACTTGGCATGTTCCCTCAGTTGCTCGCGGCCTGTGCCCCGTCATCACCTGCACCGACACCAGTCGCGCAGGCACCAGCGTCCGGTAGTGGCGCTCAGGCGGGGGCCGCACAGGCCGCCGCTCCTGCAGCGCCCAAACTCGGTGGGACCCTGGTCTACGCCCAGAGCCTGGCCGTCAACCAGGCGGATTCCACCCGATTGATGCTGGTCTATCCTGCAGCCCAGGATGTCTCCAACAGCGTGACCGACAAGCTGGTCAACTTCGACGCCAAATTGACCATCGTGCCGGAGTTGGCGGAGTCGTGGCAGGTGTCCCCAGACGGGCTCACCTGGACCTTCAAGCTGCGCAAGGGGGTCAAGTTCCAAGACGGCACCCCCTTCAACGCCCAGGTGGTCGAGTCCCACATCAAGCGGATGGTCGATCCACAGAACCCCTCCGCGAACCGGCTGCTGTGGACCCAGTACACCAAGGTCAAGATCGTGGACGATAACACCATCGCGCTGAGCACCGACAAGCCCTTTGCTCCTACTTTGCGCTACCTGGCGCAGGAATCGGGTGGCATCGCCAGCCCAGAGGCGATTGCCAAGTACGGCGACGAATACCAGCACCATCCCGTGGGCACCGGCCCCTACATGGTGGAGAGCTTCGAGCCAGGGTCCAAGGTCGTCTTGAGACGGTTCGACGACTACTGGAAGAGCAAGCCACTCTTGGACAAGATCGAGTTCCGGAACGTGCCGGAGGCCCAGACCCGTCTCTCGATGCTGGAGGCGGGGCAGGCGGACCTGATCAACGACCTGGTCCCCACCGATGCCGGTCGGATCACCTCCAACCAGAACCTCCAGTTGCTGCGCACGCCGGGACTGCGGCCGTTCTGGATCGAGTTCAACTTGAACGTGGACGTCTTCCAGGACGTGAAGGTGCGACAGGCGCTCAACTATGCGGTGGACAAGGAAGCCATAGTTAAGAACCTCTTCATGGGTTACGCCACCGTTATCGACTCGCCTGCCGCGCCATCCATCTCCGGCTACAGCAAGGCGGGAAGCTATCCGTACGACCCGAACAAAGCGAAGCAGATGCTGGCGGATGCCGGCTGGACCCCGGGGCAGGGTGGCATCCTCCAGAAGAACGGCAAGCCCCTCAAGTTCACAATCATGACTGCAGATGGCACCTTCATGAACGACGTGGTGGTGACCGAGGCTGTGCAGGCCAACCTGAAGGCAATCGGTTGCGACGTCTCCATCCAGAAGGTGGAGTCCTCGGGCTACTGGGGCTACCTGCGGGTGCCTCGGGACAAGGCAACCTACCAGGCCTGCTTCTTTGGCTTCAACCCGTCAAACGGTGACTTAGGCTACCACCTGAATTCCCTGTTCCTGTCCAACAAGGCACCGGACAAGGGCCCGGACGTCTGGAACCTGATGTGGTACAAGAACGACAAGGTGGACAGCCTCTTGGACCAGGCCAACTACCTCATAGACGAGACGAAACGGTGGCAGGTGCTGGCCGAGGTCCAGAAGATCGTCTGGGCGGACGCCCCAATGATTTTCTTGTACGCTCCCGACCTGCTTGGCGCTGTCAGCAAGAAGGTGCAGGGCGTCTTCATCTGGCCGACGGTGTTCTTCTCTCTGAAAGGAGCCTCCAAAGCGTAAGTTCGGCCGGGGCGAGGTGCTGGATTTCGGTACCTCGCCCTCTCAGGGTTCATGGCACGCAATGCGGGCGGGGCCGCAATGCGGCCTGGCGTGGTTTGGGGTGTTTGCCCCCAGTAACCTCAGTCTTAGAACCCATACATTAGTGTCTAACCGATGGGATTGATCGCAAAATGTGCATGATCTCAGGCGTTGGCCGGGAGCAGGCCGGCCAGGGATGGAATGACCACCAGGTGGCGGAGCTTCAGGGCGGTCAAGATGACCCGT
>JAJZQR010000025.1 GCA_021806765.1 Chloroflexota bacterium | reverse complement strand
CGAAGATCATGCCGCCGATGGTCCCGGAGGCGGCGCCCAGGATCGCGCCCATCATGACCGACTACCTGCGGAACAAGAGGTAGAGACAATCTGTTTGGACGACGCATGCGTCGCCCCTACGCTTTCAAGGCGCAGGGCGGGGTCCTGGACCCCGCCCTGCGATGGTTTCCCGGATGTAGGGTGGGGCCCTGTGCCCCACCGCCCGGCGGGCGATGGTAGGCCGGGCGGCAGGGCAGAGCGCCCTGCCCTACGATTTCTGGGCGGCTTCACACCCTCCCCATCCGGCCTTCACGGGATCTTCACATCCAGTGGGTAACATTCATGCCAGATAGGGACGCGGGAACCACGGATGTGGATGACTTGGCGGAAGGAGATATTGCTATGAAAGGCAAGATAGCGGCGCTGGCCACGGTGGTGGCCATAGCAGCCGTGGGGCTTCTTACGGCCGGCACGGTCTTCGCCCAGGTGGCTGGGCCGGGTTGGGGCTTCGGTCGCGGCGGGATGATGGGCGGTTTCGGCGGGATGATGGGCGGCTGGTGGAACCAGGGCCAGCCCAGCGGCAACCCCCTCTCCATCGACCAGGCCGAGCAGGCGGTCCGCCAGTACGTGGCGAATAGCGGCTACCAGGGGCTGGCGCTGAGCGAGATCATGGAGTTCGACAACAACTTCTACGCCAACTTCAAGGAGAAGGATACCGGGGTTCACGCCATCGAGTTGCTGGTGGACCGCTACGGCGGGGCCGTCTACCCCGAGATGGGACCCAACATGATGTGGAACGTCAAGTACGGCCACATGGGAGGGGGCTTCGGCGGGATGATGGGCCGCGGCTTCGGCTGGGGCGGGAACACCGCCCCGACGGCCGACATGCCGGTGAAGCCCGACCAGGCGACCCAGCTGGCCAACGACTACCTGGCCCAGGCCCTTCCCGGGACCACCGCCAAGGACCCCGAGACCTTCTACGGCTACTACACCATGGACACCCTCGAGGATGGCAAGACCACCGGAATGCTGAGCGTCAACGGCTACACCGGCCAGGTCTGGTACCACAGCTGGCACGGCACCTTCATCCAGGACAAGGACTTCGAAGAGTAGCCATCCGGCGGGCCACGAAGGGGCGGCGGAGAGATCCGGCTGCCCCTTTTCTGTGAGCTCCGGAGGGCGAACTACTCCAGACCCCCCCTCACGCGACGAGGAGGGGTTGCACAGGCTTTCCCTCCCCCCGCATCCCTGCTAGAATAGTTGTGCACTTTGCACAAGCGCCCTCGAGGGGGGCGCGCGGACTCGATCGGGGAGAGGGAAATGGCGGTCACCGTAGAGGAACTCCTTCAACTATCGCTTCCGGCCGGCAGCCGTGTGGTGGCCGGGCGGTCCGGGTTGGGTCGCGAGGTCACCTGGGCTCGCTCCCTCCGCCCCCGTCCCCCCGCCTTCGAGGCGCTGGAGGGGGGCGAGTTGACCCTCCTCTCCAGCGTCCAGCTCAGCCTCCTCCACGAGTCGATGACCCTCGCCTACGTGGTGGCCCGACTGGCCGACGTGGGGGTCGCCGCCATCGCCGTGCTGGGCGAGGTCGATCGGGAGGCGGCCGACGCGGCTGAGAGCCTCCAGATCCCCCTGATCCAGTTGCCCCCCGGTACAACGTTGATGGAGGTGGAGAGGGCCGCCATCGCCACCGTGGTGGACAAGCAGGCGGAGCTTCAGCATCGGGCCTCGGAGATCCATCGACAGCTGGCCCAGTTGACCTTCGAGGAGCGGGGGCTCCAAGCCGTCGCCGATCGGCTATCGGAGATCTGCGGTAAGGCGGTGGTCATCGAGGACGACCAGTTCCGCGTCCAGTTCAGCACGGCGGGCCCCCAGTCGCTGAGTCCGGAAAGGCTGGAGCTGCGTGCCGGTCGGAGCCAGATGGAGGAGTGGATCCGCACGGTGCCCCTCTCCGGGGCTCAGCCCCCCGTGCGCAGGTTCCCCCTGGCGGACTCGGCCCTCGGGCGCTTCGTTGCCCCCATACCGGCCCGGGACGGTGTGGCCGGCTACCTGTCGGTGATAGGGCTGGAGGCCGAGCTCACCGAGTTGGACCGGCTGGCGGCCGGGCGAGGGGCGGCAGTCTGTGCCGTCGAGGTAGCCAAAGAGGCGGCCATCGGCGAGGCCGAGGCTCGGGTCAGGGGCGACCTGCTGGATCAGCTGCTCTCCGAGGGGCTCGAGGGGGACCAGGCTGCCCTCGGGAAGGCCCGAAGGCTGGGCTACGATCCCACGCTCCCCTCCCTGGTGCTGGTCTTTCGGGCCGAGGGCCGGGAAAAGGGTGAAGGCGGGGTGGGGCTCAGGAGCAGCGACCGCGTGCGGCGGCAGCTGGAATCGGTGGTGAAGGCGGAGACCTCCCGGCTGGAGTCCAAGTCGCTGGTTGCCTATCGGAGCAGCTCGGTGGTTGCGGTGGTGCCCCTGGCCGGGATCGCCACGGAAAGGGCGGCCCGAGAGCTGGCGGAAACCATGCGCGTCCGGGCTCAGGCCGCCCTGGAGGGCTACCTGGTGGCGGTGGGGATCGGACGCCCCACCGGTCCTGGGAGCAGCCTGACGGCAGCCTATCGGGAGGCGGAGGGGGCGCTGGGGATCGGCGTTCGGGTGCATGGGCCCTCCTCCAGCACCTACTTCGGCGACCTGGGAATCCTGAGGCTACTGGCACAGATCGGCAACCTGGCGGAGATGGAGAGCTTCCGGCAGGAGATGGTGGGGAAGCTGGAGCAGCACGACGCCAAGACGGGCGGAGAGCTGCTGAAGACCGTGGACGCCCTCTTCCTCTGTCACGGCAACCTGAGTCGCACCGCCGAGCAGCTGTCGCTCCACCGGAACTCCCTCCTGTACCGGCTTCAGAGGATAGGTGAGATCAGCGGCCTCGACCTGGACGACCCCGAGACCCGGCTTTCCCTGCAGGTGGCCCTGAAGGTCCGGCAGCTGCTGGAGGCGGAGCGCAACCGCGGATAGCTCGGGGTGCAGGGTTCGGGGTGCGAGGGGCCACGCGCTCCGCACCCATTGTCCGCTGTGCATTTTGCCCAATTAGCGGGCCAACCCATTAGTGCACTTTGTCCATAGCCCCGGTTCGGCCCGCGGGATACAATGTAGTGTCAGCTTCTGGGGCCGATTGGGCCCTCAGCGGTCCCAGAGGATCCCCAGCGTGGAGAGGCCGGGGTATTCGTTCGTCAATATGAGGAGGCAGCAGTGGCGACAGAGGCCGGCAAGGATCGAGAAAGGATCCGGCAGATCCTGGAGGTGACGGAGCGGGAGCAGGTGAAGTTCGTCAACCTCCAGTTCACCGACATCGTCGGCATGGTAAAGCAGGTGACCATCCCCGCCCACGAGCTCGAGGATACCCTGCTGAACGGTAAGTGGTTCGACGGCTCCTCCATCGAGGGGTTCGCCCGGATCCACGAGAGCGACATGTACCTGGAGCCCGATCTCTCCTCCTTCGGGGTGCTCCCATTCAGCGAGGGCGCGCTGACCACCGCCAAGGTGACCTGCAACATCTGCACGCCCGACGGCGAGTCCTTCATGGGGGATCCCCGCTACATCCTGAGTCTCGCCCTCAAAGAGGCCCAGGAGATGGGCTTCCGTTTCTACACCGGCCCGGAGCTGGAGTTCTACCTGTTCAAGATGAACGGGGATGGCTCTCCCTCCCCGCTGCCCCACGACGAGGGTTCCTACTTCGACATCTCCACCGACCTGGCCTCGGAGGTTCGCAAGGAGATGGTCGAGGCGCTGGAGCTGCAGGGGATCGCCGTGGAGACCAGCCACCACGAGGTGGGTCCCGGCCAGCACGAGATCGACGTGAGGTACGACGAGGCGTTGGCGACGGCGGACAAGGTAGTGGAGTTCAAGAGCACCCTGAAGTCGGTGGCCCACCGCCACGGGCTCCACGCCACCTTCATGCCGAAGCCGGTCTACGGGATCGCCGGCAGCGGCATGCACACCCACCAGAGCCTCTGGAGCATCGCCGAGGGCAAGAACGCCTTCTACGACCCTCACGACCAGTATGGCCTGTCGGAGCTGGCGAAGCACTTCATCGCGGGACAGCTGGCCCACGCCAAGGGGATGTGCGCCGTGCTCTCCCCCCTGATCAACTCCTACAAGCGGCTGGTGGCCGGCTTCGAGGCTCCGGTGTACGTGAGCTGGGCCCGCACCAACCGTTCGGCGTTGGTCCGCATCCCCAAGATAAGCCCCGCCAAGCCGGAGGCCACCCGGATCGAGCTCAGAAGCCCGGACCCCACCTGCAACCCTTACCTGGCCTTCGCCGTGATGCTGCGGACCGGTCTGGATGGGGTAAAGAAGAAGATGGCGCTGGCGCAACCCATCGAGGAGGACCTCTTCGAGTTCACCGACGAGATGATGGCTCGCCACGGCGTGGGGGTGCTGCCCGGTTCCCTGCATCAGGCCCTGGATGCCATGGAGCAGGACGAGGTGGTCCGCGAGGCGCTGGGTCCCCACATCTTCGAGCGCTTCATGGAAGCGAAGACGATGGAGTGGAGGGAGTTCCGGCAGCGGGTAACCTCGTGGGAGATCGAGCGTTACCTGGGGGTCTACTAGAGGTACGGATACAGACCCCACCCCTTTCCCCTCCCCGCTGCGGGGAGGGGAAAGGGGTGGGGTATTCAGCGCTCGTGCTCTCCTATCCCACAGGGACGGGTGCCCCTGCCCCGCCCTTGATCTCCAACGTCTTCTGGTACAGATCCACGTACCTGCGAGCGGTGGCCGACCAGGAGTAGTCGGCTCGCATCCCCGCCTCCATCAGCCCCCGCCAGGCGCTCTTGTACTTGTAGGTCTCCAGGGCGCGGACGATGGCGGCGAACAGCATCATCGCGCTGTACTTCTCGAAGACGAAGCCGCTCCCCTCACCGGTAGTCGGGTCGAAATCCTTCACCGTGTCGGCCAGTCCGCCGGTGCTCCGAACGACGGGCACGCTCCCATAGCGCATGGCAATCATCTGGCTGGAGCCGCAGGGCTCGAAGCGGGAGGGCATCAGGAAAAGGTCGCTGGCCCCGTAGATCTTCTGCGCCAGCCCCGTGTTGAAGGTGAGGAAGACCGCCATCTTGCTGGGATGGCGCTTGGCGACCCGGCTGAGCATCTCGTGGTAGTACTGATCGCCGGTTCCCATGATCACCAGCTGAAGGGGGAGATCCATCAGGGCGTCGATCACTTCGCCCAGGATGTCGAACCCCTTCTGGCTGGTGAGTCGGGATATGCAGCCCAGGACCGGCACGTTCTCGTCCACCGGCAGGTTGGCCTCTCGCTGGAAGGCCAGCTTGTTGGCTACCCGTTTGTCCAGGCTCTCGATGCCGAACTTCTGGGGTAGGTAGGGATCGGTGGTCGGGTTCATCACGGCGTAGTCGATCCCGTTCAGGACCCCGTGGATCCGGTCCTTCCGATCGTTCAACAGGGTGTGCAGCTTCTCCCCGTACTCCGGCGTCAGGATCTCCCGGGCGTAGGTGTCGCTGACGGTGCTGATGGTGTCGGCAAAGAGGATCCCATGGGCCATCAACGCCACGACGTTGGGGAACTCGTCGATGTGGGGGTACATGAAGCTGTACTCCTCCACACCGGCGATCTCCAGGATGCGCCATCCGAAGATCCCCTGATAGGCGAGGTTGTGGATCGTGTACACCGACGCCATGTTGCGGAAGAAGGGATCCTCCCTGTAAATGGTCTTCAGCCAGTTGGCGACGATGGCGGTGTGCCAGTCGTTCAGGTGGATGATGTCGGGCTTCCACTCCAGCGCCTTCAGCATCTCCATGGAGCCGCGGGAGTAGAAGACGAACCGCTCTCCGTCGTCCGGGTACCCGTAGAGGTTCTCCCGGCCGAAGTACTTCAGGCTGTCGATGAAGTAGACGGGCAGATCGCCCTCCACCTCCGTGGTCATCACGGTTACCGGCTCGCTGTGGTCGTCGATGGGGATCGCCAGGTTGGAGAGGAGCGGCCGCAGTCCGAACTTGGTGGGATCGATGCGGCCGTAGCGGGGCATGGCCACCCGCACGTCGTGGCCCATGGCACGCAACGCCTTGGGCAGCGCGTAGGTCACCTCCGAGACGCCGCCGGTCTTGGCGAAGGGGGCCATCTCGGCCGCCATAAAGAGTATCTTCAAGGGATCCGCCATCTGCCGGGAACCTCCTGCCGCTCCTTGGGACACAAGGAGAAAGGGTCGCACCATCGACCAGCCCAGAGCAAATGCAAGAAACGATCCGAAAAGCGGTTGAGCGTGCTGCTGGGGAATCCGATGTTACCATAAAAGCAGTGGACACAACAATCAGATCGGCGGCGGGCGGCAGGACATGATAGGCCACGCGACGGCCACCATGATCAACCGCCACGAGGATGACGAGAGAAGGGCTCAGGCTGCCCGGGAGATGCTCCACCCCTCCCCGATTTTGTTCCTTGGTCAAAGAAAGCCCTTTGGTCATAATGGGGCAAAGCCCCTTGGTCTGCGGACAACGATGGATCGGAGATTGTCAGAGACAGCCAGAGCGACCAAGGCCTTTTCGGTCCCTTGGTCACGGGGGTGCAAAAGAAAAGGCTAGGTCCGATTCGCGGCCTGGCTGTAGGAAAAGTGGCGGGGGACAGATTTGAACTGACGACCAAGGGCTTATGAGGCCGTTGGGTACCCGAGCAGGGGAACTGGCCGACAATCAACAATTCCTTGTCCGCAACCGCCCGGTTCTCGGCCAGGGTTTCTAGGTCACGGTTCCTAGGTTACGGGAGCAAGGGAGTCAGTACCCTGTGAACCATATCCACAAGAACGTAGATCTGTTACTGCCCAGCGATTATGGGCTATCCCGCACTTTTCGGGAATGTGGCCGATCCGGCAGTAGGTGATGTCGACCCTGTTTCGCCGTCACCACGCCTTTCTGCATGATCAGCGGCAGGCGATTACAGCGCGCCCGGGACTCTGAACTACGCGGCTACCGACGCGAGCGGAGAGAGAGAGCCTGGACGAAGCTTCAGACCCCTTCCCGCAAAGGTTGGCGTGTCCCCCAACTCCGGGCGTCCGTGTGCTGCTCAACAAGACCCGGCGCCGCAAGAGATCGAACTTTTGGCCCTACCGTACCCTTGGCGTTTGATCGGCTTGACGCGATTGACGTGGCCTTCCAACTGACCGTTGGACCAGGGCAGCCGAAAGGCTGCCTCGACGGCAGATCGATCAGCCTGGATGCCGTTGGCAAGGCCCATGAAGGTAGGAATATCGCTCCCCTGGACATCGTGTAGCCACCCATCCAGAGCCACCAGGTCCCGATCCCTCAGCAGTTGGCACATGCCCACCTCTCGGGGGATCTGACGTATGCTCGCCCCTGCTTGACGGAGATCTCGCACCTTCTCCCATCGGGCTATCCTTGCCGCCCGTCGCTCCGCTTCGTAATGCTTGGTCGGGCTCAGGGCCTTTTCCGGCGGCATCTCCACCCGTGCAGTCTCGGGCTCAGGCGTGTGCTCCACGGAGGTAACCTTCGGGGCTTCTGGCTCGTCCACCGAGGCTTCTGGGCTCTCGACGCCCAATCGCCCTCCCCGGAGCATCCCATCGAGGGCATCGCTGACGTTCTAGAGCAGGTAGAAACGGTCGGCCACCTGGACGACATCAGGGGCGCCTTCTGAGGCTCCATCGGCATAGGCTCCCGACCGGCCCCGGGAGATCACCTCTACCCCAGGGTGCTCTGTCAGCCACCCCAGCTAGGGCCTGGGCGTCCCGATCTTCCACTAGATCGATGGGATGGTGGGTTTCCAAGTCGACCAGCTGGGTAGCGTAGGAGTGGCGGCCGCACAGGGCTAGGTCGTCGACGGCGAGAAGCCGAGGCGTGGAGGGATCTGGGAGATCAAGACGAAGGTTTGGCGACTGCAAGAATCGTTGATGCACCGGAAGCGTCGCACGGTCACCACCAGTCGGGCCTTACGGCCTCGCCATGGCAAGTCCATGGGGCGGCGGGTGTAACGCTCATGAACTCGCGAACTGGGTGTCTGACAAGAAGGACACTGGACAGTAGCGACAATTCCCTCAGCCTCAAGTACGATGTCGGAACCCTCCAGCCTGATCCGGAGGATCCCGAGGGAGGATGGGGTAGAGATTGGATCGCCGATGATTGTCTCCTGAGTTGGGTTATCTTCCTACTCAGGAGCTTACACCACATTCCCGAAAACTGCGGGAGAACCCATAATCGCTGAGCAGTGACAAAAATACCCAGTCCAGGTATTGACAGGGGATACGAGTTGATGTTGACTCAAGGCATACCTGTTGTATGCGTCAATTATACGTGCGCGCCACCCGGCCAGGCGTTCTAGTCCTGGCACGTGCCGCCTCGTTCGGGGTGCGATGGCGACTTCCCTCCACCCGGCCGTCCCACAGCCCACAGTGTCTCACAGCACATGGGAGAGAGCCCAACTCCTGCAGACGGGGATACCGGCTCGCCTGCACGCCGTGAGCAGTATCTCGATCAGAAGAGCATTGCGCGACTCCGGCCGAAAAGGCTCCGCGCTCGGGTACCGGGGTCCGCCGGGAGCCTCGCGCATGGTTACTCCGTGGCCAGGAGAGGCTCCCCGGGACAATTGGAAGGACAACCCTCCAAAGCCTGGCGGCTGGGGGAGTTGCCAGCCGGTTGCCACCGGCTGGAACAATGTCGAAAGGAGCGTGTTCAACCATGAGCTACACGTCCGACCTAGCGCAATACGTGGCGAGACTCGCGTACGACGAGATACCCGCCTCGGTTGTCGCCGCGGCAAGACGCATCACCCTGGACTACCTGGGCGTCACTCTGGCTGCCATCAGGTATCCCGCCGGCGAGATCATCACGCAGTATGTGAGAGACCTTGGGGGAATGCAGCGATCGACGGTGATTGGGACCAGCATAGTGACGTCGCCGCCGAACGCCGCCCTGGCGAATGGCACCCTGGCCGCCGACATGGAACTGGATGACGTCCACCCCTCCTCCAACCTGCACGCCAGCAGCGTGTTCCTTTCCGCAGCCCTTCCGGTGGCGGAGGCCTGCGGCGCCACCGGCAAGGAGTTGATCACGGCGGTGGTCGCTGCCTATGACGTCGGCTGCCGGCTGAGCCGGGCCATGGGCGACGACAATCAGTACGCTCGCGGATTCCACCCGACTGCCATTTCCGGAACCTTTGGTGCCGCAGCAGCAGCGGCCAAACTCTTGAAGCTGGACGCCCCGGACATCGTGAGTACACTGGGCCTCACAGGGTGCCAGGCCGCGGGGATGCTCACCTGGGAGCAAGAGCAGGAGCACTTCACGAAGTCCTTTCAAAGCGGGGTGCCCGCGCGCAACGCCGTCACCGCGGCGGAGTTGGCAGCGCGCGGGTACGTGGGCGCTCCCGACACGCTGGACGGGAAGTACAACGTCTTCGACACCTTTGCCGGCCGCAGGGACTTCACTGCACTGGTCGAAGGTCTCGGCTCACGCTTCGAGGTAGAGCACACGGGGCACAAGTTCTACTCGTGCTGCCGCTACATCCACTCGACCCTGGACGCGGTCTTCGAACTGTCCAGGCAGAACAACCTCGCTGTCAACGACATCGACTCCGTGACCGTATGGTTGGCTGACTCGGCAGCCCCTATCGTCGACAACAACGACCTGACAACCCACAATCTCCAGCACGTGGTGGCCGCGGCTCTCCATGACGGGAAGGTGATGAGGGAACAGTGCTCAGCCGAGCGAAGGCAGGACCCGAGCGTGCGCGCCCTGGCGGCTCGTGTCACACTGCTAACCGACCCCGAACTGGCCAAGATATACCCCGAGCACTGGGGAGCAAAGGTAGCCATCCGGACCAGGGACGGCGGAGAGTACCGGCAGAGGCTGGATGATCCTCAGGGTACCGATGCCAGACCTGCGCGAGATGAGGACATCGTCGCCAAGTTCCGGCAGATGGCGGGCACGGTGCTATCGAGCGAGAGGATGGATCAGCTGATCGACACGGTGAACCGGCTCGAGACCCTGCCCTCGATTCGGCCGCTGACCAGCCTGCTGGTCTCGGACTGACTGAAGGATGGTCGGCGTCGGCCGACTATCCGGTGGGCCCGCGTTGCAGGGAGGCACTGTTGAGACTGCTCTATGCTGGCGGAGGAAACAGTAAGCAAGGCAGGTCTCAATTGGCTGCTTGGGGATCTCATGGGCCCGTTTGGTGGAGGAGGTGAGCAATCATGACGGGAAGCATGTCATCGCGCCGGGCGGGACCCGCGTTGCCGCTTTCGGGCATTCGGGTCGTGGATGTGACTCATGCGCTGGCAGGTCCCTTTTGCACCATGATGCTGGGGGATCAGGGTGCGGAGGTCATCAAGATTGAGCAACCGGGTCTGGGCGACGATTCGCGACAACAGAGCAATCCGAGGATCGGCAACGAGAACAGCGCCTTTCTCGGCATCAACCGCAACAAGAAGAGCATCACCATAGACCTTCGCAAGCCGAAAGGACAGGAGATCGCCCGACTCCTCACGCGGAAGGCAGATGTCTTCATGGAGAACTTCCGGCCGGGCAAAGCAGAAGAGCTGGGGCTGGGCTACAAAACCCTGCGAGCCGATAACCCCCGTTTGATCTACTGCTCCCTGTCCGGCTGGGGCGCGGACGGTCCATACGCCCACCGGGCGGGATACGCGACCATTGCCGAGGCAGCAGGCGGGCTGATGAGCGTGACGGGGGAACCCGGGCGGCCGCCGGTGAAGATTGGGGTCTCGATCGTCGACAACATCGCGGGGCTCTTCGCCAAAGATGCCATCACGGCGGCGATCCTGGCGAGGGAGCGCACAGGCATCGGTCAGAAGGTGGAGACCTCACTGTTGGAGAGCGTGGTGGCCGTTCTGAACATGGGCGCGAGTGCCTACCTGATCGGCGGCAAAGTCGCCCAGCGCTGGGGGTCTCAGCACGAGTACAACCATCCGTGGAAGGCGTTCAAGACTCGCGACGGCTACCTGATGCTGTGCTCCAGCAGCGAGGGGCAGTGGAAGAAGATCTGCGAGGCCATCGGGCGACGGGATCTCATCGGCGACGAGCGCTTTCGAACCATGGAGCTGAGAGCGCGGCACAGGGACGAGCTGTACCAGATCCTCGACGCGATCATGCTGGAGCGGGCCACGGACGGGTGGGTAAAGCTGGCGGACGAGGCGGGGGCCGCAGCATCACGGATCAACTCCATAGATGAGGTGTTCTCGGATCCCCAGGTACTGCATCGCCAGATGGTGATCACGGTGGAACACCCCATCGAGGGTGAGATCCGCCTGGTGGGTTTCCCCCAGAAGTTTTCGGAGACGCCGTGCGAGGTCCGTCTGCCGCCGCCGGTCCTGGGGCAGCACACCGAGGAGATCCTAGAGGAAGAGCTGGGCATGTCGGAGCAGGAGATCCAGAGACTGCGAGCGGAGGAAATCATCTAGTTGGCGTCGGTGGGGGCAGTTGGCGCCTCTCCAGCCCGAACGCAGGAGGAGGAAAGACCGATGACAAAGAGGTACTGGGAAGAGATCGAGATAGGTGAGGAGTTTTCTTCCCCTTCGCGAACGATCACAGAGGCGGACATCGTCATGTTCGGGGCGCTTACGGGCGACTTCATGGGCTTTCATATGGACGAGGAATTCGCTCGAACCACCATATATGGTGGGCGGATAGCCCACGGCTTGCTGGGACTAGCGTACATGGGGGGTCTGGAAATGCAGGCCCACTTCGACATCGCCAGCATGGGGACCCTTGGCTGGTCAGTGGACTTCCGGGCTCCGATCCGCATCGGGGATACCGTGACGGCACGCTTCACGGTCGCCAGCAAGCGAGAGACCAGCAAACCCGATCGTGGGATCATCGCTCTGAAGGCCCAGCTCTTCAATCAGAGGAACGAACTGCTGCAGGATGCAGAACACCGGCGCATGGTCAAGCGCAGGCCAATCGAGCCTTCCGCTTCCAGCGTGGAGAGCGCTATGCAGGCAACTCCTTAGCTGTGGCGTGTCCCTGGGGCTAGGGCGTGCCGGGCAAACAGGGCTGCACTGAGTTCGCTGCTGCGTCCGCGGTCTCGTCCTGTGGGTACGCCGTCCGCTCCCGGTTCGCACACGGGATGGACGGCGTACCCACAGGGCATGGCTGGATCGCGGTGCATCATCACCGGAGCGGGCAGCACCGCGTCCATAGATGCCTGACCTATCGGGGCTTGGAGGTTGGACATTGGAGACGCTCGACGTAGATGTCCTTGTGGCAGGAGGAGGAATCTCCGGCCTCATGGCCGCTACCTGCGCGCGTGCCATGGGGGCTAGAGTGGCGGTACTAGGGGGAAGGCGTGGGGCTTCCACGCGAGTCAGCGGTATTGCCGCCGCTCTCCCTGGCGCCGATGCGGGCGAACAGGCGCTACTGTACAACGACGTCCTGCGCGCCGGACACTACATCAACAACCGTGAGCTAGTGGCAGCCATGGTCCGGCGAATAGGACAGGAGATCGTCTTCTTGAATGAGATGGGCGTCCCATTTCATCACTGCGAAGCCAGCTTCAGCCGTCGGCAGGCCGCCGGCAGCAGCCAGCCCTGGGCCGTGTTCTCCCTGGAGATGGTTGGGATCGAAATCTGTCGGCAACTGCTCCGCCGACTGCGGACCCTGGAGAAGCCGCCCTTTCACTATCTGAGCGGTGCCCTGCTGCTCGACCTACACCTTCAGGACGGAGCGGTGGCCGGAGGTCTTGCTTACGTGCCGTCGGAGGGTCGGTGGATTCGCACTAGCGCACCCGCTGTGATCCTGGCGACGGGCGGTGCAGGGCAACTGTTCGGCAATACCACCAATTTCTCCGGGAGTTGGGGAACGGGGCACGCTCTTGCCCTCGAGGCGGGAGCCAGGCTGGTCGATACCGAGTTCACCTCCTTCGAGCCCTTCATCATGGCTGCCCCTCCGCATATGCGAGGGTACGATCTGCCCACCACTGTGCTGCGACAGGGAGCGCGATTGAGAAATGGTCTGGGGGAGGAGTTCCTGGACACCAGGCAGCCCTTCGGCAAGGACGTGATCTGCCGGGCGATGCTACGCGAGGTGGCGGAAGGCCGCGGCACGCCTTCTGCGGCAATCTACTTCGACCTTCGCGAGATGGCTCCGGAGGTGATGTACCAGTACGTGCACTTCCGCAGAGCTCTTGAGCGGATGAAGCTGCTGCCCAGTGATGCGCTGCTCGAGGTCATGCCGGCTCAGCACTCGATAGTGGGGGGTGTCCGCATCGACCATCGCACCGCCACGGGGGTGGTTGGACTCTTCGCGGTTGGAGAAACCAGTGGAGGCGTACACGGCGCCCACCGCCTTGCCTCTTGCGGAGGCACGGAAGCCGTGGCACTCGGTGCGCTCTCTGGTGAAAGCGCGGCTCTCCACGCTCTCGCGTCCTCAGCGCCATCCGGCGACACGGTCGCCAGACCCATGTCTGAACTACTTGACCTCCACCTGAGTCCTGAGGACCTGGACCGACTGAAGACTATCAGATCTGCTCTCGACCAGGGGTGCGGTATTCTCAGGAGTAAGGAAGGGTTGGAGGCCTCGCTGGCGAGGCTGCAGAGTGTAAGAGATGACCTGCAAAGCAGGGGGCGGATGAAGACCTTCATCGGTCGCGCCGCTACCGTCGCCCTGGCGATGGTCAGCCCAGCCCTGGCGCGCAGGGAAAGCCGCGGGGACCACTTCCGCGTCGATCACCCGCGGCGAGATGACACCCGATGGCTGGGCAACCTGTGCACCGGGTTCGACCAGAAAACCGGAGATGTCGAACTAACCTACGAAAGGGCTGCAATCTCCTACGGTGCCGTGGCGGAGCTACCGTCCAACTAGCCTAGGGGGGCGCTTCTCAAGGAAGGCTTGCAGGCTCTCCGCTCGGTCCTCCGTCCATGCAACCTCGCCGACGAAGCGCAGGTCCAACGCCTGAGCCCGCTCCAGGGGAAGGTCGCGCCCGAGGTTCAGCCCTTGCTTAGCTGCTTGTACAGAGAGCGGTGGCTTTGAAGCGATCTGCTGAGCTATCTCCGTGGCCGTGGCGACAGCCTGGTTCGGTGGTGCCAGTTCATCGACGAGGCCAAGCCGATGGGCCTCCGAAGCGCCGATGCGAGTACCCGTCATGACCATCTGTTTCGCCTTGCCCAGGCCGACCAGTCGCGCGAGTCGCTGGGGACCGGCGATGCCCGGATAGCCGCCCAGGTTGATTTCGGGCAGGCCGAAAAACGCATCTTCCGCGGACACACGGATGTCACAGGCCATGATCAACTCGCAGCCCCCGCCCAGAGCGTATCCGTTGATCGCGGCGATAACCGGCGCCCTGGAGTGCTCGATGGACAGGTACACCGACTGGTAGCGCTCGTTGCGAGGGATCGCATCGGAGGCAGGTGCGACGGCAAGGTCCCGGATGTCCACACCGGCGGAGAAGACTCGGTCTCCGCCCGTCAGCACGACTGAATAGACCTCCGGTTCCCGGTCCAAGTCCGCGAATGTAGCTGCCAGCTCCTCACGAAGTTGCGCGTTGAGGGCGTTGACGGGGGGGCGATCAATGGTGACCAGCGCAACATGGCTATCTAGGGCAACGCTCACGAACTCACGCTTGGCGTCCATTCTGGGCAATTCCTCCTTTTCAGTTCGACGGTTCTCGTCGCCCAATCTGTACGGTCCGCGGCCCGCTGCTGAGCCTGGTGATACCTGCCAGGGGTATTGACAGAGCCAAGCTATTACTGTTCACTTTGTTGTATGCAACCATTATACACGAGGTGGATTGTTCTTGGAAGCCATTGGTGAGTCTCAGCTCGAGGGCCGCACGCGCGCCGATCAGGTCTATACCGCGATCAAGAATGCCATCATGACCCTGGAGCTGACGCCGGGCTCCGTAATCCAGGAAGAGGTGCTAGCTCAGCAACTGGGAGTCAGCCGCACCCCCATTCGAGAGGCGGTACGCCGCTTGGAGCAGGAGGGGCTGGTAAGAACCCTGCCGAAGAAGGGCATTCTCGTAGACGAACTCTCTGCTGACGATGTGCTGGATGTGTTCGAGGTTCGAATGTGTCTGGAACCCCTGGCGGCCAGGCTCGCCGCTCGCTTGATGCCGGACGAGGAACTCCGACGTCTGAGGGGACTCCACACCCCCCCAAGTTCGGGCGGCAGGGGCTTCCACGGGGGATATCGGGAGCTTCACCGCTCAATCGCCCGTTTCTGCGGCAACCGCCGAATGCGGAGGATCCTGGACTCCCTGATGGACGACACCACCCGGATCCTGGCCATGGGCGGGTACGAGGAGAGACTGCGCGCCCACAGTCTGCACCTGGATATTCTGGATGCCCTGGAGAAGCGCGATCCGCTGGCGGTGGAGCGCGCCATGCAGGAACATCTCCTTGATTTTCGGCGTTCTTATGTCTCCACCCGAATGCACCTTCTAGCCCCTCATGAAGTGCAGTGACAATCCGGACATGGTCAAGAAGCGCCAGAACACCCAACAGCGACTACTGGTTGCTGCGCAAACAGGCCGGAGAAGCGAATCGGCATTGCGGCGATAAGACGGCCGCACTTCGTAGCGCCTTCGTTTCGGTCCTCAGTCTGCCCTTTCACACGGCTGGCCGAACAGGCCGATGTCGTCATATATGGACGGGAGGGTAAGCCAATGCTGGGGCTCTTCGGCGAATACGACGTGGTGGTGGCGGGTGCCGGCGTTACCGGTGTCGTTGCGGCTTTAGCGGCAGGTCGGGAAGGTGCCAAGACCCTCTTGGTGGAGGGTAGCGGCTTCATCGGCGGAAACCTTACGGCCGGCCGTTTGACCAAGCCGCACGGCGAAGTGCAGACCGGCGTCTTCCTCGAAATGATGCGGCGCGCCGAGCAAATGGGCGGCGCCGACACCTCCAAGCAGCAGTCCTCGTGGGGCCAGTTCAGCGGTATCTTTGACCCCGAGATCATCCAGCGCGTCATCATCGAGGCGTTGGAGGAAGCCAAGATCGAGATCCTGCTCCACGCCCAGATCACGGACGTGGTAATGAGCGATCGGGTTCGTGGCCTGGAAGTCCAAGTCAAGTCCGGCCAAAGGCTCATTCTGTCGAAAGCGCTGGTGGACGCCACCGGTGACGGCGACGTGGCAGCTCTGGCCGGCGCCCGCTTCATGTTTGGCCGCCCGAGCGATGGCAGAACCCAGCCGATGACTGCCTATGTGCGGCTGATCAACGTGGATGTGCCCATGCTAGCCCAGTACATGCGTGATCACCCCGAGGAGTTCACCTTCGACAACGTGTTGCCTCCCGAAGGTGGTGACAGAAACGAAGACTACGTCTTCAAGTTGCTGGCCACCGGGTTCATCAGTCTCATCAGGAAGGCCAAAGAAGCTGGCGACTACACGGTACCCAAGGATCATATCACTGTGAAGACCGGCATGCTGCCGGGCGAGATCAACATAAACGCCACTCGAGTTCAGGGCAATGCCCTGGACGAACGGGCCCTCAGCCGGGCCGAGGTGGAGATCCGCAAGCAGGCTTACAACGTCTACGACTTCTTCAAGAAGTACGTGCCCGGCTTCGAGAACGCAGCTCTCCTGGACATCGCTCCCAAGCTAGGGGTGCGGGAGACCCGCCGCATCGAAGGGGACTACATCCTCACCGGAGATGAGGTCCAATCCCAGGCCCGCTTCCCCGATGCCATCGGCCTCTCTGTCTCCGCCGTCGACATCCACGAGCCCGGGGGTGAGGGGGGAACTATGGTCACTGTCAAGGGCGGCTATGGCATTCCCTATCGTGCCCTACTACCAAAGGGTGTGGAGGGTTTGCTGGTAGCGGGGCGATGCATCTCTACCGACGAGGTCGCCCACGGCTCGACGAGAAACGTGCCGGCCTGCGCGCTGACCGGAGAGGCGGCCGGGACAGCTGCCGCCCTGGCGGCCCGAAAGCGGGTTACCCCACGGCAATTGGACGTCGCCGATGTGCAGGCCGCGCTGGAGTCCAGAGGAATTCCGCTAGGCACGGTATAGTTCCGAATGCCCCGAGTCCTGTGGAGGATGGGGCCCAGCTAGGAGAATCCAAGTGTCTCCTGAGGTTCGGATCGGAGTCTCAGCTATTGAGGGCAGGTGCTCGCCGGTGGGAGAGCGCCGCTCGTCCAAGTCGGCTCGCGCTCCACCGAAAGCTGGTTCACTGGCAACGCTCCCAACTCTCCGTGAAGTCAAGGCAGCCGTTATCCATTTCGAGCAGCGTGACAATTCGCAACGGTAGAGCAACGAGGGAGGCAGGAAATGTCGCAGCTAGATGCCCCTATGCCATTGGATGCCAGTGACAGAGCCGCTCCGAATCTGAAGGATGCTCCCGTGCCTTCATCCTTCTGGGGATACGTGAAGTCCTGGGGGCCCGGCATCGTGGTAGTGCTCTCGTGGCTGGGAGCCGGCGATCTGGTCGATGCGTCGGTAGCCGGGGCCAACTACGGTTACACCTTGATGTGGGCGCTGGCCCTCTCCCTAATCGTCCGCTTCGGCCTGGTGAATCTGATCGCCAAGTTCCAGTTACTTAACCAGAAAGGCATCACTCTTCTAGCCGGTTACCAGAAGATCCACAAGGCGATGCCGATGGTAGTGGCGATCGGTACGGTCATCCTGTTTCACTTCTACAACTCCTACATGGTCTCGGGGGCCGGAAACGCCCTCGCCCACATCTCTGGCGTAGGAAACACGCTGATCTGGTCAGTGGTCGCCGTGGCCGCCGCCTGGGTGCTCACCTACCGGGCACTATACGGTCCGGTCGAGAAAGCCATGATAGTCATTCTGGTCGTGATGGTTGTGAGCCTGGTGGGTGCAGCCATCTATATGAGACCGGATGTGGGCGCGGCCGCTGGAGGGTTATTCGCATTCTCCGTCCCGGCTCAGACAGGCCCCTTCGCCGCCATAATGATCGTGGTATCCCTGATCGGGGCCGTAGGGGGTTCCCTGGCGAACCTGTTGTACCCCTACTTTATGGCGGAGAAAGGATGGACCAAGCCCAAGCATCGGAAGGTTCAGATCTACGATCTGGCCTTCGGCGTCTTCGTGCTGATCGTCATCGACCTGGCGATCTGGGTTCTAGGTGCCGAGGTGCTGAAGCCGAGAGGCATCGTGGTGGAGGGCGTCGATGACATGGCGAGGATGCTGTCCGAGCTCATGGGCAACATCGGAGCCGTGATCTTCTACTTGGGCGTCTTGGGTGCGACGTTCAGTTCGACGCTTGGTTACGCTCTGGGCGGGCCGCTGATCCTGAAGGATGCCATCCGGCTGACGTGGCCCGATCGCGTAAAGAGGTACGCCGACCCGAACCGTGATCCAATAGTGCAGGTCGCCTACTACTTCATCTTCGTGGCCGCCCTGGTGTGGGCCGTGCCTGGGATGCCTGGCTTCGTGTGGCTCACGGTGGTGGTGAATGCGGCTCAGGTGGTGCTGCTGCCCCTGGTATCGTTGGGCCTGCTGCTCATCATGAACCGAACTGACCTCATGGGCGTGCGCAAGAATAGCATCTGGGAGAACGCGTTCTTGGTACTGCTGACGGCCCTGGCCCTCTGGGGGGCCTGGCAGGTGCTGATGGGCATGGGGGCCATGCTGAGCAAGCTGAGCATGGGATCCTAAGACCCCCGACCCTCACCATCGATGTGGTTGTGGTGATGGCGCCGGGTTGGAGGAGGTGAACCAAGCTTCCGAAGACCCGGCGCCACCCACCCTCCACGATCACACATTCGGCCACTCGCCGGGCTCTGCCCAGAGCTGTTCTGTGGAGCGATCGGCGGGTAGAGCTATGCTGAGAAGCGAGCGGACTTTTGGGGGTGGCCGCTGCGGTCAAGGACAGGATCGTCGAAGCAAGCCAGCGGTGGGCCGACACCCCACTGAAAGGCTGCCCAACGGACAGGGCAAAGGAGGGGATTTGAGGATGACAGTCAACGAGGACGCCAAGACTAACCAACTACTGGACGAGATGGTTAACGCCATCGTGGAATGCGACCAGGACCAGGCCGCAGCCAAAGCCAAGGAGGCCCTGGAGTCCGGAGTCGACCCTGTGATGGCACTGAAGGACGTGCTCACCCGGGCCTCCGACATCGTCGGCAAGAGGTTCGGCGAAGGAGAGTACTTCCTTCCTCATCTGGTAATGGCCGGAGATGCCATGACGGCGGTCGCCGACGTGCTGGAGCCGGCAATTCCCGAAGGGGAGGGCTATGCCAAGAAAGTGGTCGTGATCGCCACGGTGGAGGCCGACATGCACTCCGTAGGAAAGAACATCGTCGGCATGATGATGCGAGCCGGAGGCTTCGAGGTCCACGACCTCGGCGTGGACGTGAAGAGCGCCACCATCATCGCCAAGGCCAAGGAAGTGAACGCTGATATCATCGCCCTTTCCTCGCTCCTGACCACCACCATGCCCTATCAGCGAGAAGTGATCGACGACCTTAGGGCAGCCAAGCTGAAGGATCGCTACAAGGTCATGATCGGCGGCGGCGCGGTGACTCAGGAGTGGGCGAGCCAAATCGGCGCCGATGGATATGGCCGGGATGCCATCGAAGCAGTCAAGGTTGCCAGAGAGCTGGTCGGTGTTGCCGGCTAACCCCAAGCGGTGCCATTTCCATGAGAGGATAGAGCTATGATCAGCCTCCTTGAGATAGCAGAGCGCACCCAAACCGGGCCAAAGGTGGAGGACAAGGAATGGGAACTGGCGCTCTTCAAGAAGATCAGCGAACTCACGAAGAAGTACGATGTTCGCTACCCCAATGACGGTTCCTGGTTCAACATGGACGAGTCCCTGCCGGACCGGGCCTTCGAGGCGGCCCTCGAGCTGCTCACCACCACGGGCCTGTGGTGCGTGACCACCCGCCGTGTGGTGAAGTTCACCCGGGAGGAGATCCTTCAGGCGATCCAGGATGCCCCCAATTACGTCATCATGGGTGAGGGCCGAGACGCACGGGTTTTCAGGCAACGCCAGATCGAGGGCAAGGAGCCGCTCAACTTCTGCCCTGGCCACCACACCCCCTTCACCGAGGATATCGCGGACGTAGTGGTGAAGAACTTCGCTCAGATCCCCCGGACCGACTTCATCGAGGGCTTCAACTTCAGCCGGATCGACGGGATCGAAATCCAGGGCATGCCCCTGGAGGCATACGCGTCCCGGCGGCAGGTCGCCTGGATGCGAGAGGGGATCCGAAAGGCGGGTCGGCCGGGGCTGGCCATCGTGTACTACCCCATCAATACTCGGGCGTCGACCCTCATTGCCGGAATGGACCCGGAGATGGGCCTCCGGCCCACCGATGGAATCCTTCTTTCCATCCTGCCCGACCTGAAGATGGAGCACGACCTGCTCACTGCCGCCATGGTCTTCGAGGACTACGGATGCTTCAAGCTCTCCGGATCCTTCGCCCTGGCGGGCGGTTTCTGTGGCGGGGCCGAGGGTGCGATCATTGAGGGCATCGCTAAGCCGATTGGCGCCATGCTGGCCTACCGAGACTACATCAACTACACCGGTGTGGAGCACGTCCAGGCCCTGTCAGCGATGAGGATCATGCTCCAACCCCTAAACTGGGCCCGAAGCGTGGTAAACCAGGCGCTGAACCGCCACACCAACACCATCTGCATGGCCTGGGTGATTCCGACCTCCGGGCCCGGTACCGAGAACAATCTGCTGGAGGGCGCCATCCGCTGCATCGAGGCTCCCGTCAACGGGGCAAATCTGTACGCGCCTCGCCACTCCAGGGCAAGAATGAATGCTGGTCAGACTCCCCTGGAGGCCGAGTGGATGCTGGAGGTATCCGATGCCACTATCCGTGCGGGGATGAATCGGCCGGAGGCCGGCACGGTGCTGTGGAAGATCGCCGAGCGGCTGAAGGATCGGAAGCCTGAAGCCGGGTACGCCATTAATGAGTGCTATGACCTGGTGCGCCATCGCCCCAGCCGGGAGTACCACGACATCTACCTGAGGGTGAAGGACTACCTGGCAGGCTTGGGGCTGCAATTCGTTGAGGCCCCGGGCACCTTGGGCCCGGCAGAGCCCGTCTCTGTGACGCTACCTACACAGCCGCTGGTGACGGCAGTCGATCACTGAGTGGTCTGGGGCCAGTTCCGGAGGGTTCTCCTGTCTCTGGACCCAACCCCGGGAGGATGCACCATCAATTGGAAACCATTCTGATCCAGCGCCTGCCACTGGAGGTAGAGATATCCCGGGTTCTGACCTCCCAGGGGGTGCCCTTCGACGCACAGAGCCGCCTGGACGAGCGGATTGTCGAGGTGCATCGCCAGGTGGTGCGTGAGGTGCTGGCTCGGGCAAAAGCCAGGGCGTCAGCATCGCTACTGCCGGTGAGGATCATCGACGGCATGGTGCTCGCTGCCGGAAGGTCCTTTCGGGCCAGCGAGGTGGTGCGAGAGGGACTGGCGAGGGTGGACGAGGCCTGTTTCCTAGTTTGCACCCTGGGACGCGAAGTGGACACCCACATCGCATCGCTGATCTCCAGGAGGGAGACCAGCCGCGCGTGGACTGCCGAGACGGCGGCCTCGTACGCCCTGTTGGGGGCATGTACAGCCGCTACGAAGCGGTTGGCCGCCCGGTTTCGCTGGCGAGGCAGGGTGGCAGTGGTTGCCCCCGGTGAGGATGGTTGGGACCTTCAGGAGCAGGCCGAGATCGTGACCCTCGCTGGAGGCGAGGCAATCCACGTGGAGGTAGCCGCGGCAGGGGTCCTTCGGCCATCAAAGTCGGTGACGGCGGTGCTGTTCCAACCGATAGGATCGCTGGCCTCGTGTGGCAACTCGCGCTGTAGCAGGTGTGGGCGAAGAGAGCAATGCAGCTTTCGTTTCTCCGACAATCAACCGGACATGGTTCCTGGAGAGCACGGGTAGTCCGTCAGGACAGGCTCACGTGTATCTCAATAGAGAGATGCTGATTAGGAGGGTCTGGCAATGGTTCCTACTCTGTGGGATGTCATTGACCGGTGTCGAAATGGGGAGAAGGTAGAAGAAAAGCAGTTCGACCTGGGGATTTTCAAACGGCTGCAGCCTCTAATCAAGGAGTACGGGATCAAGTACGACCCGCAGAACCCGATCTGCATGGACGATCGGCTGATCGACGCGGTGTTCGAGGCGGCAGTGCGATTCTACCTGGATCAGGGCAGCTACTGTATGAACACAGGGCGGGTGGTGAAGTTCAGCGAGGAGGAGTTGAGACAAGCGCTGGATGCAGCGCCCTCGGTGCTGTACCTGGGAGAGGGTGCTGATCGGGTAGCCATGGCGGCTCGGGGAGTCGCGGACGAAGCGACGGAGCCGATCGTGTGCGCGGGGATCCAGACCGCTCCATACAGCGATGAAGAGACGCAGTCCCTGGTGTACGAACTGTGTGCCCGGGACCGATGTGTGGACGGGATCTGGGGCGGCCTGGTGACTCGCGTGGAGGGGAAGTATGACGTGATTGCCGGAACGCCCGGGGAGATCCTGCAGTATCGACAGGATGTCGCGAGGCTGAGGAGCGCGCTAGCTCGGGCCGGGAGGCCCGGGATGTTCATAGTGAACAACGCACCGACATCCATCGCCACAATAGCGATGGCGGATCGGGCGACGGGGCTGAGACCGACCGACCTCTTCGAGACCACCGGCATCTCGGAGTTGAAGGCCAACTACGACGACCTGAACCGAACCGCTTTCGCCATCACCTACGGCCCACCGCTCCACGGGGCCATAAACTCGGTCATTGGCGGGATGTCGGGGTCACCCGCGGGTGCGGTAATCACCAGCGTGGCCAGCGTCTTCCAACTGCTGCTGGTCAATCTCGCGCAGAACATGCGACCGGGAACTACATCCTTCACGGCCAAGAGTCGCGTCACCCGGGACCAGTTGTGGGTAGCTGGTACCGCCCTGCAGGCCATCGCTCGGAACACCCACCTGATCCAGGACGGCGGGATGGGGGACCATCCGGCCGCGGGTCCTGGGACGCTACAGTACTTCTGGGAGTCGGCTGCGGGCTTCATCGTCTCCACCGTGTGCGGCGGACACTCGATGGGCGGGACCCGGAAGTTCGTGGTGAGCAACGTGGTGAACTATGGTAGTCCCCTGGAGTCCCGCTGGATGGGGGAAGTGTGCAAGTCGGCCTCAACCCTGAGCCGAGAGCGGGGCAACGAGATCGCGAAGGCGTTGCTGGAGAAGTACGAGGGCTCGGTGAAGGATGCCCCAGCCGGGGGTACGCTGTGGGATCTGTACGACCGGGAGAAGCTGGAGCCGAAAGAGAGCTACATGGCCATCTACCAGCAGGCGAAGGAGGAACTCGCTTCCCTCGGCTTGAAGTGGAGAAGGTGGGACTAGCGCCCTCCGAACGGGAGGAGAAGGGCCGGGACCTCGGTACCTACCCTGGTGAGCGGTTGCTCTTGCAGAATTCGAGCCTCTTGATGCGAAGGCTTATTTAAGATATGGAGGAAGCCATGGCTACGCTCGAGATCATGAACCCCGTCGCCGAGACCAGGCAGAGCAGGACCGCTGCCGCCCCGCGCCTCGGCACCCTGGATGGGAAGACGATTGGCCTATTCTGGAACATGAAAGCGGGAGGGGATATCGCGCTTGACGCCATCGCCGAGGAGTTGGGCAAGCGGTACTCCGGGATGTCGTTCCGACACTACGTCGGCGCGGTAGGCAACCTGGTTCGTCAGGCGACTCCCGAACAGGTAGAGCAAATCCGCGCCGAGTGCGACGCGGTGATCGGCACGAGCAGCGATTGAGGGTCGTGCACGTCGTGGCTTGTCCATGACATGATCGCTATGGAGAGAAGGGGCCTCCCGACGGTGTCTTTCACCGCGAAGCACTTCGAGAGGGACGCCCGCATGACCGGAGAGCTCCTGGGCTTGGTCAAGGTTCCGCTGGCCATCGTTCCCGAGACGATCACGAACCAGTCGCCGGAGCGGATTCGTGCGATGGTGGCAGCGGCGGTGTCGCAGGTGGAGGAGGGCTTTACCCGACAACCCGAGGCAAGCGAGTCCCAGGCGGCCCGTCCGATCGAGATCGAGACGATCGAAGGCGACGACGAGATGGAGTGCTTCGAGCGCTTCAACGAGTTGTTCGTGGAGCGCGGATGGAGCGACGGTCTTCCCCTGGTTCCCCCCACGCCTCGGCTGGTGGAGAGGATGTTGGCCAACTCCAGGCTGTCCTCGGACACCATTCTGGTTAACGAACTCTACCCGGGTTTGGGGATTGCCACAGTAGAGAAGATCGCCATCAACGGGGTAATGGCGGGTTGCCGTCCCGAGCACATGCCTGTGCTGCTGGCGCTCATCCGAGCCTACGAGAAGCTGGGATTCCTGGGCAAGACCCAGGCGATGTCCACCGGCCCCAACGCTCCTCTCGTGCTAATCAGTGGGCCGATTATCCAGCGTCTCGGGTTCAACAACAGCACCTGCGTAGCGGGCCCCGGGTCCCCCTCCCACGTGAATACGGTGGTCGGAAGGGCGCTTCGACTGATGCTGATGAACATCGGCCAGGCGTACCCGGGTGTGATGGACATGGACACCATAGGGACCCCGAACAAGTACAGCTTCTGTCTGGCCGAGAACGCCGAGCGCTCTCCGTGGGATCCATGGGGCGTCGAGAAGGGCTTTGGCAGGGACACCAGCACCCTATCCATATCGTTGGTGTATCCAGGGCCTGATGTCTGCGACTTCACAGCTACCACGCCGGAGGAGTTGCTGGGAACGCTGGCCACCCTCACCGGCAACTACATCGGCGTTGCCAGCATAGGGCGATGGCTGTATGGCGGGTGGCAGGACCCGGAAACCAAGAAGCTGCATCGGGAGCGAAACGTCCTGCTGCTGGCGCCCGCCCACGCGGCGCTGATGGAGCGTCGTGGCTGGTCAAAGGCCGACGTTCAGAACTACCTGTACGACAAGAGCCGGATACCCTTCGGAACGCTCTACACCAATGGCATCAGGCCGCTGTCGTCGGGATTGAAGGCGGCGCATCCAGAGTTGAGCTGGTTGCTGGACCAGCCGGAGACCAGGGTGGCCATCACCGACGGCCCCGACTGCTTCGAAGTATTCGTTACCGGCGGGGACGCAGGCCGAAGCCAGTTCTACTATGGCGGGAGCGAGATGTCGACGGTTGCGATCGAGGAATGAGCCGGTGATCGGCAGCCGGCAAGGGACGGGGGCACGCCGCTAGAAGAGGTTGAGATGAAACCGATCCATCCCTCCGTGCGAACTGTGGTGGACAAGGTAAACCTGCTGCTCGCCGCCGATGGAGGGCACTTGACGCCTGTCGAGCAGTTGGGCGATGCAGTAGTCCTGCGCTACGAACCCGGCAAGTCGAAGGACTGCCCAACCTGTGTGTTGAACGAGGATGCCGTGGTTGCCCTGGTGGAAGAGTCGCTGCAACTCCAGGCCCCCTTCATCAGGCAGGTTCGGCTGGTGGGTAGTTCCGAGGCAGAATAATACAGGATGGGCCCGGGTATACAGCAGGACGATGCCACTGACTAGAGCCTTCAAAGTGGTGTTCCAACCTGACGGAGATGAGGCGCTCGCGCCGTCGGGAGCGACGCTATTGGCTGCAGCATCGATGGCTCACGTCGCCATCGATGCGCCGTGTGGAGACAGGGGCGTTTGCGGCAAGTGCAGGGTGCAGGCCTCGGGAGACTTGGAGCCCCCAACCCCTTCCGAACGCACACTGATCCAACCCGAGGAGTTGGCCCAGGGGTGGAGGCTGGCCTGCCAGGCTCGAGCTGCAGGGGACGTGACCGTGAGCGTGCCCGAAAGGGCGCTCAAAATGGCGGTGGTCCCTTTGTCCACGATAGAGCTAAGGCCACACGTGCGGAAACTCTTCCTTTCCGTTCCCAGACCCACGGTGGCAGATCCTGCATCGGATACGGATAGGCTGCGTCGATGCCTCATGGCCACAGTCCCAGACTTGCAGGTCAGCCTCAAGGCCGCTCGCCAACTCCCCCGAGTCGTGGGTAGGGGCGCCGGAGGGGTAACCGTGGTGCTGGCTGGGAATCGTCTGCTGGCCCTGGAGGCAGGTGATACCACTGCCTCCTGCTACGGGATCGCGGTGGACCTGGGGACCACCAGCGTAGTCGTAATCCTGGCGAACCTGGCTAGTGGTGAGGTCCTCGGCATCGAGTCAATGCTGAACGGCCAGGCGAACTACGGCGCAGACGTGATCTCTCGCGTAGAGTACTCTGCGACGCCTGCCGGACTGCAAACGCTGCAGCAGGCCGCCGTCGACACGATCAACTCCGCCCTCAGGAGGTTGGCGGAACGGACCGGGGTAGATCCCGAGCAGGTATACGAGGCAGTGGTGGTGGGAAACAGCTGCATGAACCATCTTCTGCTTGGGATCGAACCCGCTTCCCTGGCTCGGGCTCCCTATCAGCCCACACTTTCGGAGTCGGTTCAGGTGCCGGCGACCGATGTGGGACTCTCTATCAATCCCTCCGGCCAGGTGTACACCCTCCCCAATATCGCGGGGTTCGTCGGCAGCGATACCGTGGCGGTTATCCTGGCCACAGCAATGCACCGCTCGGAAGAGCTGCAACTGGCTCTGGACCTGGGAACAAACGGGGAGATGGTCCTGGGAGACAAAGACCGGCTCCTGGCCTGTTCGACGGCGGCTGGTCCAGCCTTCGAGGGTGCACGGATCTCTTGCGGCATGCGTGCTACCAAGGGCGCCATCGAGCGGGTCTGGATAGACGAAGGTCGGGTGAGGATTCAGGTGGTGGGCAATGGCGCACCCATAGGGCTGTGCGGGTCGGGCTTGATGGATGCCGTTGCCCAGATGAGAGCGGCAGGTCTCATGGACCAGAGCGGGCGCATAATCCTGCCAGATCAGCGGGATGCGGGCATACCCCCCCGGCTGGCCGAGCGACTCGACGCGGAGGATGGTACCAGGGGTTTCACATTGTACCGGCGTGGCCGACGTCGCCTGGTTCTCGGCCAGGCAGATGTCAGGGAGCTGCAGTTGGCCAAGGGTGCGATCCGCGCTGGGATTGCGGTCCTTATGGAGGAGTATGGAGTCGACGCGGCCGCTGTGGATCAGGTGCTCCTGGCCGGGGCTTTTGGCAGTTACCTCAGTCCTGCCAGTGCCAGGGCTATCGGGCTCATCCCCCCTGTACCTTTGAACCGAATCGCTGCGGTTGGGAACGCGGCCGGACAGGGCGCGCTGATGGCGTTGCTGTCGACTGATCTGCGAGAACAGGCCAACGAGATCGCCCGCTCTGTAGAGTACGTGGAACTGGCCTCTCGTCGGGATTTCATGAGGTTGTTCCTGAGCGCCATGGCCCTGGATCCCTTGAGGCTGGCTTGAGCAGCTGATGACCTGGGAGGGCACGATTATGAATCGTGGTCACCGGCTATTGGAAGGGCGCCTGATCGAGGAAGCCCGCGAGCTTCCGGTGGCAGGCGAATTCGACGTGGTGGTAGCTGGAGGAGGTCTGGCCGGACTGGGAGCCGCCGTATAGTGTCCCCCGAAAACTGGCCCGGCTGATTTGTTAGGAAGGCTGTGCCGAGGAGTGGCAGGAGGAAAGGTCGAGGTGGGGCAGTACAAGCGGCACAGCGCGGAGTTCAAGGCCAAGGTGACACTGGAAGCGATCAAGGGCCAGCGGACACTGAACGAGATCGCCGGTGAGTATAGGGTGCATCCAGGGCAGATAATCCAGTGGAAGAAGCACGTGCTGGGAGTATCGGCACCATGCTCCTCGCCGCGGCAGTCTGGCTCTCTTGGCGTTCGCATCGTGACCTTGGGACGAATTGGTCACCCTCGTATGATGCTTGACCACTTTGGCGATGCCTACCGAGCCTACTGCGCACAGACCGGTCGCACTGTGCCGCAACTCCATGACTAACTCCATCGCCAACTCCCGCTCCGCCCGAGTTCTATCCATACGTCGAGACCGCGGTCTGCCGGGGGCTCCCCGGCGGCCACAGCGACGGCACGGTGCGGCCCAGCCTGTAGATGCTTCCCGGTCACAAGTGAGCTAGGCAGTTGTAATCTTGTGGAGACCCCTTTCGCTCCAAACCGACACCACAATATGTGGGCCTTACTGTAACGAACCGGATACCCCCTCTTCTCAATCCCGATGAGAACCACCCGGTGGCCGTCTTCGTCAACGGCCATCTCCTACTTACACACTCCCGGTGGATACCGTTGGCGAATTCGACACGGCCCATCCCGCTGGGTCAGTTCAGCGCCAGCGCCGCGAAACGAGAGACACGAGTCCTGGCAGGTGGCACCCCAGCCAGCCAATCGGCGAGACGGCCCAGGTTGATGGCCGCAGCAGTGGTCACGTGCTGCAAGTGGGTCTTGTCGAGTCCACGATACCTGGCTCGCCGCAGCCCGAAAGCACGAACTCCCTGCGAGATGGTCCCCTCGATCCCCGCCCGCTTCCAATATCGAGTGGTGAACTCCTCCGTATGCTGGCGCTGTCGAGCCTTCTGGATTGCCTCATGTTCGGCCCTCGGCTGTAGGGTCAGTGCCCGAGGGAGGTTCTTGGCACGAGTACATAGAGCCCTGACCTGGCAGGAAGCGCAGTCCTCGGCCGAGAACACGACGTTGACCATGGCCTTGCCTCGGCCCGTCTCCATCTCGTGCCACCGAACGCTCTTCCGCCCTTGTGGACAGATCACTGCCTTGCTCTCCCAGTCCACCTGGAAGTGGGCCATTTCGAAGCCTTGCTTCGCCTTGGCCTGCCATTGGCGATCCTCGTAGGTCGGCCCCACCAGGTCTATCCCGTGCTCCAGCTCGCTCTTCACCAGGTTGCGACCACGGATGTACCCGCCGTCCACCAGATGCTCAGCAGGAAGTAACTCTATCTCTGCCAGCCCTTCCTGAATGGTGGCAAGCTGCTCGATGTCGGCCTCGGTGGCAATGGTAGTATGAACCTGGCTGAGGAGGTGAGGCCGCTCATCGTCGCAGGTCTCGGTGAGGTGGGCCTTGTAGCCGATCCAACTCATGTCACCTTTGGCCCCATACCGAGCCTCGGTCTCATAGGGAGACTCCAGGTGCTCGGCTGCCGGCGCCATCTCCTTTGCCTCCCGCAGCCGGAGTTCGCTTTCGACCACGACGTACTGGTGCAGCCAGATCTGTCGGAGGATCTCGACGGCGTCAAGCCCTCTCAGCACCGGCGGGGCCGTCGGCTCCCAGAGGGCCTCCAGCAGCTTCATGCCGTCCTGGCCTACCTTCACGGCATACTCCCGCCGCGCTTCTTGGCCCTTGGGCAGCCGATACTCCTCGACTCGCCGGCTGTATCGCTCGAACCATTCTTCTGGAGCCCTCTCCCTCAGCCATTCGGGGGCCACAGCAGCGATGGCGTTCAGAGCGGAGCGCAAGGTCTCGGCCACCCGCTCCAGACGGTTCAGGACCCGCAGTGCCCCCAGCACGTGGGTCGAGTCGGTGCGCTGTCGCCCCCTGGCCTTCAGGTAGCCCCGAGCCGTACAAGCAGCTAGCAGAGCGTCGAGCAGCAGACCTTCGGCGGAACTCTGGACCAGACGGCCACGGAATTCCGACAGTATCGAGAAGTCAAAGCCAGGGTCGTCCAACTCCAGCCCCAGGGCGTATTTCCAATCGATACGGGCACGGACGGCCTCTGCTGCTTGTCGATCGGACAGCCCCTCGGCGAACTGCATGACGGTCACCAGAGCCAAGCGCCACGGCGCCTCGGCAGGCTGGCCTCGGGTAGCGAAGAGCGAGGCAAAGGAGGTGTCGTCGTAGATGGCTCCCAACACGTCCCGCATCTGTATGTAGACGTTGCCCTTCGGGAACGCCGCACGGGCCACACGGGCGGTCTCTTCCGGAACCTCTCCGATCACTTCAGGGTGCAGAGACATCGGATACCCCCAGGTGTAGGTGTCTGTCTGCCAACACCTCGGCAATTCCGATGCTACCCCCTCCCCCTGGAATTCGCCAACGGTATCCCCCAGGGAACTATACCTCTGAGGAGGGGGGCCCCTGGACAGGGCAAGCAGGCCTACTGCGGTTTGGAGAGGGCGAAGGCAGCAAAGGGGAAGTCCGATCCTCCCCAGGCGCGCAGAAGCTCCTCGGCGCTCATGACCCGGGCGTAGCCCGGACCGTCGACGTCCACCGAGTCGTTGTAGATGAACTCGTCGCCCCGCGTTCCCGTGATCACCACGTAGTGATCGTCCCAGGAGCCGGACTCGGCCCGGCCGGGCATGAGCCGGAAGCGCAGCTCGGGGATCACCGGGTGCCCCTGGAATAGGTGGCTCCTCATCTCCTCCAGGTTCCACCGTCTGAAGCTCCCCCCGGCAGACAGCTGCTCGGCCCTCAGGCCGAACTGCTCCGCCAGCCCGGCCAGGTACTGGATGCCAAAGCCGCTGTCCGGGCCCCACGTGCCCTGAAGGCGGTTGGCCACGCCGCGCAGCTCCTCGGTGGACACGTAGCCGCGCAGGAACTCCAGGGCCATGCCCACGCTGGCCGGCCCGCAGTTGGCCGACGCCGCCGGACTGCCGTCCAGTTGAGTCCGGAAGGGAATCTTCAGCCACAGCCCGTCGCCTGCCCGCAGCGCTGCCACCTCGGAGCGACTCAGAACCCTCATGCCCCGCCGCTCCGCCGCCAGCATGGCCCCCGCGGCCCCCACGTCCGACGCCTTCACCCACCCCTCCGCGGCGTCTCGGTCCTGCCCATCACCCAGGTGGAACACCCTCAGCTCTCTCCCGCGCTCTTCCAGCACCTCCAGCACCGCGCCGCCCGGCAGTTGGTCGGCCGCCTGCCCGCCCTGGCCCGATCGGAAGCCGGTCTCCCAGCGGGTGACCACCCACCTGGGTGCCGGGACGGGAGCCACGTCGGACTGTTCCACCCATCCCTCGGTGGCAGGCTCCTCGTAGCCGCCCCCGCCGTAGTAGACCAGCAGCCGCCGGCCCTGGGTCCCGGCCACCTTGAGCGGGTACCCCTGGGGCAGCTGTGCGATGACCTCCCGGGAGGAGCTCGGCCCGGACCAGAGAGCCGTCTTGCGGAGGGTCTGAACCCAGTCGGTGGAGGACGCCGGGACGGGAGTGGGGGCGGCTGAACCCCAGATGGACCGGCCCACCAACGCCTGGGGGACCTTCGGAGAAGGCCCTGGGGTGGTCGGCAGTCCCTCAACCGCGGGACCAAACCCGTGGAGTGGCGGCGGCTCCTCCCCCGGTAGCGGCCATCCGGCCAATAGGGCGGCAGCTACCAGGAGCACGCAGGCTAGGGCGATATACAGTGGCAGA
>JAJZQR010000024.1 GCA_021806765.1 Chloroflexota bacterium | reverse complement strand
GCCGGTACAACTCCTCCTCGGGGGCGTTCCAGATCTCGTCGCCCACGTCGCAGCTGATCTCCACGGTCAGGGAGGTCTTTCCCGCCGGGGCGCAATCGGGGGTGAAGTTCTTCATCTCCGAGATCCTGTTGAAGATCAGGCCGGCCCCGGGGAAGTAGATCCAGTGATCGTCGGTCACCGATTCCCTGTCCAGGGTGAGGAAGAGGAAGATCATCGCCCGGAACTGGAGGGAGTCCGCCGCCGCCAGCACGTCCGGGGGCAGAGGGGGTCTGAGGGCCCTGACCAGGTCGGGGATAGGGATGGTGGACACGAAGGCGTCGCCGCCGACCTCTTCCCTGCGCCCCTCCCGCTCCACCACCACGCTGCGCACCCGGCTGCCGTCCCAAACGACCTCGCGGACCGGAGAGTTGAGGGAGATGGCGCCGCCGTTCCGGACGACCTCTTCCGCCATACGCTCGTAGATGTGGCCCACGCCTTCCCTGGGGTAGTGGAAGTCCGGCTTGTAGGGCGAGTGCTGGAAGTGGTTATAGCCCCGACGGATCTTCAGCGTTCGCAGCGCCAGGTCCCACAGGTCCACCACCGCCACCCGCTGGGCCGCCCAGCTGGCCGAGAGCTTGCGGGGGTCCCTGCCCCACACCTTGGCCGTGTAGGGGCCGAAGTAGACGTCGTACAGCCGGCGACCGAAGCGGTTGACCACCCACGCCTCGAAGGAGTCATCCGCGGGCGGGTGGGCCCTATTCTTCAGCCAGGTGGCGACGAAGTCGGCGAAGCAGGCGATGCCCAGCCACGGCGACAGGCTGGAGAGCAGGTTACCGGCCGAGAGCGGGTAGTCGTAGTACTTGTCCATGAAGTAGACTCGGGTCTTCCGGGTCCGGACGGGCATGGTCCCGCCCATCAGCCGCTCGATCTCGGCCAGTATCGCCGGATTGTCGGTATGGAAGCGATGGGGACCGAAATCGAAGAGGTAGCCATCCCTGTGAAGGGTGTAGCTCAGCCCGCCGACGTAGGGCTGGGCTTCGACCACCTCGACGTCGACCCCGCTCTCGCTGAGCTTCCAGGCCGCGCTGATGCCGGCCGGGCCTCCACCAAGAATCACCACCCTGCGCTTCACAGGAATCCTCCCTCTGTTTGCTGAGAAAGAGAAGAGTCTTTCGATAATCGAAGATGGCTGGGGTAATCCGAGAGGAATCGAGGTCCTGCTGCCAGGGAAGCTGTTAGCCGTGCTACCGAACTGGCGTCCGCGCGAGCAGGCGGCCGAAGGCCACGACACCGCGGCCAACCCGGCCGGGCCTCGCCAGGTAGGCGGCGTACCTCAGCCGCTGGCGGGTGAACTCCGCCGGAAGGTGGCCCACCAACTCCGGAGGCGGAAACAGGCTCCTCAGCACTGCCCTGGCCTGATCCGCTCGGGAGCATCCCTGATAGAGCGAGAGGTTCAGCAGCAGGTCGTAGAGGACGTCGGCGCCCTTCTCCCTGGACGCCTCGCGATCGATGATGCTGGAGGGATCGGCAACAGCGGCGACAAGCCTGCCCACCATGGGCGGCGGGGCAAGGGCAGACAGTGCCCTCTCCGGCACCGGCGCTCCCAGCCAGTCGCGGCTGAGGAGAAGGGGCCAGTACACGGCCCCGGCGGTTCGCGAGAGCCTGGTGATCGCCACGAACAGCGACCAGTCCAGGTCGAGGTTGGCAGAGGTGGTGATCGCCAGAACGTCTATCAGGCTCCGCAGGGGAAACCAGCGGTACCGGTGGGCGTAGGCCAGATGCACGCAGGCGAAGTGGAGAGCATCCTCCGGCGCCAGGACCCTGGCCTCTACGCCCGCCACTTCGGCGGTCTGGCAGCGGGTCCAATAGCCGTCGGGGTCGATTTGGTAACGGTTCGACTCCGGAAGCAGGTGGTGATGGATCTCCACCCCCAGGGGCCACTCGGCAGAGTAGCGGGGGCGGAGATGGTGGTGGCCGGGTTCCGGGGCATCGCCGTCGGTCGAGAAACCCAGTTCGCGGAGGGCGTCTTCCGCCCGGGCCATCTGGTCGCAGGGCAGAAGAAGGTCGATGTCCGCCATGGTGCGGTAAACGGGGTCGGCGTAGGCGGTGTAGGCGAGAGCCGCGCCCTTGAGGACAATCGGTTTGAGGCCCAGACTCTCCAGCCCGGGGAGAAGGCGACGCAGGGTGGGCTCAAGGCAGGCTTCGGTGCGGGTCACCGCAGCGAGGTAGCCCATCCTCAGTGTGGCTCGGATGGGGTCCGGCACCGGAAGCTTCGTGGACTGGAGCGCAGCGTAGACGAGAGGGGCGAGCCCCTCCCTGGAGGCTGCGGTGCAAACCAAGTCCCAGTCCCAGGAGTCCTGGTTGCCCGTTTCGCCCTCGGCCTGGGTCTCCAGCCCGAGAGCTATCCGAGAGAGACTGATGATCAGCCGATGTTCCGGCGAGAGTCGTGCAGTCCCCTTGCCCAGCATCCTGGATCACACTCCCTCGCAGCATGCGGCCCCCACGGGGAGCCTGCCTCCGGACGGCCGGCGGTAACCAACCAGGTCCGAAACGGTGGCAACGGCTTCCCGCAGGTCGTGGTAGGTCAGGGTGTAGCACTCCGCCCCCTCCACCAGGCCGGCGAGGGTCTCCACCCCCGACCATCCGTGTCTCGGCAGGTTGAGGGAATGGCGGGCCAACTCGGCCAGGACCGTGGCGCGCGAGACAGGAGCCAGTGTCGCCCGAGCGCCATCCCGGCGCACGGGGAGCAGGATGTACCGGATCCGAGCCCAGCCATGCGGCGAGGTACGTTGTGGGGCCGCAAAGTACCGGACCCTTTCCCCGTTGGCGCGAGCCGCCCGAAGCAGGGGTTGCGGCACGTCGAAGGCAGCGACGAGCATCGACCAACCGCCCTCTTTGAGGCAGATGGACTTGAGGAAGGGCAGGGCCGCCAACGGTTCTCCCTCCAGCACGGCGACCTCGTCCGACAGATAGCTGAAGCCGGACAGGCAGAGGGCCGCCACCAGGGTCGACTTCCCCGCTCCCGATGGTCCAGGCAGCAGAATGCCGTCCTTCGCCGAGGCCACCACCCCTGCGTGAACCAGCAGATAACGGGTAAGGCTCGACATGGCGGCAACGTCGACCATGTACTCCAGGTGAGCCACCGCATCCGGAGCCGAACCGAGAACGCAGACCTCCCGGTCCGCCTCGTACAGCCGGTAGCGGGTGCCGTCGCCATCGCGGCGCTGCTCCAGCACAGAGAAGGCCATCTCCGTCGCCGCTGCCGAACCGTTAGATGCCACCTCCGCGTCGGGGTACAGCGACGCAAGATCCCGGAGGACTCGCGGGCAGTTGCTCGTCACCCGGCCGGTAAAGGTGAGAAGCCGTACCATCACCTCCTCCGGGGACCGTGCTCTGTGCATCTCTGTTACGACAGGCACGCCGTCACCCCATGCCAGCCTGCTCCCGAAGCGGATCATGGTTTCAACAGCCCTTCGGTTCGGAACAACTCCAGCACCTCAGTGACGTCCGCCTCGATGGTCTGCCGGCTCTCCGGGTATCGCTCCGACAGTTCTGCGATGATGCTCTTCTCGTCGTGCTGGCCATTGCAGGCCCGCCAGACGAAAGCCGCGGTGGGGTTCAGGGCATGCACGCGCTGGCGTTGCGGGTCGTACAGCACCAGTTCCCCGTCCACCAACCGCTCCGCCAGATGATCGGCTCTCCTGGGTACCGAGTAGACCTCGGTGAGTAGCGCTGCTTGTGACTCGGCCACTTCCCTCCTCCTCGTTCTCGCTGCTAAGCATCTGGCCTGGGATCGCGTATACAATCTGTCGTCATGCCCGCGAATGCGGGCATCCAGGGTCCTCCCGCGGTGGTGTCCTGGACCCCCGCTTTCGCGGGGGTGACGAAGGGCAGACTATCTGGGGCCAGTTGCTTAGAGCAGCCCTTTCACCGTTACCGCTCGACGGAATCTCTGGCCCAGAACGTCTTGTCGCGATATCGCAGATTCAGGTTGATCGTGTTCCGCACGGAGGTCGCATTCTCGGCGTTAACCAGGCCTGTCATGGTATAGCCAAACGTCTGGCTGGCCCCTCTTCCCGAGATCGTGTAGGGAAGGTCAGGCATGCCTGTCAGGCCCGTGTACGAAACCACACTCCAGCCCGATTTCGTCCTCTGCTCCACGATGTCGCTGTATTCCACGATTACCACCGTTTCGGCATCACCCACGTTGGTAACGGTGATGGATCCCGAAAGGGACCCGCTCTCGATCAGGTCTGCCCATGCCGTGTCGATGGTCTTGACGATATCGACGGAGGGCTGGTCTTTGGTCGAAGGCGGTGGGGGATCCGGGGGTGTCACCGTCGAGGCCGCATAGCTCTCCTGAACCCCTACCGAGACGACGCCGGGCTTAACGTAGGTTGTGCCCAGGGCGAGCCCGGCCGCGGTCGCCACCCCGGCCTTGATCACCGTCCGCCGTCCAACCCTCCGCCCCTTCTTGCCGGACTGATCGCTGGGTGGAACCGCAGGTTTGGGGCCCTCGGCGTTACTCATTCCGTCCATCCTTTCTCGGCTCAAGACCCACCCTCCTACAACTCGGCGGCCTGGGGCGGCTACTTCTTGCTGTCGATGGTGGTCGCCGGATTGCTGGGTGCCGGCGCTGGGCTACTCGTGCTGGGCGACGAACTGCCGGTACTCGGCGATGAGCTAGTCGTCGTGCTCGGCGACGAGCTACTCTTATTGGACGACGAGCTGGTCGTGCTGGGCGGCGAGGTAGTCGTACCGGACGCCGGGTTGCTGGGGGCTGGTGCCGGTGTGCTCGCAGCCGGAGCAGGGCTACTCTGGGAAGGCGCCGGAGCGGGCGTGCTCTGGGGCCGAACGGTGCTCTGCGGTTGGGTTGCGCTCCCTTGAGCCGGCGCCGGGGTCTTCTGAACAGGAGCCGGTGTGCCCGACGACGGAGCGGCGCTGCCCCGAGTGGGCCCCGGTGTCCCCTGCGATGCAGTCGGGCTGCTCGCGGCCGAGGGCGTGCCCTGGGCCTGGGGCGAACCGGTGCCGGTCACACCTGGCGTGCCCTCGGTCCTGGCAGGATCGCTCGAGATTGCTCCGGGGTCTTTGCCGAAGGTAGACGGATCGTACTCTGCCTCGTCGCCGTGTGAAGAGTTGTTCCTCCTGTTACGGCCGGCGGTGATTGTCGCCTTCTTGCTGGCGGAAGGGGTCGCCGTCCGGGTCCCGGTCGAAGATGCCGGCCGACCTGACAGGAGAGAAGAGGGATTGTAGTTTTCCTGCACTAGAGCCGAGACGATGCTCGGCTTCACGTAGCTGTTCCCCAGGGCCAGCCCCGCCACCATGGCCACTCCCGTCTTGATGGCGGTACGCCGCCCGATTCGGCGACCTTTCATACCAGTTTGCTCGCCGTCCACGGTCTCAGGATTCAAGACTTCTCCATCCATAGCCGTCCGTCCTTTCGCGGCCCTCCGATCATCCAGGCAAGCCGGGACCGCACCGACACTGCCTGAAGGCCCCGCAAACGACCTGTCACAGGGATACCCCGGTCAACCCGATGCTAAACGAAGCAGGTCTCAGTACTGCGCGAGACTGCCATCGATCTTCGCCCGCCGCACCGCCTGCCGGAAGGACCAGAGGCCCAAGGGCAGCAGAACCAACGAGAAAATCAGCAGTGCCTCCAGATGCGGCAGGATTTCCATCAGAGAGTGCCCCTCCAGAAGGGCCAGCCGCATTCCCTCCAGGGCATACGTCAGCGGCAAGAACTGCGATCCCACCTGCAGCCAGTCGGGCAGCACCGTCACCGGGTAGTACACTCCGGAAAGCAAGTTCGAGAGCGTTCCGAAGACCCAGATGATGGGATCCCCTTTCTTGAGCACCACGATGAAGCTGGCAGAAATCATCCCCAGGCTGCCGAAACAGAGAATGGAAACCAGGAGGATCACTCCCGCGGCCAACAGATTGGCACCGCCGAGGTACACGCCGAAAAGGCCAACGCCCACCAGGAGGTAGAGCAGCACACGCAACGACGTGAACAGGTATCCCCAAAGGGAAGATGCCAGCAGGATTGACGAGAGCCGGGTCGGAGAAAGCAGCATAAACTCCAGGCCGCCGTTGCTCTGTCCCTCGCGAATGCTGCTGGAAAAGCTGTGCAGGCTCAGGCTCAGATAGTCGGAGAACGCGATGCCCACCAGCAGAAAGGCAAAGTAGTTGCCCCCGTAGGCCTGCAAGAACTGGCTGGCCGCGGCACCAAACAGCTGGGCCACGTAGTAGAACAGGGCGACCTGAAAGATGATCCCCGCAAACTGCATGGCGAAGGAGGTCCGGTAGCTCACGGCCGCGAGGAAGTCGCGCTTGATAAAGGCCCAGGCAACCAACATGGTTAAGCTACTCCTGTCTGGATCGGTTCCGGCACTTCGGCACCGACTCCGGCCGTGCTCGCCTCCTGTACCAGATCGACGAAGATCTCCTCCAGCGGCCGCTCCCGCACATTGCAGCCGTAGATCTTGCCGCCAGACGTCACTATCTCCTCTATCAATCGAGGCAGCACTGTCCTGGCATCTGCCAGCCCGACCTCCAGCCCCACCGCGCCGCTTCTCTGCCTCGCCATTCGGAAGTCAGTCACCCCTGGCATCCGCGCCAACCAACGCCAACGGTCGGATCCCAGGTCGCTCACCTCCAGATGGCAGCGATCACGGCGATGGGCCAGGCGCAACTCCTCCACCGTGCCGAAGGCCAGAACACCCCCCCGATGAAGTATGGCCACCCGGTCGCACAACTGCTCCGCCTCGGCCATCTGGTGAGTGGCCAGGACGACCGTACACCCGGTTCTGGCAACCCTCTCCTTCAAGAAGGTCCGTACTGCCTGCGCACTCAGGGGATCCAGGCTGCGGGTAGGCTCGTCCATCAGCAACACTCTGGGGTTCGGCAAGAGTCCCCGGGCGATGGCCATCTTCTGGCGCATTCCGCTGGAGTAGCTCTGAAAACGTTGGTCGGCAGCATCGGCAAGTCCCAGCAAGTCCAGCAGCTCAGCCACTCTCCTGCGCCCTGCCCGCCCACACAACCGGTACAGAGCCGCGAAAAACTCCAGGTTCTGCCGACCCGTCAGCCGCCAGTAGAAGCTGCGTTCGTCGGCCGTGACCAGTCCCACCAACCCCCTTACCTTTGCGTCCGCGCTCACGACGTCGTTACCAAAGACCACTACCTGGCCGGAGGTTGGCAGCACCACAGTGCTCAGGATCTTCATCAACGTTGTCTTACCCGCGCCGTTCGGTCCCAACAGTCCAAAGAGTTCCCCTTCGGCCACCTGAAGGGAAACGCCGTCCACGGCCGTCACTTCTTCCCTCCGGTGCCAGGGAAGAAGCTGGCGATATCCCGCAGTGCGCGGGAAGCGCTTGACCAGATTGACCAAAGAGATGGCTGTTGTCACGATTCACCGACTCCGGCAGTTGCCGCCGGTAGCCCCGGTTCTACACGGTGACTCTCGACGCGATCGCGGCAGAGCCCAATTGGCGGAGGCGCAGCAACCATCTCGCGAGCTTGCCCGAACTGCTGACATGCTCAATGGTGACCACCCGGCCAACGACTTCGTGGGGACCAAAGGGCGGGTCGCAGTAGGTGTGGGCGTCTCCCCTGGTAACCAAGGTCATGCCACCGTCTCGCAGTTCTATTAGACGGTGAGCTATGTGCCCCCCTGCCCGGCGGTAGAACACGATGTCTCCCAAGCGCAGCGCCGATCCATCGCAGGGCTCGACGACCACGGCGTCCCCGTTTCGGATCGTGGGTGACATGCTGTTTCCCCACACCCGTAACCGAAAGGCGTGGCCACGAGCAACCAATTCGCTCGCCAGGGCGTCAAACTCCCCCGGCCCGCAGGGCAAGGCTCGACGCCGGCTATCGTGCCCCATCCCTCTTCCCTACCCTAAGTTCCAAGGGCGTCACGCCAGACCAGATCCACCACCCGCTCGTCCGGGACGAAGCTCAAGACCGCGCAGGGGACGCTGCTGCACAGTTGGGAAATCAGATCCAGGGTGAACCCCATCCCCACGGCGTCGTAGAAGGTGGGGAAACAGCGCACCAGCAGACGCCGGGCTGCCTCCGCCGGTGAGAGCGGAGTGATGCGGTTCTCAGTCCCATGCTCGAGGAAGTACAGCTTTCGCAACGGGGCACCCAAAGGCGAAGCTACCCGAAGGTCACTGTACCATGGGGTACCCCAGACCCAGAAGGTGTCACCGACTGGCCGCACGATGAGGCGCTCGTCACTCTGGACCACTACCGGTTGACCCTGCCAGAGCCGAGCCATGGTGCTCTTCCCCTCTCCAGAAACCCCACAGAAGGCGATGGCGCGTTGCCCATCGCTCACGCCGCAGGCGTGGAAGTAGACGCCCCGCCCCCGACTGAGCAGGTTGATGAGGATCAACTCGTCGATGGGCGGCAGCAGGGGATCGACGACGGTCGAACCCACACCCAGCTCTGGCACGTCACGGCGCACTCCAACGTCGGTAGGTGGGACGTAGAGGTCGCCAGCGGTGAAATCGCTGTTGAAGATGGCGAGCCGGTACGGATGCGGCCCGATCCTGGGAGAGATGAACGGCATGACGTATCGTTCATCGGTGTGGTAGAGGCTCCAGAGTCCACCAGAGCCAAAGACGGGGTCGCCCCACTCCAAGTCGGGCACCGGCAGGAGGTGGGTACGTAGCACCGAATCCACCGATTGCTCCTCGGCCAAGAATGGGATGTGCAAGCCATAGATTTCCAGGCCGCTCAGGTTGGCGCCCGGTACCAGGTGCAGCGTCACCTCTGCCACTGAAAGCCTGGCACTGGGCAGAATCCGATTGGCCGTCTTGATGGGGACCCGAGCTAGTGCCAAAGGTCAAGCCGCCTCTCGTTCATCAACTTGAGCTATCAATACCTGGGCTGCGATGTCCACAGATTGGGAATGGTGGCGTGCTATCGTCGTAGCACGCCACCTTCAGCGAAGACCGCCGCGGCGCTAGGAACCGTTAGACGCACAGGATACGTAGCCCTGTGCGCAACTGGTCACCAGGGTCGCCTGTCCGGCGACGGGGCCGACCTCAACTGCGCTTTTACAGGGCGCGAGAACAGCCTCCTGGACCCGCAACTCCACCAGGGTCACCGTGGGTAATACGTACTTGCGCATGCCATTCGTACCTTTCCTGTGTGTTAGGGCGTGCAGGTTCGAGCACTAATCGGCAACACTGGCAAGTCTCCTTCATCGTACTGTCCACTACCTTTGGCAACCACCTCCTCTCGACGCAACCCTGCCCCCACCCTGTTCGCTTCGGGACACACGGCAGCGGCAAGCAACCTGGCATACCGATGAATATGCTCGATGGGGCCTTTACGCCCGTTGCCCTCCATGTCCTGCCAGGCCGGGCAGATACCGCAAACGTTGACCGGCGAGCAACTGGCACAGAGAGTGGTGGTTTCGAGACGAAGGCTGCGCACGTCGGGGAAAAAGCGGTGGTATCCATCGTGAAATGAGCCTTGGCGCAGATCATAACTGTATCGACGCACAAAACCGCACGGTTGCAGGTAGCCGAAGGCATCGATGTGGAAGCTACCGAACCCGGCGCCGCAATTGAAGACTCGGCCCTCGATACGAAGGTCGCGAGTCCGCTCGATCAAGTCTCGCCAGCCTTCCACACGACGCGGGAAAGCCAGATCCACCGCCACCATCTCCTCCGGCGTGAGCCGCACTCGAACCGGGTCCAGACAGCCATCCAACTGAGGATGAACCTGATGATCCCAGCGAAAGGACAGCCCACGCCGGGAGGCAAACTCCTCCATCAGCCCCAACTCGTGGACGTTTGCCCTGAGCACCATAGTCTTCAAGCGAAGAGGAATGTGCCGGGACACGAGGAGGTCAATGCCTCGCAGACAACGCTCGTAAGAGCTAGTCACCCCGGTAACAGTCTCGTAGGTGGTGGCGGTGGCACCGTAAAGGCTTACCTCGACTGAGAAAGGCGGGTATTCAGCCAGGTAGTCGGCAATCCGTTCGGTAACCAGGGTCGCGTTGGTGAACAGGGTGATCAGGAACCCTTTCCTCTTGGCATAATCGTAGATCTCGAGGAAGTCCGGCCTAATCAGTGGCTCGCCCCCCGTGATCAGCAGCCAGAGGCAGCCTTCGTCCGCCACCTCATCCAGCAGGCGACAAGCCTCCGCGCTGCAAAGGGGGAGCCGGCCCGAGGCAGCCTCGGCCAACGACGGAATCTCCTGAGCGAGACCTTCAGTAGTTGCGGTAGTCCCACCACCCCTTTCCCCTTGGCGGTGGGCCATGGGCAGGTAGCAGTGGGCGCAGCGAAGGTTACAGCGCGCTGTGATCTCCAGGGTACCGTTTATCGGCAGCGTGGCTGTCTCCGATACTGCCCTGGCATGAAGGGCAGCGCTGAACTTTCCATAGTCAATCTGCGGGATCTGACCACAGTCCATCAGACACCCACCAATGCCCCGATTTCCTCCAACTGGGATAGGAAACGAGTCACATCACCCTCGATCTCGTTCGGTAAATCATCGAACTCAGCGCGTACGGACTCGAGCAACTCCGCTACGGTCCGCTCGCCGTCGACTCGCTCCCACAGAAAGGCACCGACCTCGTTCAAGCTGTAGATGCACTGAAGGTCACCGGCGTTGTTACGAATAGGCACGAGGATCATCTCGCCGCCGATCTTGCGCGCAACCACACTCGGGCTTCGGCGATACAGTAGTCTCACCTTACTCCCTCTCCTTCACGAGGGCGGGAACTCATCGCGCACCTTCGAATCCCCTTGCCTCGAGAATGCCGGCGGCCTGGCCCACCAATCGGAGGACTTCCGGTGCGGCTTCCACCGAAGGTACTGCTCCGTCCTCAAACTCACGGACTACCCTGGCCGGCGACCCCACGGCCACACTGTGGGGCGGCACGTCCCTGGTTACCACCGCGTTGGCCCCCACCACGGCGCCCCGTCCGACCCGTACCCCGTCCAGAACGACCGCCCCCGCACCGATCCACGCCCCGTCTTCGACGACGATGCCCTTCCCGGTGATGCCCTGCTCCATCACCGGCCGGGTCACGTCAGAGAAGTTGTGGTTGACCGCCAGGATCTTGGCCATGGGCGCCAACAGCACCGAGTCGCCGATGGTCACCCCTCCCTGCCCCCGGATCACCACCGACTCCCCGATGAAGGTGCCCCTTCCAATCTTGATGAAGGCATGGGGGAGATCGCGGAAGTTGAAGACGTGGAGTTCGGCGTTGTGCATGACGTAGCTGCCGGCGCCCAGTTCGATGCCGCCTCGGCAGGCGTGGAGGTACACCCCCTGGTCCAGGTACACGTTGGGGCCCAGGCGGAGGTTCCGGGTGTGGCGCAGTCTCACCCCCCGCTCGATGGCGGGGAACCCCTCGGCCTTCAGGATCAACCGGTAGGCCAGCCCCCGCAGGGCTATGCCCGGCAGGCCGGGCAGGCCGCCCAGCAGGGTCGTGAGAAGCCCTTGGAGGAGATAGTCGCCCACGCTGGGAGCCTGTCCGTGCAGGTAGTAGAGAAGTCGTTGGAGGGTCCCCTCCCCCTGGAGATCCACAGCCATCGGCTCTAACTCCGAGAGATCAGGAAGACGCCGCACACTCCCGAAACGAGGATCAGCGACGGGGAGTTGCCCATGCTCACACCTCGAGAGCCAGCGACTGAAGCACCAGATCGACGGCTGTGGGGAGATCTCGAGCGACGGAGAAGCCCCTCCTCCCGGTAGCCATGGCCATCGCCAGTTGCTCCCGGCCTCGTCCCGTCATCACGAGGATAGCCCGACACTCCACGGCCAGGCCGGCTTCCACATCGGTCAAAGCGTCGCCGACGACTGCCGCGTCCTTCAGGTCCAGTCCATAGTCTCGGGCGAGGCCCAGCAGCAGACCAGGCTCAGGCTTGCGGCAGTGGCAGTGTTCCTCGGCTCGATGAGGGCAGTAGGCGACCGCTTCCACCCTGCCGCCCCACCGCTGGATCTCCGCCATCATCCGCAGATTGATGGCGTCCACGGTATCGCAGGACACCACGCCGCGATTGACGATGGCCTGATTGGTGATGACGAACACTTTCACCCCGGCTCGGGACAGTCTCGCGATCGCCTCGAGAGAACCCGGCAGGAACCGAAACTCGGCCCAGTCCTTCACGTAATCCGCGCGGTTCTCATTGATGACACCGTCGCGATCCAGAAACACCGCCTTCACGGCCCCGCGGTTCTCCGCATCACAGCTATCTATGGCCATCAGAGCCTGGCGCCCTCCCCTAGATCTTCCCACCCCGCGACCTCATCAGGTCTGCTGAAGCAGTAGGAAGGCCCCGCAAGCAGACAGTGACCAAATGGCATAAGAGAAGGTGGACGTCCTCGACATGCTCGATATGGTTGGAGGGGACCACAATGCAGAGATCCACCAGGTCCTTCATCTTTCCACCATCGAAACCGGCAAACCCTATGGTGGTGGCGTATCCGGCCCTGGCCCGATAGATGGCATTCAACACATTTCGGGAATTGCCGCTCCCACTGATTGCCACCAGAACGTCCCCCTTCTTCAGCCAAGGGGCCATTCGACGGGCAAAAACGTCGTCATAAGAAACATCGTTGGCCCAGGCCGTCAGCAACGACACGTTCTCACACAACGACAACGCCTTGATGTTTGGCTTACCTGGAGCCGAAGCCCCTTTGGCCAGATCACAGGCGAAATGAATGGCTGTAGCAGCTGAGCCTCCATTCCCGCAAGTAAATACCGCCTGATCATTCCATCTGGCCTCTTCCAGTCGACTTACTATCCGTACCAAGTCCTCCACGGGCACTCGTTCCAGGATGCTGCTCACGTCGGAAAGGTATGATCGGGTTTCCTTCAGGAGGAACGTCTCGTTGGACATGTCAACGACTCCGAAGGGCTCGAGGCAGCCCGGTAAGATTAGGCCAGCTCAGTGTTGGGGCCGCCATCTCTGGAAGACTTCCTGCCGATGCGCGAGCTACCGCCGTTGCGAAACCTCGAATCGACTCGGAGTCTCGCTTGGTCATTCCCTATGTTCACGGTATTGCCCCGGCCTCGTAGTTGATGGCGCCGAGCCTAAGCCTGGGCAACTCCCGCTGCTTTGGCGACAAGTCGCAACTGCCCGATATGGATCTCAGCACAGCAGAGGCGCTGGAGCATTTGGATCAGCACCCGTGCCCGTCCTGCAGCCGACAAATGTCCGTCGAAGACCGCTTCGATGTCGCGGAAGGGACCGCTGGTGACAACAACCCGGTCGCCCGGGTGCAACTCCGGAGAGATCCTTCCCTGCAACCGGACTACTCGTTCCTTGATGGAGAGAATCAGTTCATCCGGGAGCGGGCAGGGTTGATCGCCGTATCCCACCACATGCAGGACACCGTGAGTGTAGCGGGCAAGATGAAGCCCCCCCTGCTGAGGGTCGAGCCGGCAAAAGAAATAGCCGGGGAAGAGGGGCTCAGGCTGCACGGGGACGCCTAATCTCTTAGCCGACGCCACTTGAGGAAGGTATACCTCGATATCTGCTCTCGCAAGCAGAGCCGCTGCTGAGGCTTCTCTCTTCGGCTTTGACCGTAGCGCGTACCACTGCTTCACGGATCACCAGCCCCCCGTTTCCTGACATCGTCGCCTTGTCCACACAGACGACCGTCTCTATCCCTCGCGTTCCAGGCGCCAAAGCTAGCGATCAAGCAGCGCCCTGGAAACTTGGTCGACATCGGCAGAATGAAGCCGTGCCAGAAGAGAGGTGCAGGCCGGTAGGTGGGCAGGGGCAACAAAGCGGATCAGCAGTAGCAGAAGCGCAGGCCGACCTTCTCTCTAGGCCAGCCAACGTGTATAATGTGGCTGGCTAGGGATGCTGCAAGCTCCCTCTGCCCTGGGCCCCGGCGGTGGCACCCGTTGCGGGGCCCTCACTATTTTCCGTACCGGATGTCGCGGGTTAACTGTTCGACTCCCCCGCTTACCTGCTCGGACTTCGCTTCAACCTCCTGGCCAACTTTTCAATTTCTTACGCTCGCGATGCCAGGAGTCTAATCGTGGTACGGCTTAGAGATCTATAAAGGCAAGGTTAGAATTGCCTTAGAGGTTACTTCTCTGGCCATGGGGATCTTCCAGCGAAACAGAATCGTTGAGATAATAGCCTACACCACGCTTTGTGATGATGTACCGAGGGTGGCTGGGGTCACTTTCGATCTTCTGGCGCAAATAGCAGACATACAGCTTAAGATAGAGATCTTCGTTCACATATTCCGGGCCCCAAACCTGAGTGAGAAGCTCGCGGTGCGGGATGACCGTCCCAGGTTTGGATGCCAGAGCTGCTAGCAGACGAAACTCCGTTGGGGAAAGATCCAGGGCCTGACCATCCCACCTGACTTCATGCTTCGACAGATCTATCTCAAGATGCCCTGTGCTAACAACTGCGTGCTTTGCCGTCCCAGGGGTGAGCTTGGCCCGCCTTAGCAGTGCCTCCACTCGAGCAACCAGCACTGTCAAGGCAAACGGTTTAGTCATGTATAGATCTGCCCCCACACTCAGACCATTCAACTCATTGGATTCGCCATCCTTGGCAGTCAGGATCATTATCGGGACATCCGACAGCTCGCGGATCCGCTGGCAAGCCAGCCAGCCATCCAACTTGGGCATCATTACATCAAGAATGACAAGATCAGGCCGCCACTGGTAGAGCGACTGGAGCCCCTCCAATCCGTTGCTGGCGACCCGTACCTGGTAGCCTGCCTCTTCCAGGGCCATCCCAACCACTGTAGTGAGCGTTGGGTCATCGTCGGTTACCAGAATCTTTTCTCTTGTCGGCGCTTCCATCTCTCCTCCTCCTGCTCTTGACCCGGAACACGGGCAAGGTGAACGAGAAACGAGATCCCTTTCCCAGATCGCTCTCCACCCAGATCCGCCCACCATGCCGCTCTACAAGACCTCGGGCAATGTACAGTCCTAGACCGTGCCCGTACACCGTCTTTGCATCACTGTTGTCGAGCCGTGTAAACCGATCGAAGACACGAAGCTGCTGGTCGGCAGGAATGCCAATTCCTTCATCCTCCACACCGATTGCCACCTCTTCGCCATGCTCGTGAACCTCCACAGTCACCAAGCCTCCATTCGGAGAATAGTTGACAGCATTGCGGAGCAAGTTGCCTATCACGATCTCTACCTTGGCGCTATCAGCCATCACAAAGCACGTCTCCGTCTCAGTTTTCAGCCGAAGGATGTGTTGGCTAGTGGTGGCCTGGGTCATCGCAATCGACTTCTTCAGCAGAGGCACAATCGACACTGGTTCCAAGCGCAATTCGAGCGTTCCTCGGTCCAACTTGGATGCGTTGAGAACGTCCTCCACAAGGTTGCCCAGCCGCAGGCTTTGTGCACGTATGAGGTCCAGCAGTTCACGAGACCGCCCGTCTTCCACGTTGCGTCGAAGCATCTCGGCCGCAGCGCTGATACTGGTCAGAGGCGAGCGGATCTCATGTGAAATGGTGGAAACAAAGTCCGATTTCAGCCGATCCAACTCTGCCTCGCGGCTCACATCCCGAAAGATGGCCACCGCGCCTGCGATCTCACTATCGGCGCCGCCAAGAGGTGCTACCCGGCAGACTACCTGAAGCTTGCTGGACAACCGCTCACCCGCCTGCCAGACAACCGGGCCGACTTGGACTACTCCCCTGTCATCCAAAGGAGGGATAAGAGGGCAGTCATCCATGCAACAAAACCCTGCTCCGTCGGAAAGAGGTCGCATCACATCGCAGCAGAAGTGGCCAATCACTTCCTCCCGCTTCCAACCGGTCATCCTCTCGGCAGCCGGGTTGAAGGAGACTATCCTTCTCTCCCGATCCGTCGTGAACACACCGTCAGCTATGCCCTCCAGCACGTGCCGCATGTGACGCCGGTCTTCCTCCACCTGTCTGAACAGCTGAGAGTTCTCAATAGCGATCGCTGCTTGTGCCGCCATTGCCTGGCAGAGACTCACCTTCTGAGGAGACAGGGGAGAACGATCCCATCGGCGGTGCTCCCCCAAGGCGATTACCCCGAGGGTTCGCTCTTTGACCACCAACGGAACGAGCAACATAGCTTGAGTGTGCTCATCGGCGGTCAACCGAAGCTGTTCGGGATCGAATGCACTCTCCGGAATGTCCTGTCGAACCAGCAACGTACGGCCGCTACGGGCCACGTCTCGGAACGTAGGCACCTGATCGAGGGGAAACTCGGGAGCAGTGTTCGCCATGACTTTCAGCCTTGGGGATGCTTTCGCGCTTGCCTTGACAACCAACCGGCCTCCGCTCTCATCCAACAGAGATATGTGGCAGAAAGCGACATGTAGAGACGAGACAAGTTTGTCCGCCAGGGCACGCAGCACGTCGTCCAGCAACTCCAAACTCGATGACACAATCTCACTCACACTGAGCAGCAGTTCCAACTCGCGAGCCCTGATTCTTGTCTCCTCGTAGATGCGCGCGTTCTCCAGAGCGATGGCCGCGTGCTCAGCCACGCTCGAAACGAACATCAAGTCATCCTGAGAGAACTCGATTGGATGCTTGTGCTCAAGGTAGATGGCACCAATCGTTCGCGACATCCTCTTTATGGGTGCGCAAAGACGGGCTGGAGAACTGGGGAGGGTCCCATCTCCCGGTGATGATTGGGCTGTCTCCCGCAACTGTTCACCACTTTGTATCCCTCGGAGCAAGTATTCTTCCACCGATTGCCCGACATCCGTCGTCCCTTCGTCTCCTGCGCCCTTCTTGATCAACTTCGGCCGAAGGTCCTGTGCCGACTCACTCCACAAGGCAATCGCTCCGAAGTCGGAGTTAATTCGCCCCAGGCACCCCTCGAGAACAAGGTCCAGTATCTGCTGAATGCCCAGCGCGGCATCACCATCGGCAGGTGCCCCCCGGGTCGAGACTCTCGCCAGTTCCTTCGCGAATTCGCGATTCGTCCTTCCAGAGAAAGCAACTTCGTCTAGAGCGACAGCTGCCTCCACAGCTTGGAGGCGGCGCTGACTGAAGGGGATCTCAGCGAGGCGAGTTCGACGCAGAAGGCGTGCAATACTCTCAGCAAGTGCCACCGATACCGCACAGAGCAAGATGACAGCAACGCGGGCGCCGGTGTATGAGGAAAACCCGAAGTGTAGGACAGCAGGAACCAGAACGGGGAGTAGCAGGGCTAAGGAGAGAGCCCACACGATCAGCCCGGCCCGCCAACTCAATCGATAGGTTACAAAGCTTGTCGGGACAATGCACAGGCTCCAGAAAACTAGCACAGCGGCACTCTCGGTGGCCTCAGCGACGTAGACGATGAGAGAGACCATTGCGGTGGCAAACAAGGACCACTTGCAGGTCGATGTGCCCAACTGGTAGCAACTGATCATCTGGTCCCCCCACTTCGGTAGCGAACGTGAGCATCACCCAGATGAAATCCATACACGCGTGCCGGTCGAGAGCCTTCGCGGTCACAGAAAGTAGCCGACTCGCGCCGTGGAGTGCCTTTCTACCAGCTCGCCACCTTCGGAGGCGAGCAGCTATCCGACGGCGCAACTCAACGCAGGCGCTTGGATGGTCTTGCCACAGATGGTATCGGGCCTTGCCTATGGTGTTGCTTGCAGTCCTCTGGAACTCGGATGTTGAGAGCACCGGAGGGGAACAACAGGGCAGGTGGTCATCAACAACCTCATTGTTTCACAGCAAGTTCTATGCCACCCGCTTGCACTTGCCGGCATGGTTCACAGGGAGAGTGACAGTCTAACGAAGGCAGGCTACCCGGATCGTCGTGCCCGACCTGATCGGGCATCCAGGGTCCCCCCGCTTGCGCGGGGGTCCAGGGGTCACCGACGGCGAGGACGTCTGGAGCGTGCCGTCACCCCCGCGAAAGCGGGGGTCCAGGACATCACCGCTCGGAGAGGACCTTGGATGCCCGCCTTCGCGGGCATGACGACGGATTGTGTACACGATCTCAGGCCAGAGGCTTAGAACTCCTGAGCCTGCCATATAGTATGGTATACTATCATATGCGCTGATATATCCTCGTTAGTGCTGCCGACGGTTCGCCGCCGGCATTGTGCTGCCCGGGTGTTCGGTTGATGAGAGACCAACCGCCTCCAAAGTGGTGACTGCGGTTCGAATCCAGGTCCGGCAGCTGCGGGTCCGTAGCTCAATTGGCAGAGCTGGTGCCTTTTAAGCACAGGGTTGCAGGTTCGAGTCCTGTCGGGCCCACTCCCCACACAGGGTTCCGGTCGTGACGACCGGTCCCCTCGGTTGCCCCTCTCGTTGTCTGCTCGCCACGCTGAATACAGCGAATACCACATACTCTTGTGCAGACTACCGGATCACCAATGACTGCTAGGAAGCAGTCACTTTCCTTTGCAGGTTGTCGCCACTGGTAAGGTAAAGCTGAAGGTGCTGCCCTTGCCCAGTTCGCTGTCAACCCAGATCCGCCCGCCGTGGGCCTCCACCAATCCCTTGGTGATGTACAAGCCTAGCCCGAGGCGTTCCTGAGGTTTGCGGGCCACAATCGCTCGCTGATACGGTTCGAACAGCATCGGGATCTCCTCAGCCGGGATCCCCATCCCACGGTCTGTTACCGAAGTGATCACCTCGCCAGCGTGACGAGACAGGGTCACGGTGACCTCAGTGCCGGGGGCTGAATACCGCAAAGCGTTGCTCAGCAAGTTGATCAGGATGCGCTCCAGGCGGTCCGGGTCGGCCAACACCTGCGGCACCCCTTCCGGCGCCTCCACCCGGACCCGCTGGGTTTCCAGAAGCCCGACCAGCCGCTCCCTCAGATCCAACACGAAGGAGCGCAGGTCCACCGGCACTCGATTCAGCTTCAAGGGCCGTCCTGCCTCCACTTCGGTGAGATCGACCAGGTCCCGAAGCATCACGCTCATCCTTCGGGCGGAGGCGATGACGGATTCGGCGCTCCGCCGCATTCGGCTGTTCAGCTTGACTCTCTCCAGCGCCTCCATCAGCAGTCCAGCCTGCCCCTGAACGACCGTGAGCGGGGTTCGAAGGCCGTGGGAAATGCCCAGGATGTACTTGGCCCGCTGCTCCTGGAGTTGCCGAAGGGGGGTGATGTCGGTGAGGGTGACTACCGCCCCCAACAGGTTGCCATCAGCGGTGCGAATCGGTGCCCCGCTGGCGGAAACCCAGACTGCCTTCTCGGAAGTCGGATGGATGACCATCACAACGTTCTGCACGGTCTCGCCGCGTAGCGCTCGGCGAACCGGCAGGGCTTCCATTGGAAAGGGTTTGCCTTCGGGCGTCTCAACGCGTAACCGCGTCACCAGCTCAGAAAGAGGTAGCTTACGTACCGCAGGCAAGTAGCCCAGCATCTTCTCCAGAGCGGGGTTCATGAGGATGATCTCGCCTTCGCAGCCATAGATCAGAACCCCGTCGGCAATGGAGGAGATCGTGGCGTCCAGTTCCGCGGCCCTGCGCCTGACCTCCAGCAGGAGCCGCTCTCGTTCCTCCTCTGCCCGCTTCCGTTCGATAGCCTCAGCCAGGACGTTGGCGACGGCCTGGAGAAAGTTGACGTCATCTCGGCTGAACCTTCGCCACCTCTTGGTATGAGCCCCCAGGACACCGAAGGGCCGCTCTCGCCCCCTGATGATAACGCTCATGCCGCTCACCACTCCATGCTCGCGGAGCAGTGGTGGCCCGCTGAAGCGTGTCTCGGTGCGGAGGTCTTCCACGATGACCGGCTCATGGGAGAGGAGGGTGTAGCCGGCCTGGGATTCGACTCCCGCGTCCACCGTTGTATGCCCCACGAGCCCCTTCTTCCAGCCCACTCCCGCTCGCAACAGCAACGCCTTCCCATCGGGAAGGAGTTCCAGCACCTTGGCGTACTCCACCTCGAGGGCCTGCGCGAGGAGAGAGACGGCTTCGTCCATGAGAGTGGAGAGATCGACGCCGACCAGCGCCCTCTGGCCAAGCTGGGCCACGGCCGCCTGCTGACGCTGCCGGGCTCGCAGTCTCTCCTCCGTCCGCTTGCGCTCAGCGATCTCGTTGCGCAGCTCTTCGTTGGCTTTGGCCAGCTCCGCAGTCCGTTCCCGAACCCGCATTTCCAGCTCTTGATGGGCCTTCTCCAACGCCTCCTTTGCCCGCACCTCCTCGGTCACATCCAGAAGCGACAACACCAGTCCCTGCACTCGGCCGACCCGGTCTTTGACAGGGACCAAGGTCCAATCCCAGTAGGTGGTACCTCGCCAGGGCTGGCCGTCGAACCGGAAAGGCTTGGCACGGAACTCGACGGACCGGCCAGTATCTCTCACTCTCTTGAAGATGGTCTGGTTCTCTGGATTGGGGAACAGTTCGAAGTGGTTGCGCCCTACAAGCTTTTCTTTACTGTAGCCCGAGTCCTGGGCATACGCGGAGTTGACTCTGACAAAGTTGAACTGAGGGTCGAAGTAGGCCAGTTGGGTGCGGGTGTTCTCCATGATGGCCTCGAGGATATCCCGCTCTCTCTCCAGGGCTCTGGCCAGCTCCGCGGTACGTTGTCCCTCCTGCTGGACCTGTACCAGCAACCGCTCGCGTTCCTCCTCCGCCCGCCTACGCTCGGTGACATCGTGGAAAGTGACGGCTGCCCCGATAGTACGCCCCTCCTCGTCGCGAACCGGGCTGGCCGTAGTGCTGATGTAGGCATCGGTGCCGTCGGGCTTGCCGAGTATGAGTAGGAAATCGACCACGGTTTCACCCTGCAGGGCCCTGCCTAGAGGCGTCTCTGTCGGAGGTATCGGCCGTCCGTCAGGATAGCGCAGGTTGAACTCGGCTGCCTGCTCGGGCAAAGGCACATCGGCCAAAGGCGTCCGCTGCGCCAGGCGCCGTCCTGCCTCGTTCATCGACACGAGGCGCCCCTCGGTGTCCACGATGGCCACGCCCTCGGCACAAGAGGCCAAAGCTGCCTCTAGGAAGCGTATCAGCTCCCCCTGGGCCGCGTTCGTCCGGTTTAACTCCATACTATCGTCGATCCCCGATCATCACATCGACCCGCTTCTACTACCTGACGATAACGGGTTGTTCGAATGTGCCACATAGCAGCATGGAGGGTGCCAACGACGCCGTCAAAGATGCGCGGCCCGGACATTGCGACCGGGCCGCTCTCGTGTCGGATTCACCATGCAGGAGGGAAGCATTGGCCAAACAGATACTTGTCTACACCCAGACCGCCGGTTGACTCTTCTGCGACAGAGTGAAAGAGTATCTTTCACAGAAGGGTGTGCCCTACGTTGAGCGTGACGTACTGGTCGACCCGAAGGCGATGCAGGAGCTATCCGAGCTGGGCTACATGACTACCCCGGTGATCAAGATCGGGAATGAAGTGGTGGTCGGCTTCGACCGGAAGAGGTTGGATGAGTTGATCGAGTGACGCTACCTCCGTCAGCCCCATGGATCGGAGGCGGGTGGAGGCCAGGTAGCTGGCTTCTTGAAGACGGAAGGGCACGGCCGCGTACGTGTTCGAAACTGACGACGCGGCCGTGCCCTTCCTATCTCGTGACCTGCGGCCCCATGGAGCCCGCTAGCCTTGCAGCGCCGGCTTGCCTGCTGCCCTGGTTGCCACCGACGGCCTTGTCGTCACACGATAGGCCGTCAGGAATACCAGACCCGCCGCAGCGACTATCCAGAGCGCGACCAACCACTCCATGGTAGTTGGGAAATACTGGAAGGAAAGCCCGGGTCCTACGTAGGCATCGCGGAGTCCCTCCATCTCTGGAACCGCGAGACCCGGGATCACTACATTCAGCTTGGTGGTGAGGGCCGTGAACGCGATCAGGGCCGACGATATGGCGAGGGCTCCTCTGTTCCGACCTGCGGCCGCCAGGAGAACCAGCGGCAGAACCGTGCCCAGCCCCACGTGAACGCCCCAGAAGACCCACGAGAACTGTCCGAACAGAACCAGCCTCAGGCTCTCGGCGTAGGCTGGAATGGACGCATAGTAGCCGATGGATACCTCGGCCCACTCGAACAGGATGGAGAGGGCCAGCAGCCCCAAGACCAGGCGCCCCAGCTTGCGGGCCACTACCTCCCCAACAGTGCCGAGCAGAAGGGCGACGAAGGTGACCACGGCAACACCGGAGAGCAGTCCCTCAAGGATGAAGAGGACCGGCGTCATGCCCGACTGCCAGAAGGGCCGGGCCCCGACGACGCCGAAGAGTGCGCCCTCACCACCGCCGAACACCAGAGCCAGGGCGATGCCGACCCAGCTCAGAGCCCGAACGCCGCCGGTGTCGCCCTGACCTCGAACCACTGTCAGCCAGAGGAGCAGGCACAGCACGACGAAGTAGGCGAGGTAGAACCAGGCCATCCATCCCATGACAGACCCAAAACCGGTGCTCAGCAGCAGCTTCCAGGCTCGCAGAGGGTGGCCCAGGTCGAGCCAGATGGCCAGAACTCCGCCCACGAAGGTACCCAAGGCCACCGGCAGGGCGACACGGGCCATCGGGACGAGATCCCTCAGGCCGAAAGCGTAGGTTGCAGCCGCGAAGATGAACGACCCCGCTGACATTCCGATCATCATGGCATACATGGCGACCCAGAGTCCCCACGGCACGTAGGTCCCGTAACCGGCTTCCGTGTGACCCCCGCCGGCCCGCTGCATGAGGCCGGCGATGCCGAGGAGAAAAGCTGCTGCGCCAAGTACCCACAGGACCTTTTCTGCAGTCTTCACTCAGGTACTCCTTCCAGGTGCTCGGCCTCCAGCGCCTCCAACCACCGCCTGTCCCAGTTCACGGATGCCGCTGTGAACTCGGCAAGCCCGGTGAAAAAGCTGCTGTCTGCCCCGCGCACCACGTCTTCGATAAAGCGAGGTAGCCAGGTCAGAAGATGCTCGTCGATGAATTCCCTGGACGATTCCAGGGCCGAAAGGGCATCTGCGGTCTCGCCCCCCGCGAAGGCCCGCTCAGCCCGCGTCGCCAGGTAGGCCATGAAGCCCAACTCTACGGCCAGGTGATCGGAAGGAACACTGCCTTCGGAGTCCGGCAGTGCATCCTTGGACAGGTAGAACCGGTTCGCCGCGATGGCGGGCGGTCCCATCAGCCTGCCGTGAAGGTAGTACGAGGCAAACGGAGGCGCGATGGGCTTCCCCGGTCCCTCGAAAAGCCTGGTTGCCTCCACGTTCAGGGCGTCGACTCCCTGGACGCCTCGCACAGCCACCGCCGCCTTCATCCGGTCGAGGGAATCATTAAGCTCAGCTGTCCCGTCTTCCAGTCGGAGGGAAGCCACACTGCCGAGGATCTGCTCATCGAACGGGTAGCTGTACAGGCGAGCGAGCAGTTCGTACAGTACGCTGCGGCCTCCCAGAGATTCGCTCGTAGCCATGCTAGACCTTCTTCACCTTTGCCATGATGTCGCAGTAGCCCGGCATTCCCATGATCGGGGAGTGGGTCTTCGGGTCGGTGAGGGAGTTGGCATCCGGCGTGACGTCCTTGAAGTAATAGCTCCAGCCGAGGCCGGGGCTGAACCTTCCTCCGCTGCCCATAGCTATCCGCAGGGTGCCGGGGCGGATGGTCTCCACGGCGTTCACCTTCCCTCTGGTCTTAGTCCCGTAAGGGGTCTCCAACTCGACCAGGTCGCCCGTCTTCAGACTCAACCTCGCGGCGTCTGAGGCGTTCATCTGGATGACCCCAATGGACCAGGTTCCCTTCGGGATGCGTAGCTTGCGTCCCGTGGCCTTCGGCCCCTCGCCGCCGACGAGAACCTCATCCACGGTTACGTCGTCGTTCAGGGGATACCAGAGATCCTCCGAGTGGATGCGGCCCAACCAGTCGACCGACTGCGTGCCTGACATGGCGTGGTGGATCCGGCCGGAGATCACCTGGAAGGGAAACTCGTCCTTGTATTTGGCGTAGGCGGGATTCGTATACGGGTTCCACTTGGTCTCGAACCAGTAGAAGCTCTTGGGATAGCGGTCCCAGCCCAGCTCCTTGAGTCCAGGAGGGACGTTGCCACTCTCTTCGATCAGTTTGTTGTACTTGTCGTATGCCTTGAAGACGAACTCGACCTTCTTGCTGCCTGTCTTCATGATCCCGCCGCCCTTGTACCGATAGTAGGACATAGGCCAGACGGCGATGCCGTGGTTGTCCCGCAGCCATTGCACGGTGACCAGATCCCCCTTGATCTCCTTCTTCTCGTCGTCAACCTTGACGTGGCCCGCTTCGAGGGACTCTGGAGTACCGGTCAGCTTGTAGCCGTCGGGATACCGGGGATAGGGCCGCACGAGCCCGGAGTTCGGGCGACCCGGGGCACCAGCGAGAGCCTCGTCCCAGAAGTCCTCCTCCTTCTTGTACTTCTCCCAGAAGTCGGCACCCTTGATGTCGGGGTCTCCCCTGTCGGCCAGCGCCTTCGCCAGCAGCTGCATGATGTCGTAGGGAGTCTTGGACTCGTGCTGCTTGTCGATGACGAAGTCCCGAAGGTAAATCAGGGGGTGAGAGGGATAGATGTCGGAGAGGCTCACCCGCTCCAGATACGCTGCTTCGGGCAGGATCACGTCGGCGTATAGCCCGCTCTCCAGGAGCGGCGTATCGATGTAGACCACCAGCTCGACCTTGTAGTCGTTGCCCTCTTTCGCGGTGAGGGCCTTCACCCACTCCTGGGTGTTGGAGCCGGTAAACACCGGATTCCCTGTGCGGATCACGAACCCCTTGATAGGATACTTGTGTCCGCGGAAGGGCCCCTGCTGGAGGGTCACCCCCTCCATGAAGCGGCGCGGGTAGTCTCCCACCACGTCGTCCCAAGCCGAGGGCCAATCTCCGTAGTAGTCCATGTGGAGCTTGTCCTGCTCGGCCTCCACCTCCTTGCCATTCACCGTGCGCTTCACCTTGCGGGTGACGAACTGCTTGCCGGTGGCGTTGCCACCCTTGTCGGACTTGGTGAGTTCCGTATCGATGGCGCCACCCGGCGCGTCGAAGTTGCCGGTGATCACGTTGAGGGCAGTGCCGATGATGGACGCCAGGTAGCCGTTGTAGTGGTGGCCGATCCCGTTCATGCCCCAGATGAGGGCGGCAGGCTTGGTGATGCCGAAGGTATGGGCAAGCTCCGCGATCTTCTCCGCGGATATGTCGGTGCGCTGCGCGGCCCACTCCAGGCTGAAGTAGTTCAAGTTGTTGATCGGGTCCTTCTTGTCCCACCAGGACTTGAAGCCAGCCAGGAAGTCGTCCCAGCCATCGCTGTACTCCTTGAAGGACCAGTCGATGTAGCGCCGGAATGGGTCGTTCTGGTTGTCCTTCTCCAGAATGTACCGGAGCATGGCAGCAAAGAGGTCGGCATCGGTCCCGGGCCGGATTGGGATCCACTGGTCGGCCTTGGAGGCCGTGTTGGAAAGCGCCGGATCGATGACGATAATCTTCGCCCCCGCGAGCTTCGCCTCGACGGTTCCCCTGGACTCATAAGGAATGCGGGTCGCGGTGAAGGGGTTCCAGCCGGCGTAAATGATTAGGCGCGTCTTGTAGCTGTAGTCGTTCTTCAGGCTGCCGTCGGGCTGTCGAACCAGCAGAGGCCGCATGATGTCCGGCTCGATGCGCTTGCCCCCCAGCATCACCTTCGGGCCGTGCCGGCGGGGGGTGTCGCAGATGGCCCCGTGCTCGGTGCAGTGGGGAGTGCCGAAGGCGAAGAAGAGCCTCCAGTAGGTGTCGCGGTCGGTGACGTCCCCTGCGTCCATGATCACCGACTCGGGGCCGTACTTCTTCTTGATGGCAATGAGCTTGTCGACTATGTGGGCGATGGCCTCGTCCCAGCTCACCCGCTTGAACTTGCCCTCGCCGCGCTCGCCCACGCGGATCATTGGGTACTTGATACGGTTGGGGTTGTAGACCATCTGAAGCCCGCTCGCACCCTTGGCACAGACGGCACCTGCGTTCATGGGGCAGTACGGGTTGCCGTAGATCGCCGAGGCTATCCCGTTCTCCACCCGCACTGCCAGGCCGCATTCGGCGGGGCACATGACGTCGGCCGTGTACTTTACCTGAGGGGCAGCGGCGGCGAGTCGGGCCGCCTCCGCGCTCTCCAGTGTACGGAAGGCCACGGTTCCGGAGGCTACCCCCGCAAGGGCTCCGGCGCTAAGGCCGCTGATCTTCAAGAAGTCTCGTCGACTGATCTCTTTCTCGTTCATCTTCTGCCCTCTACACCAGGTAGTAGACGTTCGGCTTGGTCCCCAGCTCTTCCTTCAGCCGCGTCGCATTGGTCTTGGCTAGGAGCTGGGATACCAGGGAACCGTCGTCGTTTCGGTCGCCGAAGTAGGTGGCCCGCCCGAAACAGGAGAGCACACAGGCGGGAAGCTCGCCGGCCTCGGTGCGGTGGACGCAGAAGTGGCACTTCCGGGCGTTGCCGACCGGCGAGTCGTCCTGGACGCGCACCCGGGCCTCTTTGTACTCCGGTGATGGGAGGGTCTCGTAGGGCTGCTGTCCCCCGCCTACCAGGTCGCTGTAGAAGAAGCCGCTGTCGAAGGAGCGGGCCGAGTAGGGACAGGCGGTGATGCAGTAGCGGCAGCCGATGCACTGATCGTAGTTGACGACAACTATGCCATCGGGCCGCCGGTAGGTGGCATTCACCGGACATACCGGCACGCAGGGCGGGTTGTCGCACTGCATACATGGCCTCGGGACGAAGCTACGCGAGACATTTGGGAAAGTTCCGGTGGTCTCGGTGATCACGGGGCGGTAGGCCATTCCAGGCGGGAGTTTGTTCTCGGTGATGCACGCGATTGTGCAGCCCTGGCAACCCACGCACTTGCGCTGATCGATCACCATTACCCAGTGGCGCTGTTCGACCGGCTTCGCCAGTGCCCGCCGCAGGTCCTGCATCATCCGAACTACGGGATCCTCGCCCGCCACGGGCGCCGGTACTCCGGGGATCTCGGCGAGCCCTTCGGCGGGCTTCGCCTGGGAAGACGGGGCGGCGCTCGCCCGCTCGTTGACCACGACCGGTGCGACCAGTCCCGCGATGACCGTGCCGGCGAACTTCCTCAGGAAGTCCCGCCGGGATCCTTCGCTCTGGCCTTCGTTGGCCGGTGTGGTCCGCCTGCTTTCCGTTGCCATGCGAACCTCCTTCTCGACTGTCTGAGGACGAGTAGACGACTGATAGAGGGCAGGGTAGTAGAGCATTACTGAGAGAACAGGGTAGTGAAGTCCCGTGAGGGGCATAACTAGGAGAAATCCTAGGTCGGGACCAGGTAAGTCCCAGCTATCCGGTTTAGTCGAAGAGGCCGCGCTGGACAGCGAAGCGGGTCAGGTCCGCCCGCGAGGAGAGGCTCAGTTTGCGAAGGAGATTGCCGCGGTGGAAGTCGACGGTCTTCGCGCTGATGAAGAGGGTTTCACCAATCTGCTTGTGGGTCTTCCCCTGGGCCAGCAACAGCAGCACTTCCCGCTCCCGCTCCGATAGGGCGTCATAGGGGTCTTCCGCTTTGCCACCGTGGCACACTTCGCTGGCGATCAGTCCCGCGACGGAGGGGTCTAGGAACGTGCCACCCCCATGGACTACGCGGATGGCATTCAGGAGTTCGTTCCCCTCTGAACGCTTGAGGACGTATCCCGAGGCCCCTACCTTCAGGGCCGGCAGCACGTACTCCTTGTTCTCGTGCTGCGTAAGCATCAGGACCTTCGTCTGGGGGCTGATCTCCCGTATCTGGCGGGTTGCCGCCAGCCCATCCATGCCGGGCATGCCCACGTCCATCAGCACGACGTCCGGCTGTAGGTCCCGAACCGCGGCAATAGCCCGGGCCCCGTCTGAGGCATCACCCACCACCTCGAAGTCGGGCTCCATCTCCAGGAGCGCCCGGATGCCCGCCCGGAGGACGGCGTGGTCGTCGGCCAGGAGTATCCTAATCCTGTTCATTACCTACCTGCCCTTCGACTAAGGGGACATCGGCTCGCACAGTGGTGCCCTCGCCGGGTCTGGACTCCACCGCGAAGGCTCCCCCCAGTAACTCGACGCGCTCTCGCATCCCAAGCAGCCCCAGGCCGCGCCCGCTGTCGTCACGGTGGGCAAACACTCCCTCAACGTCGAAGCCCTGTCCATTATCCCGGACACACAGCGTAACCGAACCGGCCGAGAAATCCAAGCCTAACCAGACTTGGTGGGCACCGGCATGACGAAGGACGTTGGATAGCGCCTCCTGTCCGATACGGAAGAGAGCCGTCTCCACCTCGGGCCCCAGGCGCCGCTCGTCACCGGTAATCGACCAGTTCACCTGGATACCTGATACCTCAAGGCGGCTCTCCGCCAGCCATCTCAAGGCGGGTATCAGGCCCAGGTCGTCGAGAACGCTGGGCCTGAGGTCGTAGATGATGCCCTGCAGTTCTCGCACGTTATCGCTGGCAGCCGCCTTGAGGCGAGCTATCACCTCCCTGGCTTGCATGGAACCGGCCTCAAGAGCCGCTTCGGCCGCTTTCAGGCCAAAGACCATGGCTCCGAGGGCCTGCCCTGTTTCGTCGTGAAGCTCGCGGGCTATCCGACGCCGTTCGTCCTCCTGGACGTGGATGGCCCTGGCCAGAAGCTCGGCCCGCAGGCGTTCCTTTTCCTCCAGCTCGGCCCACAATCTGGCGTTGTCCAGCGCCATCCCCATGTGTCGTCCGACGGCCTCCAGGAGTGCGAGGTTTCCCGCCTCAAACCCCTGAGGCGCAGTGGAGGCGACGCTGAGCACTCCGAGTATCTTCCCCCCACCGATGAGTGGAACCGTCGCGTGGCAGCACAGGGACTGACCATCGGGAGCCGCACTCCCCCAGATAGTGCATCCCTCTCGGGGATGAATGATCCTCGGCTCTCCGCTGGTAAGCACCTCCAGACAGCCGCAGTTGGGGAAGGCAGGACGAAGGTGCGTCTCCAGAGCGGCCGCGTCCATGCCGACCGTGGCCGCCAAGCGTGCCGCCGAGCTATCGTGGGCGGCAACGTGGATCCAGCCGCAGGGCAACTGCAATGCGTCCAGAACCCTCATCAGGGCTCGCGTAAGGCCTTGATCCGAATCAGCCGGGTTGCTCATGGCCACGGCGACGGTGTTAATGGCAGCAAGTTCCCTATTGCGCCGCCGGATTTCCTCTTCCCTCATCCTGCGCTCCGTGATGTCCCTGGCAAACCACGCCAGGGCTCGCTGACCCTGGTAGTCGAGCATCGTGCCGCCCGTTTCGACGAAGGTGGCCGCGCCATCCCTTGCCACCAGGATCATCTCCTGGTTGGGGGTGGCAGCACCACTGCGGATGGCTTGCCACGTAGCGGTCACCTGCCCCAGGCTGTCGGGATGAAGGACCTCGCCCGCGTTCACGCCGAGGAGCCGTTCACGACTGCATCCGGTGAGCCGGCAGAACTCGTCGTTCACGAAGAGGAAGGCTCCTTCCTGAGGACCGGAGTCCGCGATCAGGGCGATGCTCTCCCCCACCTCCGAGGCTGCGCCGATCAAGGCTCGATACCCGGCCTCCGAGGCCCGGAGCCGTTCCATGCTCCGCTCAACGTCTCTGGCCATCTGTGCGAAAGCGCTGGTAAGTTCCCCGATCTCGTCGTTCTTGCGCACCACAGGTACCTTGTCGAAGTTCCCGCGCCCGACTCGACGGGCGTAGGCGGCCAACGCGGTGAGGGGGCGGGCGACCAGCCGGCTGAAGGCCACTGAGGCTACGACACCGAAGAGGACTCCCATAGTTGTGAGGACGACAAGGATCAGCGTCACCTGCTGCTGAGTCGCCAGGATCTGGTTCTCGCTGAAGCCGATGTGAATCTCGGCGGACAACCCGTCCAGAGGCCTCCAGGCGAAGTCGCGCACCGGCCCGCTCTCGGTTGCCAGCAGACGGACGCTTTCAGCCTGCCCTGGAGGGATTCGGAGGGTGGTGAGGAGATCTGAGGGAAAGCCGCCGGTGAAGGTGTGGATGACGGGGCCTCCGTCGGGCCCAAAGGCGAAAGCGTAGACTATGTCCGGACTCGTCGCCTTCAGATTACCAAGGGCGTCCTGGACTGCCAGCAGATCGCCATCGATCAGTGCGTTGGCGATGCTCTCGCCCATGGTGTGAGTGAGGGCCTGCCCCTTGGTGAGGAGTTGGTCCCGCAGAGCGTGGGCGAGTACCGTGTTGAGGGCGAGGATAGTAAGCAGCCCCGCCACCACCACGATCATGGAGGTGTTCAGGGCGATCTGGCCGCTGAGGCTCCGGGGCCGGAGCTTCAACGGGTGAGCAAGCCGAAGGATGAAGCCCATTGTCGTAGCACCGCGTAATCCTCATCCTGGGCAGGGGCAAAGCCCCGTGGCATTTCCGAACGATCCCAGTGGTATAGGCCGGCCGCGTCCCGACCGAGCGGGTCGAACTCCAGTAGGGCCTTACGCACCGCCTCCGCAACGTCCGCGGGCACCCTGGGGGAAACCATGATGCCGCTGCTGGGGTATGGAGAGGAGAGCGCGACGATGCGAACGAGGCCGCGACCCTGTAGGGCGAGCGCAAGGGTGTCCTGCATTCCGCCGGCCTCGTAGCGACCATTCACGACAGCGCTGGCGGTGGCAGCATGGGAGGGCATGTACTCGTACCTCTGCAGATCGGTCAGGGCAATCCCCTCCTCGGCCAGCATCATACGGGGGATCAGGTTTCCCTGGGTGGAGTTGGGCGCTCCAAAGGCGAAGGACCGGCCTCGCAGGTCGGCCAGCGACCCCATCGGGCTGTCCGGTCGGGTAACGATGGCCGCCCTGTAGGTTGTCTCCCCTCCGGCGTTGAGCCCCCGTGCAAGGGCTTTCGCTCCCCAACGCTCGTGGGCTTGCAGGTAGCTCAGGGTTCCCACGATGGCGAAGTCCACCTGCCCCGACCCGATCTCGTCGACCACGTTGCCGTCGCGAGGAGTGACGTGCAGGTGGAAGGATCGCCCGGTGGTCCGCTCCAGGTAGCTCAGCAGGGGGGCGTACATGCGGACGTCCTCCTTGGGCTCCAATCTGCGGTCGAAGCCGACGTTGAACGTGCCGCCCTGGGCCGGAGTGTCCACCTGAACCATGCCGTTTTGCAGCTTCTTCGACAGGAGAACAGCGACGGCCGGCTCAGCCGAGCAGGCAGTGAGAAGCAAGGATAATCCAGTGAGGAGAAGGAGGAGTCTGTTCACGAGGCCATTGTACCACAGCCGTGAAGGCGGGACTGTGCCCGATGGCGCGCGTGACTGCGCGCGGCAAGTTGCCGCGCGCAGTCACGCGCGATGGTCGCGCCTTGAGCCGGGTGGCGG
>JAJZQR010000335.1 GCA_021806765.1 Chloroflexota bacterium | reverse complement strand
GGTAACTTCTCAATAGGTCGGGGTCAGCCCCGGCCGAGTTCTTGCATGTTCGGGCTTGCTGACAGATCTGAACATCCTGGCTTCGGCCCTAGATAGGTTCCCTTTCCATCGGTGCTGGAAGACCTTGATCTCTCGCGGATCAGCGATCCCTATGCCCGGGAGTGCATCGTTCGGCTCCTGAACGTGGTCGAGGAGGTCACAGCGGCCCTCCGGGAGTCCCAGGCAGAGGTTCGGCACCTGCGGGACGAGATTGCCAGACTCAAGGGCGAGAAGAGCAAGCCCGATATCAAGGGGAACAAGCCCAAGCCACCTCCGGGTGACTACTCCTCGGAGCGAGAACGACACACGCCGAAGGCGTGGAGCAAGGGGAGCAAGACCGCCAAGATCCATATTGACCGGGAAGAGGTGCTGAGGGTCGACCGCGAGAGCCTTCCTGCCGACGCCGAGTTCAAGGATTACGAGGACACCACCGTCCAGGACGTGGTCTTGCGGACGGACAACGTGCTCTTCCGCAAGGAGAAGTTCTACTCCCGGATCGAGGGCAAGAGCTATCTGGCCCGGGTGCCGCGGGGATATGAGGGGGAGTTCGGCCCCGGTATCAAGAGTCTGGTCATAACGCTCTACTTTGGATCGAACATGAGCGAGCCGAAGATCGCCGAGTTGCTGCACAGCGTGGGGGTGCAGATCTCCGACGGCCAGGTGTCCAACCTGCTGATCAAGGAGCAGGGGACCTTCCACGAGGAGAAGGACGCTCTCTTTGAAGCGGGGCTGGCCAGCAGCCCCTGGCAGCACCTGGATCAGACGGGCACCAGGGTCAACGGGCAGAACCGGCACTGCCAGGTCTTGTGCAACCCGCTCTACACCGCCTATCGGACCACCGAGACCAAGGACCGCCTCAGCGTCCTGGACACGCTGCGCAACGGGCGGCCCAGGAGCTACCTGCTGAACGAGGAGGCCGAGGGGTATCTGGCCAGGACGCAGATGTCCCAGGTGGCCGTGCGGTTGCTCAAGGCTGGTATGGCATGGGATAAGCTGGTGAACGAGGCGACGATGAAGGCTCTGCTGGCAGGACCGCTGGCGAAGTTGGGTCCGCAGCAGCAGCGATGGGTGTTGGATGCGACGGCGGTGGCGGCTTACCACGCGGAGACAGGATACCCGGTGGTGAGGATGCTCCTGTGTGACGGCGCTCCCCAGTTCAGTTGGATCACGGAGGACTTGTCCCTGTGCTGGGTCCACGAGGGGCGTCACTACAAGATGCTCAACCCTTGGGTGGTCCACCACCGAGAACTGCTGGAGGATTTCCTGAAGCAGTTCTGGGCCTACTATCGAGAACTGCTGGCCTATCGAGAAGCCCCTTCTCCGGTGGAGGCGGCGAGGCTCTCGGCCAAGTTCGACGTCCTCTTCGCCACGGTGACGGCCTACCAACTGCTGGACGCAACCATCGCCAAGACCAGGGACAAGAAGGACTCCCTCCTGATGGTCCTGGCTCACCCCGAGATCGCACTGCACAACAACCCCGCCGAACTGGGAGCCAGGGCGAGGGTGCGCAAACGGGACGTCAGCTTCGGCCCCCGAACGCCGGAAGGGACGAGGGCGTGGGACACCTTTATGAGCCTGGCGGAGAGCGCCAGGAAGTTGGGAGTGAGCTTCCACGATTACGTCCACGACCGCATCCTTGGCACTAATCTCATCCCACGTCTGGATACCCTGCTGACGGAACGCGCCGCCACCATGCGGCTCAGTCCGTCCTGGATCAACTCGTAACTTCTAGCCCCGACTCATTGAGAAGATACTCCGGCACGGTTCAATGATGGCCGCGCCTCGATGAGAAGAGACCCGAAGGAGTCCAAGTGCAGGTAATAGCGAGGGACAACGAGAGCTTCGAGGAACTTCTGCACCGTTTCAAGCGCGGGGTTATGAAAGAAGGCTTACTCAAAGACATGAAGAGCAAGAGGCACTTCATTTCCAGGGGTGAGCTTCGAAGGGAGAAGTTGAGGGCGGCAGAGAGGAAGAGGAGACAGAAAGCCGCTCGGGCTCGAGTTCCTCGATAGGCAGGGCGGGATGGCCGCTTCGGGTTCTGTGGGCCAGGGCATTCCACCATTCAACCCCCTGACAGGTCAAATTCCCAAAGAGTGATCCAGGCGGGTCCAGCTCTCCTAACCACAGTGGACATAAGGGGCTCATCGTCCACGGACGATGAGCCCCTTCGTTGTGCTTTGTTGTCTCCCAATTTGGCACATATCGTGCTTCGACCTCTTGTCCACTGCATCGCTCTGTGCCGGCGTCAGGCTCGCCGGCAGAGCACGGCTGGTGGTGCAGTCTTTCGCAAGCCGAGTTGTCCGAGAGGGGGTGGGTAGCGAGTGAGAGGTTCCTTTCGCGTAGCCACTATTCGAGGGATAGAGATCGGGATCCACTACAGTTGGGTGCTGGTGTTCGTGTTGGTGGCGTGGACTTTGGCCGTCGGCCTCTTCCCGCTCCAGTATCCGGGGCTCGACATTGGGGTCTATTGGGCCATGGGCTTCATCGCCTCTCTCGTTCTCTTCGTCTCGGTGCTGATTCACGAGCTGGCCCACTCTTTTGTGGCCCAAGGTCGAGGTTTGAAGGTGAACAGCATCACCCTCTTCGTCTTCGGTGGGGTATCGGACATCGGGGGTGAGCCGACCAATGCCCCGGACGAGCTGTTGATAGCTGCCGTCGGCCCACTCTCCAGTCTGGCACTGGGAGGTATCTTCTGGGGCGTGTGGCTCGCTACCGGGGCTGGCGGAGGGGCTGTAGGGGGAGTGTTGTACTACCTGGCTTTCATCAATGTCCTGCTGGCGATCTTCAACTTGATCCCCGGTTTCCCCCTGGACGGAGGTCGCGTCTTCCGTGCCATCATCTGGTGGGCGACCGGCAATTTTCAGAGGGCTACTCGGATCGCCGTAGGCGCCGGGCATGTGGTCGCCTTTCTCTTTGTCATAGGAGGCATCTTCCTGATCTTCACGGGAGGATTCCTCAGCGGTATCTGGTTGATCCTGATCGGGTGGTTCCTCAACAGCGCAGCCGAGGCCAGCGGCAGGGAGACCCGCCAGGCGGAGTGGTTCCAGGGGGTCACGGTGCGCCAGGTTATGAACCCCAATCCAGCCACCGTGGAGCCCCAGCTGCGCCTTTCGGATGTAGTGCACGACCATATCCTGCAGAGGGCCATGCGAACCTTGCCGGTGGTCCAGGATGGCCAGTTGGTGGGGATGGTGACCCTCAACGAGATTCGTGGCGTGCCTCGGGAGCAATGGGACCAAACCCCTGTGAGCTTCGTGATGACGAGACGGGAGGACCTCCACACCGTGAAGCCCGAGGATGAGTTGCTCCGTGCCCTCACGATCTTGAGCGAACAGGACATCAACCAGCTGCCGGTGGTGGAGGATGGACGGCTGGTCGGTCTCCTCAGCCGGAGCAACGTAATGAGGTTTCTCCAGGTCCGGGAGGAGTTGGGCGTGAGCGAGAGTGGCTCGGACCAGCAGCAGGATCGGGCGGCGTAGCCGTACTTGCGGAGGGGAGATGTCTCTTTTTGAGGATAGGCGCGACGCAGGTGTACGTTTGGCGGCCGAGTTGGAGGAGTACCGGGGGACGAACGCTATCGTCCTGGCCCTGCCGAGGGGAGGTGTGGCGGTCGGGTACGAGGTAGCCGTGTCACTGGGGTTGCCCCTCGACGTCTTCATCTCCCGGAAGATTGGGGCGCCGGACAACCCAGAGCTGGCCATTGGGGCTGTGGCCGAGATCGATGGTCTCTGGGTGGATCAGGAGTCCATGTCCCTGCTGGGGGTGTCGCAGCAATACCTCGAAGAGGAGACTGAAAGGCAGAGGGCAGAGATCGAGCGAAGGATCCATCTCTACCGTGGTGGTCAACCACTGCCGCCCCTGGCGGGGAGGATCGTCATCGTCGTGGACGACGGCATTGCCACCGGATACACCATGCTGGCGGCCCTGATGGGGATCCGGCAGACCGGGCCGGGATTGCTGGTGGCGGCGGTGCCGGTGGCCCCCCAGGAGTCCCTCTGGAAGGTGTCCAAAGAGGCCGATCGGGTGGTGTGTCTCGCTACCCCGGAGCCCTTTTATGCCGTGGGGTTCCACTACGTCGGCTTCGAGCAGGTTTCGGACGGAGAGGTAGTGGAATACCTGAAACGGGCTCGGCAGCAGGCTAGCCAGAGAAGAAGGTAGCAGGAATCTGAGTTAACGGGGGCATAGAATGGCGAAGGAAAGGGCAGATAGGACGGAAGCTTCGCCCTCGGCTGTGGTGGACTTCCTGGAAGGTGTCCAGTATCCCTGCTCCAAGGCCGAGATCCTGGAGCAGGTCTCGAGACAGGGCGCGCCTCGGATGGTGGTAACGGCTCTCCAGCGGCTGCCTGATCTACAGTACTACGATTTGGCCCAGGTGATGGACCACTTCAGTCGGGTCAGCCCGTAGATCGAATGTGCCGGAGATGGGTCCCGTGGGGGGTGGGGGCAATGCGGGCGCGCGGGGCTTGCCCCCCACGTTCGTTCTTGCGGATCTCTCAGTCTTCCCCTCTAGTTCGCCGCCGGATGGCCGGCACTACCAGATCGGTCCACAGCACCTCGAGAATGCCTGCGACGGGGACGGCCACCAGCGCTCCCACGATCCCATAGATGGCACCACCGGTCAGCAGGGCCAGGATCACCAGCAGGGGGGGCAACTCCGCCTGCTCGCCGAAGATCTTGGGGGCGAGGATGTTGTTCTCGATCTGCTGGATAACGAAGAAGTACACGATGACGGCTATGAACTTCCAGAGGGGCTGGGTGAAGAGGGCTACTGCTCCGGCAGGAGCGGCGCCCAAGTAGGGACCGATGATGGGCACCAGTTCGAAGATGCCGGCTGCCAACCCCAGCAGGTAGGGATAGGGCATTCCGAGACCGTACATGACCGCAGTGGTCACGCCTCCCAGGATGATGGCCAGCAGGATGACTCCCTTCAGCCATCCCTCCACTTTGCGCCCCATGCGCGCAGTCATGGCCCTGGCCTTCTCCTCTCCTGCTGGAGAGAGGAGAGAGGCGAAGTGGTTGTAGATCATGTCCGCGTCATAGATCAAGAAGAAGGTGATCACCAGGATAATGCCGATGGACAGGATGCCCGTCACTACGTTAACGGCGAAGACCACTACGTTGAAGGCCTGAGAGATGCTGCTCACCAGCTGTGAGACCACCTGGGACTGGATCCCCCCGAAGGCCGACAGGAAGGGGAAGTCCTTCAATCCCTGCAGGGCGTCGTTGATGGCCTTGGCATAATTGGGCAGATTGGCGAGAAGGTTCTGAAACTCGCTGATGAGGGTCGGTACGACGGCGAAGCCGACGCCAGCGGCCAGCAGCGCCACGAACAGATAGATCAGGAAGATTGCCAGGGCGCGGGGCACCGTTCTATGGATCAGGGGTATCCGGAGGGCGCTGATGCGGTCGACGGTAGGGCGCAGCGCCATGGCCAGCAGGATGGAGACTATCAGCAGGGTGAGCACCTGCCGCGTCTGATCGGCAAACCACAGGACCAACCAGATGCCAAAGACCAGGAACACTCCGCCTACGATCAGGTGCCTGATCTGTGAATAGGAGAGGCCGCTGGGCTCGGGGCGCTTGGGCTCCGGTGCGGGGATTCGGACTGTTCGGAGTCGCAAGATC
>JAJZQR010000334.1 GCA_021806765.1 Chloroflexota bacterium | reverse complement strand
GAGCTAGAGGGCTTCCCAACCGGGAAGCCCTCTGGGATACTGGTGTGCTGGGCCAGTAGCTAGCCAGGGTGAGCGATACCCCCCGTTAGGCTTGTCCGGTTGCTACTGGGCGAAGACGAGCTTGCTTACAGGCACTTCAGCATGGGCGCTCTCGCCGGGTTGGCGGGTCTTAATGTACATGTCGAAGTGATACTCGCCGGCCGGATCGAACTGCACGTCATCCCACTGGCCGGTCTTCATCTTGCGGGCGAACTCCACCGTCCAGACGCCGTCCTGCCACACGCCCTTGGACTTGATGTCGTTCCAGCTCGGGCCCGCGGGCTCGCTCAGAATGCGGCCGGGGATCCGCGCAAAGAGCGGGACCTTGTTGCCGGCCTCGTCGGTGAGGATACCGTCGTCCCCGACCTTCACGATCTTCTTGGCGAGGCCCGAGTCGATCTCCGACTGCTTCAGGTAGCGGGGATCGCCCACGGCAACGCCTCCCGCACCGGAGAAGGGCTTCCAGTAGAGGGGAACCTCGACTCCACCGAGCTTCTGCGTGTTGTTCTTGTAGCCCGTGTTGGTGTCGTACCCCATGTCCTTGGAGAACCCGCCGGCGGGGTCGGCGTTCTCGTCCTCGGTCAGGTGGAAGTCCCGCGCCCAGCCCATGGGGTTGGTGCGGTACGAGTTCCACCGCCAGTCGTCGGTCATAGTGCCTTTGGGGGCAACCATCTTCTCGCCGTGGCAGGTCTGGTTGCAGCCCACCTTCTCGTAGTTCGGCATGTTGATGTTCCAGAAGAAGCCGAACTCGTCCTCGTCACCAAAGTCGTCCGCGAGAATGGCCCACCTCTTCTTGTCAGCATCGTAGGCCCAGGCAAACCGGTCCACATCGGAGTTGGAGTCCGGGTACTGGGCGAGGAAGTAGACCATGTCCTCCGAGTAGACGGACTTGAGGGTGATGTTGAACTTGGGGATACCAAAGGTGATCACCGGGATCTCCAGGGCGGGGGCACGCGCCCAGGCGACGTCGCTGCCGTTGCCGTCGATGGCCGGCGCCGTCGCCACGCGGGCAGAGGTGAGGATCCGGTCGCCCATAGGGGCCGGCGCGGCGGGCGCCGACGGTATCGGCCAGACGTAGCCGCTGGCCCGGTAGGCTTCGCCGGTGGCGTTGAGCGCAGGCAGGGTCGTGTGGCAGGTGGTGCAGGGCTGCCCGGTCTTGGCTGCGTAGTCCGAGGTCGCCCCTACAGGAACGGCGACCACCGCGAGTACCACCAGCGCGGCGATTGCTGACAAGAGCAGAGTTACTCTCATGGGACCTCCTCTTTGGTCTTACTTGGATGCACTTCCATCCTAGCCGTCGCACCCTCGACGGTTCTGTAGGGCATGGAGGACAGAGACTGGGTTCCGGCGGCGAAGCCTCCTTTCAGGGATGTCCCCGACTGAAGATGGCAGGGAGCACCCTCAGGCCGCCCTCCTGGGAGGGCCCGAGGGCAGCTTGAGGGTGCCCACAAGCCTCGGGAGACGATGAAGATATCGCTGAGGATCTGGCACGGTTAACCGACGACGCACACCGGCAGCCACTCCGAACCGGGGAGGGCTTTCGCCAGCCGGGACTCCCCTCCCTGCTGCCTGACCGGACGGACGAATAGCGTCCCCATTGCTATCAGACATCACCTCCAAAGGATCGGCAACGAGGAAAACACGCCTTTTCGGGTAGGTGTTTTCACCTACTCTCGACAGGTGGTTACATCGCTGGAAAGTTGGCTGGGGGTGCTAGAATACAAGGCACGATGGAGACGATACGGATCGTTCTTGCAGAAGACCACTCGCTGGTGCGCGAGGGCACGCGCCGCATCCTGGAGCAGCATCCCGGCCTCAGCGTCCTGGGCGAGGCCGGCGACGGGCAGGAGGCGCTGGAACTGGTGCAGCGTCTCCGACCAGACGTGCTGATCCTGGACATCCGCATGCCCAAGCTCAGCGGCGTCGAAGTCGTCCGGTTGATTGGAGATGCGGGCCTCGACACCAGGGTGTTGGTCCTGACCGCCTACGACGACGACGACTACATCCTCGCCCTGATGGAGGCCGGGGCCTCCGGCTACATGCTTAAGACCGCCCGGGCCAGCGAGTTGGTGGACGCCGTGCGGCGGATTCACGAGGGGGAGCCGGTCCTCCATCCCTCCATCGCGGTCAAGGTAGCTCGCCTGTGGAGCCGCCGTCGGGTTTCCGTCCGCCAGGAGGTCTCAGAGCTTAGCCCGCGAGAGCGGGAGGTGCTCGATCTTGCGGCAAAGGAATTCCGGAACAAGGCAATAGCCGATAGTCTGGGCATCAGCATGCGTACTGTCGAGGGCCACTTCAACAGCATCCTGGCGAAGCTGGGCGTCTCCTCGCGCCTGGAGGCTGTCCTCTATGCCGTCTCCCACGGCTGGATCGCGCTGGAAGAGAGCAAGGATCAGAGTTGAACGAAGCAGGCATCAAGGTGGTGCAGTCGGCACCAGGCTCCTCCAAGTTCAGCCCCTCCTCCCGGGTCGACAGAGGAAAATCCTGGATGTACCCCTTCCGCCCCAGGATCCGGGATAGGCGCTTCTGGGCTGTCCAGGGTCTCGTCGTGGCAGTTGCCGGTTTCCACCTCCTTGCCGAGAGCCTGGGACTCTGGGAGAGTTGGCGGGTCTCGGATTCTAGCCTTACTTTCATTCCGATCAGCCTCCTCTACATCCCTGTGGTATATGCCGCGCTCAACTTCGGCTTGGTCGGCTCGATTCCGACCGCCCTGCTGTGTATCGTTCTCACGGTACCCCTGCCGCTGCTGTTCCACCAGGGAGTTCCGGCAGCAGCCGAGCTCTTGCAGCTCGTCATCGTCGTGGGAATTGCCACTTTCGTCGGGCACCGGGTGGACCGGGAACAGGCTGCCAGACAGCAGGCCGAAGCAGCCAGCGCCGCCTCCAGAGCCTCTGAGATGAAGTATCGGGGTCTGTTTGAGTCCAGCCCCATCCCCATCCTGGTGACGGATCCGGCCGGTACCATCTTCGAGGCAAACCCGGCCGCGGGTGGCCTCTTTGGGAAGGATCCAGCCCACCTGCGGAACGTGGCCATCGCGGATCTCGTTGGACCGGCTGGGAGCAGGAGGCTGTTCGACCTGGCTCACGACGGTAGGCAGCAGAGGGAGCACCTCACCCTCACCGGAACCGATGGTTCCCACGTCTACCTCGAACCGACACTCACCTGGATCAGCGACAGCCAGGGCAACCCCGTGATCGAGATCCAGCTCAGAGACGTCACCGAGGAACGGCAGCAGCGGGCCGGACTGCGGGCTTTCGCCGCGAACATCCTCCGAGCGCAGGAGGAGGAGCGCCGCCGGATCGCTCAGGAGCTTCACGACGAGAGCGTCCAGCAGTTGATCCTGTTGTGCCGGCAACTGGACCTGATCGAGGGCGTTGGGGAGCCGCTGTCACCCCTCGTCCTCAGCGAGTTGCGGGCGGCTCGAAGGACCGCCGAGACGGTCGTCGAGGGGCTGCGCGACTTCGCCCGAGCCCTCCGTCCCCCAACCCTGGATGACCTGGGGCTGGTAACCAGCATCCGCAGATTGCTGGTGGACCTCGCCGAACGGGCCAAGATCGACGGAGAGGTGACCATCGTAGGGGAGGAGCGGCGGCTGCCACCAGAGGTGGAGCTGTGCCTGTTCCGAATAGCCCAGGAGGCCCTGCGAAACGTGGAGCGCCATGCGAGGGCATCTCACGTGAGCGTGAGGACGGTCTTCTCTGAATGCACAGTCGGACTGGAAGTGATGGACAACGGCATCGGCTTCAGTTTGCCCACCGCTTCTGATTTCGCGGTTGGCGGTCACCTCGGGCTACTCGGGATGAGGGAGCGTGCCGAGTCGCTGGGCGGCACCCTGGAGATCACCTCCAATCGGCAGGATGGCACGAGGGTTACCGTTCTCATTCCCCTGGGAGATGCCGACTGCCTGGGGGGTGACCCGCTCGAATAGCTGCCTCCATGCTCGCCGATCAAGTGTCCGGTACAGCGCACCAATCGACATGGCTTCATTCCCCCGAGCATTTCGGTTATCCTCCCCGCCGGCGATGGAAACCACTCTTTCAAGACCGATGGATGGACCTGGAGAATGCATACCAGCGATTCTGGCGACAATAGCCCGTCGCGATCCCTGCCGGCTCCCACGCTCGGCTGGATGTTTCTTCGCCTCGGCGCGACCGCCTTCGGCGGCCTGGGAGCGGCCCTGGTTCTGATCGAGCGCGAGTTGGTGGATCAGCGGGGCGTGCTCACCCGGGACGACCTCACCGAGGCGCTAACCTATACCAAGCTCCTGCCCGGCTCCACCGTCCTCCAGGTGGTGGCCTATCTGGGCCACAAGCTCGGGGGCTGGACAGGCTCGGCTCTTGCCACCGCCGCCTTCGTCTTCCCCTCCTTCCTGGCCATGCTATTGCTTGCCGCTCTCTACGTGGCGGCGACCGCACTGCCGGGCATGAGCGCAGCGGTGGGTGGTCTCACGGCGGCGGTGGTCGGCGTGCTGCTCGCGACTACCTACCGCATGGGCAAGTCCAACGTGAAGGAGCCCCTCACCCTGGGCATCGCGCTGGTCGCCTTCGCGGCGGGTGCTTTCCTGGACCTCAACGCCGCTCTGATCGTGGTGGCGGCGGGGCTGATCGGCGTGCCCCTGCTCTCCAAACCGGCAGCCAACAAAGAGCGGACCAGGGGAGGTGTCAGATGATACCCGAGCTCTTCTGGCGCTTCGTGCTGGTCAGCGTGCTCGCCTTCGGCGGGGGCCAGGCAGCCCTGCCCCTGGTGGAGCGGATCGCATTGGCGGATACTGGCTGGGTGAGCCCCTCCGACTTCGCCGCGGCGGTCGCCTTCGGCTACGTGACCCCCGGGCCAGTGCTGATCCTGGCGACCTTCGTTGGCTACCGGGCGGCGGGCCTCCTCGGGGCACTCTCTGCGACGCTGGGGGTGTTTCTGATGCCCTGGGCCCTGGCCGCCCTCGCCGCCCACGCGCTCCGGCGCTTCCTGCAACACCCCTGGCTACGGGGCTTCGGACGAGGGGCGGGGCCGGCGGTGGTGGGTCTCCTCGGGGTCACGGCCCTCAGCATGGCCCGGCAGACCCTCACCGGCTGGCCCCACGCCCTCATCGCGGCCCTCGCCCTGCTGCTGGCCCTGCGCACCAAGGTCCACCCTTTCCTGATACTGGTGGGTGGGGCTGTATTGGGAGTGCTCTTTGGCCTCCTGTCGCTGGGCGGCACGGTGTGAGGAGACGCGCTGGCGGCTATCTCATCGGCGGACTGTGGATGTTCCTGTTGATCCTGGCATACCGCTGGTCGGTGCGCCGCTTCCGCCAGCCTGCGTGAGGTAATCAATCTCAGTGGGAATCTCTCGAACGCTCCCAACCCAGGACTCGGGATCAAGCAGAGCCCATCGCGCCCTCAGCACCGTGAAGGCTGCCTGGCTCGTAGCCCTCATCACGGCGCTCGGCCTGGGGTTGAGGGTCTACAGTCTGGCCCAGGGCCTTCCCTACGAGTACGTCCCGGATGAAAGTACCCTGGTGGGTGGAGCCCTGCGAATGGGCGCCAGCCAGAGCCTGCGGCCTGACACCTTCATCTACCCGGCCCTCCTGATGTACCTGTTCAGCGCTGAGTACCTGGGGCTGCTGGTCGTTGGCCCGCTCACCGGGGCCTTCCCGT
>JAJZQR010000333.1 GCA_021806765.1 Chloroflexota bacterium | reverse complement strand
AAGCTGCGCTCTGTCGAACATGGCTACGCGCACCCGTGAAGGGTGCGGCTACAAGACGATGAATACTTCGGGCTAGGAGCCACGTGACGCGAGCGGAGCATCACGCTGCCGCGGGCCGTCGCCGGCACGAACAGGATGGACAGGATAATCAGGATAGGGAGGACCCCATCCCCGACCCCTCCCCGTTGCGGGGAGGGGCTAGGGGTGGGGTTTGTACGGCCATTTCCATCTACGATGTGTCCTTGCCAGCGGCGGCCGGGTCCTACTTCTTGTTGGGGGCCACCTCGGCCAGGTAGCTGTCCAGGCTCTGGCCCGGCTTGTGGATCTGAGCCATTCGGGCTCGCTCCTTCTCCTGGACGGCCACGGCCTTGTCGTACACCTGCTCGGCCACCTCGGGTGGGATGCACACGACACCGTTTTCGTCGGCAACGATGATGTCACCGGACCGCACCGTCATGCCATCGATCACCACCGGGCTGTTCAGATCCAGCCAGCGCAGCTTGCCGTGCATGGGCGACAGACCCACGGCCCAGCAGGCCAGAGGCACCTCCGTCACGCCCTCCAGGTCTCGAATGGCACCGTTGGTGACGAAAGCGTCCGCCCCCGCCAGCTTCATGAGGGTGGCCATGTAGTCACCGATGGTCACAGTGTAGCGAGGCCGGAGCCCCACCGATTCCATGACGGCGAAGACGGGGATCGTCTGGCTCCCGTCCCCCCTGGCCGCTGCCTGGATGAGGCGCAACCAGTCGTAGAAGAGGCTGGGCGGGTTGTCCATACCCGGCGAGGTGGTATCCATGCGAGACGTAACCGCTATCCCGATCCGGCGGCCCAATTGGGGTATAAGCATTCGGATATCCGGGCCGGTGTAGCCTGCGGATGGATCCTGCACCCCCAGCAGCTCCAAACCGTTGGCTATGGTTGGGGTATCGAATTCTCGCAGTTTCAGAACCTTGTCCCAATTCACGCGACGAACTCCTTCGATTTGTTGACGGCGCCGGTGGCATCGGGGGCGTAGAAGTCGGCTCCTATCTCCTCCGCAAACCGCTGGGTCACCGGAGCCCCTCCCACTCCCACCTTCACACCCTCTCGCAAACCCGCCGCCTTCAGCGCCTCGATGGTCTCCCGCATCGATAGCATCGTCGTCGTCAGGAGCGCGCTCATCATCACGAAGTCAGGCTTCTCTCGCTCCACTGCCTCCACGAACTTCGCAGGCTTCACGTCGGCCCCCAGGTCCACTACCTCGAAGCCCCCACCCTGGAGCATCATCCCCACCAGGTTCTTCCCGATGTCGTGGAGGTCCCCCTTGACGGTCCCGATCACCGCCTTGCCCCGGGTCTTAGACTGCCCTTGAGCCAGCAGTGGCTTCAGCAGCCCTAACCCTGCCTGCATGGCTCTCGCGGCGATCAGCATCTCCGGGATGTAGAACTCCTGCCTGCTGAACTTCTCCCCCACCACATCCATGGCCGGGATCAGCCCCTCGTCCAGGATCTCCTGGGGACCATTACCCTCTTCCAGGGCCTGCTGGGTGAGTTCCTTCGCCCGGCCGGCGTTCCCCTCGATCACCGCCTCTTTCAAAGCTTCGTAATCTGCCACGATTTCCTCCAAACGACGACATGTATTCCGTGGAACGGATCGCCGGCAGGAGCCGGCTCTACAGGAACGATCAAGTATCGCTGGCAGGAGCCGGCTCCTGCAACTCTCGCGTCCTAGAAGCTGCCGATGGGGTAACCCCCGTACTTGCGGTTGGCGGCGACCATCGCCAGGTAGTTCTCGTACTTTACGCCGGGCATCAGGGTGTTGCCGGAACACATCATGAGCCCTCCCCCCGGAGCCGCGTGGCGGATGGCATACTTGACTTCCTCCTCCACCACTTCCTGGGTGCCCGAGGTCAGGGTCTCGCAGTTGACGCCGCCGACGAAGGTCATCCTATCGCCGTACTTCTCCTTCAGAAGCTTGAGGTCCATCCCGATCCGGGGCTGGATCCCCTGCCAGCCGTCGACGCCCGCCGCCACGAAGTCGTCCAGGACCGACCAGAGATTGCCATCGGTGTGCTTGACGAAGAACATCCCGTGGTCGTGGACCGCCCTGGCGGTGGCGGCCAGACCGGGGAAGACGAACTCGTGGAACAGCCTGGGACCCATCATCGGGCCGCGATTGTCGGCATAGTCGGTGCCTGTCAGGATCCCGTCGATCCCGGTCGCCGCAGCCGCATGGATGTAGGCGATGGACTTGTTAGTGTAGTAAGCCGCGGCCTTCCTGACAAACTCGGGGTCGGTGATCATCGAGGTCATGTAGTCCTCGAGGCCGATGGTTTCCTGCCAGGGGAATGAACCGTCGGGGACCCTGCCGAAGACGAAGTGGGTCCCACCGATCTCCTCGACCACCCGCTCCATCCCCTCGAACTCCGACGCATCGATGTCGAAGGGCCCTTCAGGGTCCGGAATGTCGTCGATGGTCATGGGAGGATACTCCCTCACCATGGCATGGCCGCCCGAATCGGGCGAGTACTGCCACACCCTGCCGGTTTCGTCACGCCAGATGTACTCACCCAGCATCTCCGGCTTGTAGTAGCTATCCTGCCTCGCCGGGACGGTGGGAACGACCACGAAGTCCCACTCGAACTTCCTGGTCAAACCAACCAGGTCGCGTCCGTGGCTCTCGGCGATCTCATCCCGCCGTCCCTCCCACAGGGCGGTGTACTGCCGCCACTTGGCGCGGTAGAGAGTCTTGACACCTAGGGCCCGATCGGTGACCTCCCAATCCACCCCCTGCTCACCGATGGGGACGCGATCGGGTTCTCTGTGCTCAAGAGCAGCAATCACGCGAGACTTCGGCAGCATGACAATCTCCTCACTCAGCTTCTCTCCCGAACTCCTCGGGACTATCGATCGCGGACCCCGCGTAGCCGGCCATCAACTCTGCCGTCCGCAGGACGTGGCTGCGCGTCACCTGCTCCGCCCGATCTGGATCATGGGCGGCGATGGTCTGGATGATCTGTCGGTGCTCCTCCAGCGTATCCTCGGGGGTCTTCGGCCGCAGCATCAACTGCCGGCGGTAGCGCTCGATGCTGTCGAAGAGGCCGGCGACCATGGACTCCAGCAGCTCGTTGCCGGTGATCTGCCAGATGACCTTGTGGATCTCCCGGTTCAAGCTCAGCTGTCGATCGGTATTGCCAGCCACCACCGCCTGCTCCATCTCCCGATAGAGAGCCTCCAGCCGCACCAGGTCCTCATCGGTGGCCAGGATCGCGGCCTGACGGGAGGCCAGGCCTTCGAGCACCGATCGAACGGAGAAGACCTGCTTCAACTGCTCCAGGGTCACCATGGCCACGGTCGCGCCCTTGTAGGGTATCATGTCCACCAGACCATCCGCCTGGAGGCGCTGGATGGCCTCGCGCACCGGCATGCGGCTGACGTGGAGGAGGGCCGCCAACTCCTCGGTGACCAGCCGATCGCCGGGCTTCAGGGCGCCCTCCACGATGGCTCGGTGGATCTCCTCGTAGACCAGTTCGGCCTTGGCCTTGTAGATGGGCTGGAACAGTTGAAGCTGGCTCTTGTCGCGCACTGTACGATCCTTGGGCTAGCTCAACAGAGACGCAGTGTCGACGCCGCACCGGGCAGCCTGCTGCTGCAGCGTCTGCCAGGAGCTGTCGGGCAGAGATATGCCCTCCTCTCGACGCCGGGCCCTGCTGCGCAGCTCCGGCTCGCCCGGGATCAGCACCTCGCTGAAGCCCTGGGCCGGCGGCACCGCCTTGATGCGGCGAAGGGTAGCGTCGGCCACAGCGGCGTAATCCCTGGCGGGCCGGAAGACGGCCGGATCGAGGGCCAGGAAGAGGGATCCGGACCTGGTGTACACCCCGCCCCCCAGCTTCTCGTCGCTACAGAGATCGCTGCCGGTCAGGGCCTGTCCCAGCAGTTCGGTCACCACCGCCAGACCGTACCCCTTGTGGCCGCCGAAGGTCATCAGCACCCCGCCGTCGTAGAAATCCTCGGGATTGGTGGTGGGGTTGCCGTTCTTGTCCAGGATACAGCCCGGCGGTAGCTGGGCCCCCTTGGCCCGGGCCAGGGAGATCTTGCCCCCCGCCACGGCGCTGGTAGCAAAGTCCACCATGGCCCCGGTCTCCTCACCCGCCGGAAGGCCGAAGGAGATAGGGTTCGTCCCGAAGGCGGCGCTCGCCCCGCCGAAGGGCGCGACGCCCGTGGCCTTGGCGCCACCCACGCCCCCGAAGCCGCCCGCCAGCACCATGCCGATCATGCCAGCCTGCTGGGCCATCTCCGAGTACTCGCCGAGGCGCCCGATGTGGTAGGCGTTGACCAGACCGGCGATAGCGACGCCCTGCCCCCTGGCCTGCTGGATCGCCTTCTTCATGCAGATCTCGGCGCTCACCTGGCCGAAGGTCCACTTGCCATCGATCAAGGCCGTGGAAGGGGTCTCGGTGACCACCTGAGGCTCGGCGGCGGGGTCCAGGTGGCCGGCCTCGATGGCCTGAATGTACTGGATGATGCGGATCACACCGTGGGAGTCGTGGCCCGCCAGGCTGGAGTCCACCAGAGACTCTGCGACCCGCGTCGCGTTGGACTCGGTGGCGCCGGCCGCCACGAAGAGATCGTGGGTGAGGCGAAGCCACTGCTCGGCCTGCAGGACAACCATGGAAGTAGCCTCCGGAAGAAGGTTGGGCTGCCGAGCCCGAGGGCTTGGATCCAATATACTGCATTCAGCATCCAGCAGATGGGTTGGAGTGTAGGGTCGACCGGCGGCCCTGTCAAGGGATTGCTCTTCCCCCTCTTTCACCCTGTACTGTGGTAACGTATAGCCCTTCGCTCGACGAGGAGGTCGGCAGCCTCAGGGGGTGGCGCATAAGCTGCGGGTGATTCTCGGTACCTTTCGCGTTCCCGTCTTCGGAGGGGGTGGGGCGATATTGCTCCCCTCCAGCCTCGCCCCGCTGGTCTGCGGGCTGGTAAGAGAAGCAGATCGAGAATGGGACCCCCGTGGACCTCTTCGCCTCGGCCGACGAGGAGTACCTTCACCAGCGCCGGTAGCCATATACGACGCCGTCCAGGCGGGCAACCTGGGGCTGGCCAACTTCCTGGTGCTCCTCATCACCGCCGCCACCCTGGTCGTCCTGGTAGCCCTGGCTCGGGCCTCCCGCGCGGTCTTCGACTCCACGCAGGGCATCGACCTCGAGAAACAGTGGGCGGTTTCCCTGAAGAGCGATGCGATCCACCTGATCGGTCGGGTGGCGGAGGGCTAGCGCAGCGCCGCTACTGGTGGTTTTCCAAGGGGGACGGCAAACCGCCATTGGCGCTTTTCTCCGGCCCTCTGTCGATGGTTGGCGATTCCGATAGGCGGTCCCAGAGGCTTCCCACAAAGCGCCACTCGGGCGGGAATGGGCCGACAAAGCGCCGATTCCGGCCCCCGAAAAACGCCATCCGGGCGAAGATGGGCCCGATTACTCGCTAAGAGTGTGCGTGGGATCGCAGGCGGAGGCACACGGGTGTTGGGGCGCGAACGGCCGTTCGCCCCTACCTGGGGACGGGTCCTCGAGTCCTCGCGGGGGTGCCGGGCATGGTTCACAGGGAGAGTGACAGTCTAACGAAGGCAGGCTACCCGGATCGTCGTGCCCGACCTGATCGGGCATCCAGGGTCCCCCCGTTGGCGTGAAGGAGCAGCCTCACGAGGAGAGGGGAC
>JAJZQR010000023.1 GCA_021806765.1 Chloroflexota bacterium | reverse complement strand
GCGGGCCGCCGCGCAGGCGCTGCTCGGCCTCGGCCGCGCTTTCGTGGTGATGTTCCTTCTGACGGCGCTGGTCACGATCGGGGTCGGGCGCATGCCGGCGGCGCACTTCACCATCGGCGGCTCGCTACTGTTCGCCGCGGCGTTGGTGTCGGGCGCGGCCATCTTCCTCGCCGTCGGCGCCCTCACGAGCCAGCTCAGCGCGAGCCGGGGGCAGGCGGCGACGATCGCGGCGGCCGTCCTGGGCGCGTCCTACGTGATCCGAATGATGGCGGACTCGAGGAGCAGCCTCGGCTGGCTGCGCTGGCTGAGCCCGATCGGCTGGGTCGAGGAGCTACACCCGCTGCAGAATCCGCAACCGCTGGCGCTGGTCCCGATGGTCGCGCTGGTGCTCGCCTGCTCGGGTCTGGCGGTGCTGCTCGCGGGGCGCCGCGACCTGAACGCCAGCGTCCTGCGCGAGAACGAGCGTCGGATCAGCGACGCCTGGTGGCTCGTGGGGCCGACCAGCCTTGCCCTGCGCATGTCACGCGGCTCCGCCCTCGCCTGGCTCGCCGGCGTCGCCGGTCTCGCGGCGATGTACGGATCGCTACTGCGAGCGGCGTCGGGCCTCCTCACCGACTCGCCCGCGATCACGGCGGCGCTCGGCAGGCTCGGAGTGCGGAGGGCGACCGACGGTTACCTGGGGGTCGTGTTCCTCATGATGGCCGTGATCATCGCGGTGATGGCGGCGAGCCAAATCGGGGCCATCCGCGACGAGGAGGCCTCGGGCAGGCTGGACAACCTTCTGGTCCGACCGGTGCGCCGGGTCGCATGGCTCGCCAGCCGGTTCGGCGTCTCGCTGGCGCTGGTCCTGCTCACCGGCCTCGGCGCCGGCCTCTTCACCTGGCTGGGAGCGGCGAGCCAGCGGACCAGCGTATCGCTGCCGAAGCTGCTGGAGGCCGGGCTCAACGCGACCGTGCCCGCCGTCTTCGTACTCGGCGCGGGCCTGCTGGTCCTCGGGCTTCGCCCGCGCAGCAGCGCAGCCGTGGCCTACGGTATCGTCGCGTGGTCGTTCCTGGTGGACATGCTCGGGGCGCTCCTCAAGGGGAACGAGTGGCTGCGCGACTCGTCGCTGTTCGCGCATATCGCGCTCGCGCCGGCGGCGAAGCCGGACTGGGAAACCGCCGCGGTCATGGTCCTGCTGGGCGTCGCGGCCGCCGTGGTGGGTGCGGCGGCCTTCCAAAGGCGCGACGTCGAGTACTCGTAGCTTGCCCGATCGAGAGCCGTGCCGGATCAGTCCAGAGGCCCCAGGACCTCCGAGAGGGTGCCGAACTCGAAGACCCGCCCCTTTCAAGGAGGCGGAGCACCTCGGGCAGCACCTCCGCCGGCTGCGGGCTCGTCAGGTGCTGCACCAGGATGGCCCCCGGCGCGGCTCATCAGGTCAAAGTGTGAAGCAGTCGTCTTCCACAGCAGGACGTGATCGCCCCCGGTCCCCTCCCATCGCTCCCCCCACGGCGGGTCGGTGGCGACCCGTGGCTACCGGGCGATCGGCCGATGGCCGCCATCCTCAACCACAAAGAGCTTCCGAATGCTATACTGGCGGCCCAGAGAGCAGGCTGGCGTCCTATCCAGAGCGCCCGCTCGAGACTAATGCAGAAGGAGATCACTAACCGGATAAGGGGATCTGACATCGATAGGAAGATAACGGGAGGAGGTCACGCTCGTGGGGGTCCAGAAGGTCACGTTGAGGGTCAACGCCTACGCAGAGGAAGAGCTGGAGCTATCCTTTCCCGGCAGCTGGGACGTGGTCGAGTGCCGCATGGCCGGCCACGACAAGCCAGCCTTGTCCGACGAGGAGATGCGGGCCGCCATCCAGAACCCCATCGAGAGTCCAAGGCTGAGGGATATCGCCCGAGGCAAGCAGAAGGTCGTCATCCTCTTCGACGATCCTCCGAAGCCGACACCCACCCACCGGATCGTCCCCTTCGTCCTGGCGGAGATCCACGAAGGGGGCATCCGGGACGACCAGATCCGCTTCCTCTGCGCGCCGGGCAGCCATCGGCCTCTCAGCATGCCCGATTTCGTGGCCAAGCTGGGCGCCGACGTGGTGGCCAGGTACCCGGTCTACAACCACAACAACTACGAGAACCTGGTGTACGTGGGAACCACGAGCCGGGGCACCCCCGTTCACGTCAACCGTGAGTATGCCTCCTGCGACCTTCGGCTCGCCATCGGCAGCATCATTCCCCATCAATCGGCCGGATTCGGGGCGGGTGGGAAGATCATCCTGCCGGGCATCGCGGGCATAGAGACCATCGAGTCCCACCACAAGACGATGCGCAAGGAGCCCTATGCGGCGAACGTCGGGGTGGGTAAGATGAACGGCAATGCCTTCCGTCTGGATCTCGAGGAGGCGGCCCGATTGGCGGGCCTCCAGTTCAAGGTGGACTGCGTGCTCAACAATCGGCGCGAGGTTGTGGGACTGTTTGCCGGCGACTTCGTGGCCGAGCATCGTGCCGGAGTGAGGCTGGCCCGCGAGGTGTATCACACCAACTTCATCGGGGACGCCGACGTGCTGGTAAGCAACGCCTACCCGGACGAGCACCAGTTCAACCGCGCCGTCTGGCTGGCTCCGCGCTGCCTGAAGGAGGGCGGCGATCTGGTGATAGTCGGCTGGAGCCACGAAGGCCAGGTAGTCCACCAGTATGCCGGCCGTTTCGGCACCGATTTCGGGGGCCGCGGCTGGGGCGCGGGGCTTCGGGCCAAGCCGCTGGCAAAGGTGGGCCGGGTGATCATCCTGAGCCCCTTCCTGGCGATGACCGACCGGATGGAATGGGGCGCCGAGAAGGTGGTGTGGTGCAAGGAATGGGGTGAGGTTCTCGCCGAACTCGCGGATCGGCACGGTCCCGGCACCCGGACCGTCGTGTATCCCTACACGCCACTGCAACTGGAGGAATCGTAGCAAGGGGCCAACGCGCGGGGTCAGGGGCGTGACGCGAACGGGCGCAGCGTCACGCCCGCGCTACTAGAGGCCAAATGGGGCCGGAAGGCAGCCGCATGTCGGCTTCCTTAGTACCCGCCCGTGACGGTCAGGTACTCGCCCGTGATGTGCCTCGCCCCGTCGGAGGCGAGGAACAGGATCGGCAGCACCTGATCCTCCAGTTCGGCAACGCGCCCCAGGGGGTTCTTGCCGGCAAATTCCGCCAGTTGCTCGTCGTTGTACAGCTTGCGGATGCGCCCGCTCAAGGTGACACCCGGGCAGGTCGCGTTGACCGTGATGTTGTGCCGGCCCACTTCCAGGGCAAGATGGCGCGAGAAGGCGAGGATGCCGGCCTTCGCCGCCGCGTAGGCCGCGTTCGAGATGTGCCTGGAGACCAGCGCCGCATCGGACGATATGGAGACGATACGCCCGTATCGCCGCTGGATCATGTGAGGCAGCACGGCCCTGGTGGCGATGAACACCCCCGTCAGGTTCAGGGTCAGGATCGAGTTCCACATCTCGTCGGGCATGTCGGCCACCGGGCACCGGGCCGCGAAGCCGCCCGCCGCGCACACCAGGATGTCGACCTTGCCCAGCCGCTCGACGCAGGCGTCCACGGCCGCCTGCACCTGCTCCGGAGCCGTCACGTCCGCCAGCGCCGCGAAGGATCGGGTGCCGAGGGCCTGCAACTCTCCGGCCATCTGCTCCAGCTCTTCTCTCCTGCGATCGACGAGCACGACGTCCGCCCCGAACTCGGCGAGCCGCCTCGCCACGGCCTCGCCGATCCCCGCCGCCGCGCCCGTTACGATGGCCGCCCTATCTTTGAAAGACTCTTCGTGAAACATACGATCTCTTTTGATCTCCTTCCCGCGGCCATTATGGCACACTCCCATCCCCGGCGCACGGGAACAGGAGGCTATGCTGTTACCGCCGCTACCTCGGCCAGTCCCAGGGCGCAGTGGGGGGGCACCCCGGGGCCTGGAGAGCGGCGTTAGCTGCGCGCAAAGGCTGCTAGTTTCACCATCAACCTGCTTGAGTGCATATAACGCCATTACTCCAAAGGATAGTCCAGTGTGCTATAGTAATGCTGCTGGGCATTCTCATGGCGGCCCACCTCGACAGTCCGCTACCCGTGGAGGCGTGATCCCATCTCCAGCACCGAGACCTCCCGGGACGATCCACCAAGCCGCCGTGAACGAGGCCCTCTCACTCCCCGTCGCATCCGCCGCTGCCCGACCGGGGTCCGGGGATGTCGGGGAACACACCTACCTCCCATGCAAAGGTGTAACAGCAATGATGTTAGAAGATTCCATGGATAGATCGAGACGCCGGAATCCGCTGCTGCTGCCCGTGCGCTTCCTGCTCTACTGGGGCATCAAGGCGCTGGTGCTGCTGTTCCTCGGGATCCGTTTTCTGTTTCGACCTGCGATGGTCCGTTACGGAATGATGGTCGTGCTGGTAGGGGGCGCCGTCGCCTGGAAAACTCTCGGCAGTCCCGCCTTTCTCCCCTGGTCTTCCAGTGCCGCCGCTGGCCAGGGGATCGTGTCCACGGCGGTAACCACTCAGTTGCCCCCTGCTCCCGCCGTGGAGCGCTACATGAAGGCCCAGGCCCAGTACGACGCCAGCGGCATGTGGGACACAATGAGCGACCAGCTCAAGCAACGGATGACGCTGGCCAACAACACCCAGGTACAGATCCAGAAGGATCTTGATACCGCCCGTCAGCAGCAGCGACGCTACACCGCCACAACGTACATCGGCGGCCAGACCTTGAGCAACGGCCAGAGCGTCTACTTCTACGTGCTGACCATGGAAGGTCCGAACGGCACCTCACAACTACCCTACACCTTCACCGTGGGCCAGGACGGGAAGATCAGCAACATCCAGTGGAGTATGGGCCAATGACACGAACCGACTCGAAGCGAGACCCTCTCGACCGATCGATAAACGACTTCATCGACGCTCTACTGGAAGGCATCGGACGCAAGTTCGGGCTGATGTTGCTGCTGGCCGCGGCGGCGGCGGTCTTCTGGACGTTCCTCCTGCCGGGCTGGCAGAGGTGGCTTCCCATCCTGGGCACAGGCGCCATGCTCCTCTTCCAGCTGTTCTTCGCCGTCATGTTCATGGTAGTCCAGTTCGTCGCCCTCTTCTGGTTCCTCGGCAGGGGCCGCACCTACTGGGTCAAGCCCGGCGAGACCGGCGTCGGCTTCAAGGACTACAAGGGCAATCCCGAGGTCCTGGAGTCCGCCAGACGCATCGTCACACTCCTGCGAGGCGTCAAGGGCTTCAAGCAGATGGGCGGCGAGGCCATCCGTGGCCTCCTCCTGGTCGGCCCTCCTGGCACCGGCAAGAGCTACCTCGCCCAGGCCATCAGCACCGAGGCCGGCGTCCCCTTCGGCTACGCCAGCGCCCCCTCCTTCCAGAATATGTTCATGGGCATCGGCAACCTCCGGGTCATGATGCTCTACGGCAAGGCCCGCAAGCTCGCCAAAAAGTACGGCGCCTGCATCCTCTTCATCGACGAGATCGACGCCATGGGGGCGGCCAGGGCCAACCAGGGTCCCAGCACCGGCTTCGGCGGGATGATGTTCGGCGGCAACACAGGCATGCTCAACGAGCTCCTCCTCCAGATGGACCCTCCCCCCCAGGAGCAGAGCCGCTGGGGTCGCTTCCTCAGATCCCTCGGCCTCCGTAAGAAAAAGGCCGATATGCCCCCGGTCCTCACCATCGGCGCCACCAACCTGGCCGAGGTCCTCGACCCCGCCCTCCTGCGCCCGGGCCGCTTCGACCGCAAGATCAGCGTCGACCACCCCAGCGCCGACGGCCGCCGCGAGATCCTGGAGTACTACCTGGCCAAGGTCACCCACGAGGAGATGAACCTCGACAAGCTGGTCTTCGACACCATCGGCTACACCCCCGTGGCCATCAAGTACGTCATCAACGAGGCCGCCGTCATCGCCCACTTCGACGGCAGAAACTCCATCACCCATCGCGACTTCACCCTCGCCAGGGAGACCCACGAGTGGGGCCTCAGACAGCCCATCAAGAACATGTCCGAGGAGGAGCGCAGGAGGATCGCCTACCACGAGGCGGGCCACTGCTTCGCCCAGCTGAAGCTGCTCCCCAGACAGCGGATGACCAAGGTCACCATCATCCGCCACGGCCAGGCCCTTGGCCTCTCGGCCACCAAGCCGCTGGAGGAGATGTATACCCACACCCGCGAGGAACTCCTGGCCGACATCCAGTCCAGCCTCGCCAGCCGCGCCTCCGAGGAGATCTTCCTGGGCACCGCCCTCACGGGCGTCACCTCCGACCTGGAGCAGGCGACCAGGATGGCCGCCGCGGCCATCGGCTGGTTCGGCATGAACGGCAGCCTCTACTCCGTGAGGGCCTTCGGCGAGATGGTCCCCGATCCCGTCATGAAGCGCGAGATCGACAAGATGTTGAAGGACCAGTACAAGAAGGTGAAGCTGCTGCTGGAGAACAACAAGGAGGCCGTCGCCGCTATCGCCGAGGGGCTCCTGCAGAAGGACGAGCTGGACGAGGACGAGATCGCTGAGATCGTGGCCGCGGCGGATGCATCCAGGGTCCAGCGTCCCGTCTCCGCCCCGATCCCCCTGCCGGTGGCCAATAAGACTGAGGAGAAGGAAGCTGAGCCTGCGGCGGAGACTGCGAATGCCGCCGCCGACGATGTGGCCGAAGCCCCGGTGGACGAGGTTACAGCCGTGAAGGAGTCCGAGGTCGACTCCTCGGAGGATCCCGCCGTGGAGGAAGCCGCCTGAACCAAAACCAGTGATGAGTGATGAGTGATGAGTTGAGTAAGGTCCACTCATCACTCGTCACTCATCACTCATCACTCGGTAGCCCATGCAAGCAGCACCGGCAGCACAGCCACCACCGCCACAACAGCAACCAGAGGAGACCCCCCTGTACGCCCTGCGTCCGGAGGAGGTGTACCGGCGACTGGAGAGTTCTCCCCAGGGGCTGAGCGACCAGGAGGCCGCGGCACGGCTGGCCCGCTACGGACCTAACGAGCTGCAGGAAGCCCGCAAGGCGCCCCTGTGGCGAGTCTTCGCGGCCAACCTCGTCAACTTCTTCGCGATCCTCCTCTGGGTCGCCGCCGCCCTCTCCATCCTGGCGGGGAGCATCATCGTCGCCATAGCCATCGCGGCGGTCATCGTCATCAACGCCATCTTCTCCTTCTGGCAGGAGTACAAGGCCGAGCAGGCCGTGGAGGCGCTGCGGCGGCTGCTCCCGCGAAGGGCAAGGGTCGTGCGCGGCGGGGAGGAGAGAGTCATCGAGGCGCGAGAGCTGGTGCCGGGCGACGTGGTGCTGCTGTCCGAGGGCGATGCCATATCGGCGGACGCCCGCTTGGTGGAGGCTTTCCAGCTGGCCACCGACAACGCCACCCTGACCGGCGAGTCGATGCCGGTGCCCAAGACCGCCGACCCGCTGCCCGAGCCCGGGGCCTCCCTGGTGGAGGTCCCCAACCTGATCTTCGCAGGCACCGCCACCGCCACGGGCACGGGCAAGGCCGTGGTGTACTCCACCGGCATGAACACGGAACTGGGTAAGATCTCGGGCCTCACCCAGACGGTCAGCCCGGGCCTCAGCCCTCTTCAGCTGCAGCTGAACCGCACGACCTGGATTATCGCCGGCATAGCCATCAGCGAAGGACTCGTCTTCTTTCTGCTGGGGCTCCTGGCCGTCCGCCTGCCCATAAGTGCCGTCCTTCTCTTCGCCGTGGGCGTTCTCACGGCCAACGTACCCGAGGGGCTACTGCCCACTCTCACCCTCTCCCTGGCCGTGGCGACCCAGCGAATGGCCCAGCGCAACGCCCTGGTGAAGAAGCTCTCCTCGGTGGAGACCCTGGGCAGCACCACGGTCATCTGCACCGACAAGACGGGCACCCTCACCCAGAACGAGATGACGGTGCGGCGAATCTGGGCAGCGGGCACGGCCTTTGAGGTCACAGGCGTGGGATACGAGCCGAAGGGGGAGATTACAGGGCCGGAGGGAACCGTCACAGCGCCCGAGTCGATGCCCCTCAGGGCGCTGCTTCACGCGGCGGTGCTGGCCAACAACGCCCGGGTGGTGCCGCCCTCCGAGGGCAACCCCGTCTGGACAGTCCTGGGGGATCCCACGGAGGCCGCGCTGCTGGTGGCGGGGCAGAAAGCAGGGATAGACTACCGGCAGGAATCCTTCAACTCCCCCCGGCTCTTCGAGATCCCCTTCGAGTCCTCGCGGCGCCGGATGAGCACCATCAACCAGGAGGGAAACCGGGTGGTGGCCTACGTCAAGGGGGCGCCCCGTGAGGTGCTGGAGAAATGCACCCACATCCTCATGGGGGACCAGGCGGTCCCGCTCACGCCTGCACTGGCGGGGCAAGTGGGGGAGGTGAACGACCAGTACGCCCGGGAGGGTCTGCGAGTGCTGGGGGTGGCTCGCCGAGAGGTCACCATCCCCAGGGAAGAGTGGTCCGCGGATACCATCGAGAGGGATCTCACCCTGCTGGGGCTGATCGCCATGATGGACCCGCCCCGGCCCCAGGTGGCCGATGCCGTCCGGGAGGCTCGTTCGGCGGGCATACGGCTGGTGATGGTGACCGGCGATTACGGTTTGACTGCAGAGTCCATCGCCAGGAAGATCGGAATGGTGGAAACGGAGAAACCCCGCATCATCACCGGGGCCGAACTGACCGTGATGTCCGATTCCGACCTGCGATTCGCCCTCCAGCGAGGGGAGGTCATCTTCGCCCGAGTGGCCCCGGAGCAGAAGATGCGGATCGTTGGGGCCTTCAAGGATCTGGGTGAGATCGTCGCCGTCACCGGAGACGGGGTGAACGATGCGCCGGCCCTGAAGCGGGCGGACATCGGAGTGGCCATGGGGATCGCCGGCACCGACGTTGCCAAGGAAGCGGCCAACCTGGTCCTGACCGACGACAACTTCGCCACCATCGTGGCGGCCGTCGAGCAGGGTCGCGCCGTCTACGACAACATCAAGAAGTTCCTCTCCTACTTCATCACGGCCAACTTCGCCGAACTGGTGCCCTACGTGCTGTTCGTAGTCGCCGGAATCCCGCTCCCACTGACGGTGTTGCAGCTCCTCACCATCGACCTGGGCGTCGAGCAGGTGCCGGCCCTGGCCCTGGGCACGGAACCCCCGGAACCGGGCATCATGGAGCGCCCGCCTTCAGAGCAGCGGAAACCGATCCTCGGTCCCTTCGTCCTGCTCAGAGGCTACCTCTTCCTGGGAGCCATCGCCGCCCTGGCGGCCATGACCAGCTACTTCTTCGCCTACTGGATCAACGGCTGGCGCCCGGGGGAGGCCCTTCCCGACTCGGGGCGCATATACGCCACCGCCACCACCATGGCCTACGGTGGCATCGTGGCCTCGCAGCTGGGCAACGCCTTCACGTCCCGCACCGCCCGGGTCTCGGTGTTCAGCGTCGGCCTCTTCAGCAACCGTCTGCTGAACATCGGGGTGCTGGTGGCGATAGCCATCTTTATGATAGTAGTGTACTTGCCGCCTCTCCAGCCGCTATTCAACACGGCGCCGCTGGGACTGGAGGGGCTCTTCCTGCTGATCTGGCCGCCGGTGATCTTCGCGGCCGACGAGATCCGAAAGCTGATAGCTCGGCGGAGGGCGCGACGGAGGGAGGCGTGAGATGAGAGTGGTGATAGTGGGATGCGGCCGGGTGGGATCCGGCCTGGCGACCGACCTGTCGGTTCACGGGCACGATGTCGCCGTCATCGACAACAACCCCGACGCCTTCCTTCGGTTGGGCAAGGCCTTCCGAGGGAGGACCGTCGAGGGAATAGGCTTCGACCGGGACGTCCTGGTCCAGGCGGGCATCGAGCGGGCCGATGGTTTCGCCTCGGTCACCAGCGGGGACAACACCAACATCGTGTCGGCGATGATCGCCCGCAACGTCTTTCGGGTCCCCAAGATCGTCGCCCGCATCGCGGACCCCCAGCGGGCCGAGATCTACCGCCGCCTGGGCATTCCCACCATATCCCCGACCATATGGGGCGCCAACGAGATCCGCGAGCTGCTGGTTACCCCGGACCTGGCCAGCAGCTTCACCTTCGGCAGCGGCGAGGTGGAGTTGATCCAGTTCCACGTCCCCCCTCGCCTGGCCGGCTACACGGCGGCGGAGATGATCAGCCCCTCCCGGCTCAACGTGGTCTCCATCGTGCGGGGAGGGCGCGCCTTCATCCCCACCTCCGGGACTCAGCTGGCCGAGGGGGATACGGTGTACGTGGCCGCGGAGTCCGGTTCGCTCAGCAAACTGGAGGAGATCATCCACCCGTGAGGTAGTAACGACTTTAGTCGTTCGTCCCAACTGAAGGCAAGGGGCACCAACGACTGAAGTCGTTACTACCAGGCGCGGAGCAGGAGGCTTGAGATGCAGGTGCTGGTTGTAGGTGGCGGCAGGATCGGCTCCTACCTGGCCGAGGAGCTGGCTGCCAAGGGGCACCAGGTGGTGCTGATCGAGAAGCGGGCCGAGCGAGTCAAGGAGCTGAACCGGCTGTTCGCCAAGGCCAGCATCAGGGTGATCCAGGGCGACGGCAACGACCCGACGGTGCTGCGAGAGGCCGGCGCCAGGGACGCGCGGGCGCTGGCGGCCGCCACGGGGGACGACGAGGACAACCTGGTGATCGGCCTCCTGGGCAAGAGGGAGTTCAGCATCCCCCGGGTGATAGGTAGGGTGAACAACCCTCGCAACGCCTGGCTCTACGCCCCCTCCTTCGGGTTCGACGCCGCCGTCCGGCCCGCGGAGATCATCGTCTCGCTGATCGAAGAGGAGATCGAGGAGGTCGAGCAGCCGGCACCGTAAGCCTTGTCACCCCCTTCCCCGACCCTTCCCCCATGAAGGGGAAAGGGGGATCATCTCCCCTGCCCCCCTTGTGGGGGAAGGGGCAAGGGGAAGGGGGACAGGCTACCCTCACTACGCCCCAACAACCGGCCGGTTTCCCCTCACCATCTCCCACACCACCGCCGTGGCAAAAGCAGGCAGGGACAGCTGGCGGCGCCATCGCCACGGCTCCGTAATCAGCCGGTGAAGCCACTCCAACTCCAGCCTGCGGATCCAGAGGGGCGCCCGCTTGCTGCGGCCGGACAGAAAGTTGAGCACTCCCCCCACTCCGATCCCGCAGGGGATCCCCAGCTTCGCCTGGTTGCGGGCCAGCCATCTCTCCTGGTTGGAAGCGCCGTAGGCCACGAGGATCACGTCTACCCGCCCGGCCTGCCGTATGGCGGCCAGGGTCTCCTCGTCGTGGTCCACAGCGTGGACCCCAGCGTAGCAGCCCGCGATCTGAAGCCCGGGGTTAGCGGCGACCAGACGGGCCGCTGCCGCCTCGGCCACCCCCGGCGCGGCCCCCAGGAGGAACATCCGGTACCCCTTCTGGGCGCACAGGGCGGCTATCCGGTGCACCAGGTCGGTTCCCCGCACGTGCTCTCGAAACCGATACCCCGCCATCCGGGCCGCCAGCATCAAGCCGATCCCGTCCGGGATCGCCAGGGAGGACCCGTTCAGCACCTCCCGGAACTCCGGGTCCCGGCGGGCCATCATGGCGAACTCCGGGTTCGGCGTCACCACTAGGTGGCACCCCTCGGAGCGAATGTAACCCTCGATCAGGTCGAGGGCCTCGGGGAAGGTGACGTCGTCCACCCGCATCCCCAGGACGTAGCAGGAGCGCATATCTACCTCATGAACACCAGAGAAGTTAGGGAACCAAGAAGAACAGGATAGACAGGATAGACAGGATAGACAGGATAGAGGTCTGCTGCGACATTATAACGCTCAGGACCCCTCGCTCCCAAGTTGTTCGGGACGCTGCGGGGATGCTATCATTCTCGCCTGCCCTCCCCGGGCACAGGAGCGCTGCATTGGGTTCCCTCGTCACGGGCATCGGATACATCGGGGCCAGACTGGTCGAGATGCTCCTCGACGCGGGAGAGACCGTCGTCGGGATGGACAACCTCTTCTCCACCGACCCCTCCGCCATCCGCCGTCTGGCCGGGCGTCCCGGCTTCCTGTTCCTGGAGGGAGACGTGGCCGACGAGGAGGCGGTCCGCCGGGCCTTCGACGCCGGAGTCCCCATCGACACCGTCTACCACCTGGCCGCCCAGGCCAGCGCCCACCCCTCTGCGGCGCCGGTCCGCTACACCGAGGAGACCAACCTGATCGCCCCCCGGGTGGTACTGGAACAGGCCTGTCGGGCGGGGGCCTCCACCTTCCTATTCGGCGGCTCCATCCAGGTTTATGGTCGCCGGGTGGAGGGTAGAGTGGACGAGTCGAGGGGCTACGGCCCCATCCTGGACGTGGCCCACCTCTCCAAGGTTCACGTGGAGAAGCTGATGGAGATGTTCTCCCTCACCCGGGGCATACGGTGCGTTTCTGCTCGTCTGGCCCTGGTGTACGGGGTGAGTCCGGTGATGAAGACCGATCCCCGCTTCATGACGGCGCCCAACAAGTTCTGCCGCCAGGTGGCCCAGCGAGAACCGCTGCGGGTGGACGCGACCGCCTTTCACCCCACCAGCATGATCCACGTGGAGGACGCCTGCCGGGGCCTGATGGCCCTGGCCCGCCACCCGGCAGAGGGCTACGCGCCGGTGAACCTGTTGGGCGAGACGGCCTCCGTCGCCCAGGTGGCCCTGCTGGTCCAGCGGCTGGCCGCCCGCCGGGGTCTGGAGCTTCAACTCCACCTGCCGGAGCAGCAGCCATCCGTGGCCGGGTGCATCTTCGCCTCGGCCCTGCCGGAGGCGGAGTTCGCGCCGCGGGTCTCCCTGGAAGAGGGGCTGGAGGGGGTGCTGGACTACTTCATGGCAAACCCGGACCTCTCCCATACAAGGGGAGGGGAGACGGCTCCCCCTTCCCCCGTGGGGAAGGGGGCCGGGGGGTTAGGTCTTCAGGCCGGGGGGTTAGGTCCGGAGGCTTCCCAGTGAAGGTCCTGGTCACGGGGGGCACCGGCTTCATCGGCTCCCACCTGGTGGAGGCCCTCCGGCAGAGGGGTCACCAGCCCATCACCCTGTCCAGACGCCCCTCGGGCCTCCCGGGCGTGGAGCACCACAGCCTGGAGGTGCCCGGCGACGAGGCCGTGCGGGTGGCCTCCAGGGCAGATGCCGTCGTCCACCTGGCCGGTCTCTCCAACGCCTCCGCCTCCCACCAGGAGCCGCTCCTGTACAACCGGATCAACGCACTGGGAACCCTGGCCATGCTGGAGGGCGCGCGGCTGGGAGGGGGAAGGGTCGTCTTCGCCTCCTCCCAGCGGATCTACCGGCCAGTTCCGGAGCCGATCCCCGAAGACGGGCTCGTCGAGCCCCAGGACCCCTACGGCTACAGCAAGCTGTGCGGCGAGCGCTGGATGGAGATGTACACCCGCTTCTACGGGGTCCGCGCCGTCACGCTGCGCTTCTTCTCCGTCTACGGACCGGGGCTGGTGATCGCGGGCGGGGCCAGCGGGGTGGCCGGCATCTTCGTGGGGAAGGCGCTGAGGGGCGATCCGATCGTCGCCCACACCGGCCAGAGTCGAGACCTCACCTACGTATCCGATGTAGCGCAGGGGATACTGCTGGCCCTGGAGAAGCCAGCGCCTGCCGGGAGTTGTTACAATGTGGCGACGGGCGTGGGGACCTCCATGGAGGAGCTGGCCCAGCTGATCTGCCGGCTCACCCACTCGCGCTCCCAGATCCGGGTGGAAAGCTCCGCCGGCTTCGGCTACCTGGTTGCCGACATCTCCAGGGCCCGCCGTGAGCTGGACTACTCGCCCCGGGTCGATCTCAAAGAAGGGTTAGAGCGATACATTGCCTGGTACCGTGCCCATGGCTAAGGTGCTGCTGAAGGGCCGCCCTACGGAGGCCCAGATGGCCGATCGGTTGGCGGAGCCACTGCCCGACGGCCTGGAACTATACCTGGACGTCGAGGATCTGGGAGATCCGCGAGAGCTGGATCGTCTGGCCCGGCGGCTGGTGGAACTCAGACCCCACCCCCGGTTCGTCTACGTGGTGGAGGGCCCCCTCCGGTCCCTGGACGGCTCCTTCTTCGACCTCAGCGTAAACAGCGAGGCGAACCGCGAGCTGCTGAAGCGCATCGCCCACCTGGCCCAGGCTATCGGGGCCGAGGCGGTGCTGATCCACGCCATCACCCCCATGATGCTGGACACGCCCCTCGGCGAGCAGTTGCGGCGGGCCAAGCTGGAGGCCAGCCTCCCCCTGGTGGGCCACTACGTCCGGCTGGCTCAGGATCGGGGACTAGTACCCCTCCTGGAGAACATCCCGCCCGTGGCCCGGCAGCGGCAGAGCGCCTACATGGTGACCCCTGTCGGCATGAGCGCCGAGGATCTGGTCTACTTCGCCACCCGGTTCCCGGGGATCGGCGCCACCGTGGACCTCTCCCACGCGGGACTGTTCCTGAACGGCCTGGGGATGGACCCCTCCGGCGTGGATCCGGAACTGATGCCTCTGGTAGCCTACCTCTCGACCCTCCAGGACAGCCGGAAGATGGAGGACTACCTTAAGACCGTGGAGCCCTACCTGTTCGAGATCCACGTCTCCAATGCCCGAGGGCTGCTGGAGGAGGGGCTCCCCTACGGCGACGGCGACCTGGACCTGGACGCGCTGGCCGTCCGTCTGGCCCGGTCGGTCCGGTACATGGTGACGGAGACCATAGAGCCCGATCCAGACCGGGCCACCGAGATGCGCGAGGCCCAGCGACGGCTGAAGGCAGCGCTGGGTAGGTATCAGGAAGTCGAGGGCCGCCGATGAAGGAAGCTCTATCGCGCTTCTCACAGGAAGAGCTGCTGGGCAGGTCCTCACCTCCCCTGGAGCTGGTGGGAACCGAGGAGTCGATCGCCGGCCGGCGGGTCCTGGTGACGGGCGCTGCCGGATCCGTGGGCGGGCCGCTGACCCGACTGCTGGCGAAGCTCGCCCCCGCGTCGCTGCTGCTGCTGGACCATCACGAGCACAGCCTCTTCCGGCTGCGGCAGGAAACCGGCTCGCAGCTGACGGTGCCGGCCCGATGGGTCCTGGCCGACGTCCGTGACCGCCGGAAGCTGGATAGGATCTTCCAGGAGTACCGCCCGGAGGTGGTGTTCCACCTGGCGGCCTACAAGCACGTCCCCCTGGGCGAGGAGAACCCGGATCAGACCGTGGAGGTTAACCTGGCGGGGACGAGGTCCCTGATAGAGGCGTCTGCCGAGGCCGGGGTAAGCCGGTTCATCTACCCCTCCAGCGATAAGGCCGTCAATCCGCCCAGCGTCTACGGGGGCACCAAGAGGATCGCCGAGAGGCTGACCCAGGCCGCCGGCCGGGAGTTCCCCATGGGGCTCTCCATAGTGCGGTTCGTCAACATCGTCGGCACCAGGGGCAGCGTCATCGAGACCCTCTCGGCTCAGATCGCTGCCGGCAAGCCCCTTACCCTGACCGATCCCGCCATGACCCGCTACTGGATCACCATGCCCGAGGCCACCCGCCTGCTGGTGCAGACCGCTTGCGCGCCCCACAGCGGGGTGATCTTCATGCCCGACTCAGGGCCCGCCGTCAACCTGGGGGAGATGGCCCGCCACCTCTACCATCTGCTGGTGCCGGGTGATGGGGAGTGCCCGGTCCAGTACATCGGCGCCCGGCCGGGGGAGAGGATGCACGAGATCCTGCTGAGCGACTACGAGCGCGCCACGCCGACAGCCTACCCGGGGATCGTGGAGGTGGTTTCCTCCCGCACCGGCATCCCCTCCTACGGGGAGATGTCGGGGTTAATCGACGGCCTTCTGGAGATGGCCTACGCCGGCCGGCTGGCCAACCTGCGAAGCAAGGTCCTCGACCTGGCCCAGTCGCTTCAGTAGCGGCCGTAGTAACGACTTGAGTCGTTCGTCACGGCCCATCGGAACAGGCGCTAACGACTGAAGTCGTTACTACGAGGCCATATAGGGGTTGTCACGTTTATGTCAAGAGATCTGGCGCTCGTCCTCGTCTTCGCCGTGGCCTGGGCGGTGGCCTTCCTCCTCACCTTCGCCGCCAAAGGCTTCGGTCACTGGACGGGCATCGAGGACAGGCCCCGCCCCGGCGAGGTCCAGAAGAAGATCGTCCCCCGCACCGGCGGCTACGCCATCTTCTTCGGCTTCCTGGCCGCTGCCCTGGTGGGGGCCCATCTGATCCCCCGCTCCCCTGAGGAGGAATGGAGGCTGCTGGGGGTGCTGCTCGGCGCCGCGGCGGTCCTGCCCCTGGCATTCCTGGACGACAAGCGGCGCCTGGATCCACTGCCCCAACTGCTGGGGCAGATCGCCATCGCCTCAATCCCGATAGCCTTCGGCGTGGTGGTGGACAGCATAGCCACCCCCTTCTGGTGGGGGGTTATCCCCATCCCGGTCTGGCTGGTGATCCCCTTCACCCTCCTCTGGATCGTGGGGATGATCAACACCATCAACCTGGTGGACGTGATGGACGGTCTGGCGGGGGGGATCGCGACCATTGCGGCCCTGGTGCTGTTCGCACGGGGGATCTTCGACTTCGGCCAGTACGACATCGCCATCCTTCCCCTGGCCCTGGCCGGCGCCTGCCTGGGCTTCCTGCCCCACAACTTCCACCCGGCCCGAATCTTCATGGGGAGTTCCGGGGCGTTGCTGCTGGGCTACGGTCTGGCGACCATGTCCATCATGGGCGGGGCCAAGGTGGCCACGGCCCTGCTGGTGCTGGGAGTGCCGGTGGCCGACGTGGCCTGGGTGATAACCCGCAGGCTGGCGGCCGGACGCTCCCCCATGAAGGGCGGAGACCAGGCCCACCTCCCCCAGCGACTCCATCGGGCGGGCCTCTCCCAGAGGCAGATCGTCCTGGCATTCTACCTGCTGTGCGCCGTCTTCGGCCTGGCCGCGGCCCGCTTCACCCCCGTCCAGAAGGTGTACGCCTTCGTCGCCGTGGCGGTGGTGATGGCGGTGATCCTCTTCGTCCTGGCCCGCACCGAACGAAAAACCATGTAGCCGCACCACCCGTAGTGACGGCTTCAGCCGTTCGTCCCCATCACGCGTAGTAACGACTTCAGTCGTTCGTCCTTTCCTCTCGAAACAGGTACCAACGACTAAAGTCGTTACTACGTCTGTCTACGTCGTTACTACAACCGTTGCATCACCGCGCGGCATCCACTCTCGGCTCTCCCTGCAGGTGAGCCGCCAGCGCCTTCAACCGCCGCACCGACTCCCAGGGCACCCAGGTATCGCCGGGGTGATGGGGTCCGTGGTCCAGCCCCTCTACCCGATGAAAGTCGGTCCCGCCCGTGGGTATCAGACCGTGCTCGTCGGCGAGCGCCAGCAGCCCCTCCACCGCCTCGGGACTGTAGTCGCCGTAGTAGCATTCCATCCCCACCAGACCAGCCGATATCAGCTGGGGCAGCAGCGTGTCCAGGCTCACCACCTCGCCGGGGTGCGCCAGAACAGGCAAACCATAGACCTTTCGGATCAGCCCCACCGCTTCCATCGGCGTCAGCTTGTACCGCTCCACATAGGCCGGGGCGTTGCGACCGATGTAGTTGGTGAAGGCCTCCACCATGGAGGACACGTAGCCGGTCTCCACCATCACCTGGGCGATGTGGGGTCTCCCCACCGAGCCCTGCCCGGCCACCTCCTGGACCCGCTCCCAGGGAATGACCACGCCCATATCGGCCAGCTTGCCCACTATCCTCTCGGCCCGCTCTCGCCGTCCATCCCGAAGCTGCTGCAGAATCCCCTGAAACTCGGCATCCCGGTACTTCAGGTAGTACCCGAGGATGTGAACCTCTGCCCGCGGGATGTCGGTGCTCATCTCGATGCCGGGGATGACGTGCACCCCCACCCGCTCACCCTCGGCCATCGCCTCCTCGATGCCGTCGGTGGAGTCGTGGTCCGTTACGGCAATGCACTCCAGCCCCCGGGCTTTGGCCTCTCGGACCAGTTCCGGGGGCGTGAGGGCCCCGTCCGAGGCCGTCGTGTGCATGTGAAGGTCAACCTTGGATCGTTTCTCGGGCACCGGACATCTACCTCCCTGTCTCCCCATTTGCAACTCGCATACCCCGACAACACGAAAAAAGGCCGGATGCCTCGGGCATCCGGCCTTACGCTAGGGTCTCTTACTTGGCGTAGTCAACTGCTCTGGTTTCCCGCACCACGGTCACTTTGACCTGGCCCGGGTACTGCAACGTCTCCTCGATCCTCTTTACAATGTCGCGAGCTAACCTCACGGCACCCAGATCGTCGATCTCCTCCGGTTTCACGATGATGCGAACTTCCCGTCCAGCCTGGATGGCGAAGGACTTCTCCACACCATCGAAGGAATTGGCCACATTCTCCAGGGCCTCGAGCCGCTTGATGTAGTGCTCCAGGGTTTCCCGCCTTGCCCCGGGCCTGGCGCCGGAAATGGCGTCGGAGGCCTGGACGATGACGGCCTCCAGGGTTTGAGGCTCGGTCTCGTCGGCGTGGTGCGCCGCGATGGCGTGGATAACCTTGGGGGATTCCCCGTAGCGCTTGGCCAACTCCGCACCGATCAAGGCATGCGGTCCCTCAAACTCGTGATCCACCGCCTTGCCCAAGTCGTGGAGCAGGCCGGCTCTCTTGGCCAGATTGACGTCGGCTCCGATCTCGGCAGCGAGCATCGCCGCCAGATGGGCGACCTCAACAGAGTGCAGCCGGATGTTCTGGCCGTAGCTGGTCCGGTAGTTCATCCTGCCCAGCAGCTTGATGACCTCCGGATGCAGGCCGTGAACGCCTGCCTCCAGCGCAGCCTCTTCACCCGCCTCGCGGATCGCCGCCTCCACCTCCACCTTGGTCTTGTGAACGATCTCCTCGATCCGAGCCGGATGGATCCGGCCATCGGTGACCAACTTGGTAAGGGCTAAGCGAGCGATCTCTCGACGGACCGGATCGAAACCGGACAGGGTAACGGCGTCCGGTGTATCGTCGATGATGAGGTCAACTCCGGTTGCGCTTTCCAGAGCCCGAATGTTACGACCCTCCCGTCCGATGATCCGACCCTTCATCTCATCGTTGGGCAGCGGAACAACCGAAACCGTGGTTTCGGCCACCAGATCGGTCGCACACCGCTGAACGGCCATGGTGATTATCTGCCTGGCCTTTCGGTCGGCTTCCTCCTTGGCCTGGGCCTCTAGCTCGCGCACCCTTCGGGCGGTATCCACCCTGACTTCCTCTTCGACGACCCTGAGGATCTCGGCCTTGGCAACCTCTCGGGTCAAACCGGAGACCCTCTCCAGTTCCCGGAACTGCCGGACCTTCGCCTCCTCGATCTCGGACCGCAGTGCCTCCAACTCCCTCTCTCTGTTAACTAGTGCCTTTTCTCGCCTCTCGACGCTCTCAAGGCGGCGGTCCAGATTCTCGTCCTTCTGCTGAATCCGCCTCTCCTGCCGCTGCAGTTCGGATCGCCGTTCCCGGTGTTCCAGCTCCGCAGACTGCCGGATTTTGAGAGCCTCGTCCTTGGCATCCAGAAGCAACTCGCTTCTCTTGGCATTAGCCTCGGCCAAAAGCTTTTCGGCACTCGTTTGCGCCAGCTTCAGGTCTGCGCCTACCAAGTACTGCCGGACGAAGTAGCCCACCAGCGCCCCAACCAGCAGCGTCACAAGGCTACTAAGCAGTATTAAAATGGTGCTGTCCAAAAAGCGCTAAACCTCACTTTCCCGTATTAACACGAGGATTGTCGCGCCAGGAGACAGGTGACCACAATATGATAATAACCACTTTCTTAACCAGTGTCAAGACAACCTCGATCGCTCCACCAACTCCTGCAAGTTGGTGCTCTTAAGACGATCGACCAAGAGGGATCTGGCCTCGCACCAGATCTCGTGCACGGGACAACTGCCAGACCGGCCGCACTCCTCCGGCCACAGAACGCAGCTGCTGACCGCGATCGGACCATCCACCGCCTCCACCACCTGGAGCAGGGTGATCTGATCGGCCGGCATTGCCAGGGCTATGCCGCCACCGGAGCCCCGATGGGAGCGAAGCAGCCCCGCTCGGGTCAAAGCCAGCACTATCTTCGCCAGGAAGGGAGCGGGGATGCCCTGTCTGGCGGCCACTTCATGGGTGAGGGCTGTGGACGACCCCCCCGTCTTGGCCACTTCGATCATAGTACGAACGGCGTAGTCTGCCCGTCTGGTGATCTGCAACAGCGCCTCCCTGCCGGCCGTTCCGAGCGAAGCGAAGCATCCCTTGGAGAGCCGTCGCTACGCCCGGGGTGACGTCATCGTCGAGCAATTAGACCCATTATATCCTACGCACCGAACTTTCTCAGCTTTCCCGCATGGCCCAGCATCAGCAGCATCGCCCGGGTGGCCGGAAATCGCCCCAAACTTCCCCTGGAACACTCCCTCTCCGTGAATCGGGATGCCGCCCCGGACATGGCCCACTGTGAGTGGATCATGAAGGGCACCGGGTGCCAGGTATGCTCCCGAAAGACGCAGGGAGAAGAGTGGTCGCCCCCCACCGCCAGCACCTCCGGGGACAGGGTCTGTATCCGCGGCACCAACCGGTCCACCATCTCCAGCACCCGCGCCTTCTCCTCGAACCGGCCGTCCTCGCCGGCACTGTCAGTCCATTTGACGTGTAGGTAGAAGAAGTCGTACTCCCGAAAGTGGTCCTCCAGGGTCTGGCACTCCGACTCCAGGGTGTCCCCGGTCGGAAGCACCTCCATGCCCACGATGCGCGCTACCCCCTGATAGGTGGGATAGGCGCTGATGGCTGCGGCCCGAACCCGGTACACCTCGGCCATGGAGGGTGCCACCGGAAGACCGGCGAAGCCCCGCAGCAGCACCCCGTTGGCCGGGCCCTGCCCCCGCAGCAGCTCCATCGCCCGGTCGATGAACTGGTTCACCACCACCGCGACCCGCTCGGCTTCGGGCACCAGGGGTCTGACTGGCAGCAGGGGCACCCCCTCACGCTCCGGGTCCGAGTCGGCGAGCCGGTCCGACAGCCCCTCCCCCCGGAAGACCACCACCGCCCGGTGCCCCTTCTCCATCCGCAGGAAGATATCTACCCCCTCCACACGGATCTCCCGCAGCAACTCACACAGCCGCTCCCCCTCCTCCGAGGAGATCCGTCCCGCCCTCCGATCGACCACCAACCCCCTCTCGTCGAAGGTGGCGAAGTTGATGCGGGCGGCCAGGTCGCCGGGCACGAGGGGAAAGCCGATACCCATGGCCGAGGTGGCCCCCCGGTTGAACTGGAACTGCAGGGGATCGTAGCCGAAGAGGGCCATGTGGCCCGGCCCGCTGCCCACGGTGACCCCCGGTAGCAGCGGCTCCGTCAAGCCCACCTCCGACTGGCCGGCCAGGCGGTCCAGGTGAGGGATGTGGGCCGTCTCTAGCTCCGTGAGCCCGGTCTCGGGATGGGGCAGGCCGCCGAGACCATCGATCACCAGCAGGACGATCTTAGAGGGGGTGGAAACGGAAAGCTCACGGGCGATTTCCAGGGTGGAGGGCTGATGCAACTCTTCTACCTGGCCCTTCTCTCCAAGACGGCCTAAGCACATGGCCCCAGATACTCTGCCCTTCGTCACCCCGCGAAAGCGGGGGTCCAGGCCGCCACTGCGCGGAAGCACCCTGGGTGCCCGCTTTCGCGGGCATGACGATCTGGTTGTGCACCCGATCTCGGGCCAGATGCTTAGGGCGGGGCTTGCCCCCTGCCGCCCAGCTTTGCCGGCCTTCGGCCGTCAGCGGCCAAGATGCCTGCGCTCCCGGCAGCAGACTCCTACTTCCGGAAGTAGTTGATCCCCATGGCCGCTCGGGCTTCTTCCATGGTCTGGGCAGCGATGGCCCTGCCCCGCCGGGCGCCCTCCTGGATGATCTCATCCACCATCCCGGGCCGCTGCTCGAAGTAGGCGCGTCGCTCACGGATCGGCTCCAGGAAGTTGTTGAGGGCCCGGGCCAGCTTCTTCTTCACCTCCACGTCGCCGACCTTGCCGGTTCGGTACCGCTTCTTGAGGTCGTTGACCTCCTCCTTGTCCGGGTTGAAGGCGTCGTGGTAGATGAACACGGGATTCCCCGCCACGTGGCCGGGGTCGGTGGCGTGGATGCGGGTAGGGTCGGTGTACATCCCCATGATCCGCTTCTCCATCGTCCTGGCGTCGTCGGCCAGGTAGATGGCGTTCCCCAGGCTCTTGCTCATCTTGGCCTTGCCGTCGGTGCCCACCAGCGTCGGCACCTCGCCTATCAGCGCCTCCGGCTCCGGGAAGACCGGGCCGTACAGCTCGTTGAAGCGGCGGGCCACCTCCCGGGTCACCTCGACGTGGGAGGCCTGGTCCTTCCCCACCGGCACCAGATCGCCCTTGACCACCAGGATGTCGGCGGCCTGGAGCACCGGATAGCCCAGCAGCCCGTAGGAAGCGGTCTCCAGCTTCAGGTCCCGCATGACGTCCTTCAGGGTCGGCACCCTCTGGAGCCGGGGAACCGTTATCAACATGGAGAAGAGAAGGTGAAGCTCCGGGGTCTGGGGTATCAGCGATTGCAGGAGGAACGTGCTTTTCTCCGGATCGATGCCCACGCTGAGGTTGTCCAGCAGCACGTCCCGAATGTTCTGTTCCACCTCCTGCAGATCCTGCTGGCGGGTCGTTAGCACGTGGTAGTCGGCAATGAGGAAGAAGCACTCGTACTCGTCCTGGAGTCGCACTCGATTCCTCAAGGTGCCCACGTAGTGGCCCAGGTGAAGTCTCCCCGTGGGCCTTTCGCCCGTCAGTATGCGTCCTTTGCGTGTCTGTTCCACGAGCATCTCCCGCTGTTTCATCTGCTCCGGAGATTGTACTAGGACTATTCGGCTATTGCCACCCGCCCTCACCTTTCGTACAATCCGCCACAATTCGTTTCACTGTCCACAACGGGAGTGAGCCTGGCCCTTGAAGGCCAGGGTTAACGTTCGAGCCAGCTGCCCCTGGGTGCGGACGTTAACGCCCATCCAGCAGATATCCCCTCGCAAGCCTTCATGGCTTCATCGTTCTGCGCCTCGCTCCCCGATCTTCTGCGCGAGCCGTGACAACTAGCGCCGGAATCTTCCGGGATTCCGCGATTCTATAACTCTACCTATATGGAGGATCGGACCAGTGAGCAACCGAAGGGTTCACCTGCTGGGCGCCGCGCTGGCGGCATTATCTCTGGTGCTGTTCACGCTGGTGAACGCGCCGCTGACCCACGCGGAGGCGATATCCACCGATACCCTGCAACCGATGGAGGGGCAACTGCTGACCCTGCTCAACAACGAGCGCGTGGGGCGTGGTCTCGCCCCACTGACTCTCGACAGCAGCCTGGAGGATCTCGCCCGACAGCGGAGCAACGATATGGCATCCCGCAACTACTTCAGCCACACCACCCCCGAGGGCACCATGGTCTTCGACCAGATGAACGCCGAGGGGCTCCCCTACCAGCTGGCAGGAGAGAACTTAGCCCGCAACCACGAGTCGCCCGACATCAGCCCACAGGTGGCTCACGACGGCTTCATGAACAGCCCCGCCCACGCCCAGAACGAACTGGATCCCACTTTCAACAAGATAGGGATCGGGGGCGCGGTCGCGGGTGACGGCACCATCTACTTCACCGAGCTGTTTGCGGCGCTGAATTAGGCCCGCACCAGCTCAGCCATCCCCTCGACCAACCTCTGGGGGATGCGCCCGCAGCGTGTCCATGCTCACCATGCCGCGAACGCCTGTCCGCGTTCGCGGCATGGCCATCTAGAGCATCTTAATCCTTGACCAGGTTAAGCGTTCGGCCTATGATGGCGGTACTGCCCGCTCCTTGTTCGCGCCGAGGGGGCCGAAGATGCAGCCTGGTGCTCCCACCAGCGGCCATACCCTGCAACGCAAGGTGGCCATCATCGTGGTGGCAGGGTTAGCTGTGAGCTTCAGCCTCTTCGGCTTTCTGGCCCTGGAAGCCGTTCGAGAGAGCACCCAGGCGGTGTTCCAGGAACGGTTGATGATGGCCCAGATCACCGCCGATCACATCGACTTCCAGCTCAAGGAGGCGCTGGACCACCTCCAAGACTCCGCCCGAACGGATATGGCCGACCTCTACCAGGGGGACACCGAGCCGAAGCGGGCAGCCCTGGCGGTGATCCGAGCCCGCCTCCCCGTCTTCGGCCAGCAGGTGTATCTAGTGGACCGGAATGGCACCGTGCTGATGGCCGAGCCGGCCCCCTCCCCTCTGGAAGGCATCAACCTCTTCGACTACGTCCACATTCAGCGGGTTCTGGAGGGGGGAAGCCCCGAGGTATCGGGCGCCATCCTGGATCCGGTGACCAAGAAGCCCGAGGTGGCCCTGGCAGTCCCCATTATAGACAGGGCCGGACGGACGGTTGGGGTGCTGGGAGCCTCTGCGGACATCGCGAAGGCCAGTCTTGCCAGCCTGATCCTCGGGCTCAAGCCAGGCCGCACCGGGCACACCCAGATCCTCGATGGGAACGGCACGGTGCTAGCCAGCACCGAACCCGTCTTCGTGCTGCACCGAAGCCACCACTACGACCTTCTCTTCTCCCTCATCCGTCAGAAGAGCGCTACGGTGGTTTCCCATGGGACCGAGGATAGCGTCGAGCCCTATCGGGAGATCGTGGCTTTTGCGCCCCTGGCCCACGTTCCGTGGGGCGTCTCCGTGGAACAGGACGAGACGGAGGCGCTGGCCGTCGGGCGGGACCTGGCCACCCGTCTGGTAGTCTTGGGCCTCCTGTCCCTCCTCGGGGCCCTGGCTACCGGCGCCGTCGTGCTGCGGAGCGTCCTCGTCCCGGTTCGATCCCTCACCATGGCGGCAGAACGAATTGCCGGAGGCGATCTGCATGGGCCACCGCTGACCGCAGGCGACGATGAGGTGGGCAGGCTTGCCCGCACCTTCGAGGTCATGCGGACTCGCCTCCAGCAGTCCAGGGAGGAGTTGGACCGCTGGCATCGGGAACTGGAACTGCGGGTCCGGCAGCGGACTGCGGAGCTATCCTGCCTCTTTGAGCTGTCCAAGACCATCGCCTCGTCGGTGGAGTTGGGGGAGATGATGCGCGCCGTGGTTCGGAAGGTGGCTGAGGTGCTGGAGCCGGTGGATGCTGCCTATCTCTATCTTCAGGACCCGGTCCACGGTCAACTGGTGCTCCGCGCCTGGGAAGGCGACCCTCCTGGAGATCTCGGACCCCGCTACCTTGAGGTGGCCTCGGTGGCCTTTCACTCGCGTCGCCCCGTCCACTGCACTGCCGAAGATGAGCCCTGCTCTCCAGAGAAGCGATCCCAACAGGAAGCGCTCCCGCGGCCAGGAGAAGTGGCCTCGCTCCGGGACCGCAGGCCTCTGACCTGCGCCCCTCTGCTTACCCAGGATCGCGCCCTTGGCGCTCTACTCCTGAGAGCCGGACGCGTTGAGGAGGAGAGCGTTCGGGCCGACCTCCCCCTGGTGCAGGCCCTGGCAGACCAGGCGGCCATCGCCATAGAGCGAGCCCAGCTGGCACGAGAGGCGGAGCAGGCCGCAGCCTTGCGGGAGGCGGATCGGCTGAAGTCGATGTTCATCTCCACCATCACCCACGAACTGCAGAGCCCGCTGGGCTTCATCAAAGGATACGCAACCACCCTCCTGCGCCCCGACGCCGACTTCGACAGGAAGACCAGTCGAGAGTTCCTGCAGATCATCAGCGAGGAAAGCGACTCCCTGAGCGCCCTGATCGATGATCTCCTGGATGTATCCCGCCTGGAGGCCGGTGCCCTCCCAATGGATAAGCAGCCGGTATCCCTCACGAAGCTGGTGCGGCGGGCTGTGGAGAGAGCAGGAGCCAAGCCCCCGCAGCCTCGGTTTCTCCTGCGGCTGCCGGCGAAGCTCCCCTCGGTAGATGCGGATCCTCGGCGGATCGAGCAGGTGCTGCACAACCTGTTGGATAACGCAGTGAAATACTCTCCGGAAGGGGGGCCCGTCATCGTATCCGCCGTCCGGCAACTCGGCTCCATCGTGGTGAGTGTGACCGACCAGGGGATCGGGATACCCCTCGAAGAGCAGAGCAGGGTTTTCGAGCGGTTCTACCGCGCCGCAGCCGCCCCCTCCGTGAGCCGGCGCGGTGTAGGGCTGGGACTCTACATCTGTCAGGGCATCGTGGAGGCCCACGGGGGGAGCATCTGGCTCGAGAGCAGCCCCGGAAAAGGCACCACCGTCCGCTTCTCCCTCCCGGTGGGGGAGCCGGCCTTTCCCCTACGAGGGAGGGGAATATTCCCCCTTCCCGCGTCGGGAAGGGGGTAGGGGGTTAGGTCAGGTAAGGAGGCATCTATGACTCGCCAAACCGTCCTGGTGGTCGATGACGAGCCGCGCTACGTCAGGTTGCTCCGGGCCAACCTGGAATCCCTGGGTTACAGAGTCGTGGCCGCCGATGGCGGTGTCTCCGCCATCCAAAGAGCCGAAGCGGAGGACCCTGACCTGATCGTCCTCGACCTCATGCTCCCCGACCTGGATGGGTACGAAGTGTGTCGCCAGATCCGAGAGTTCTCCACCGTCCCCATCATCATGCTGACCGCCCGCCGCCAGCAGGCGGACAAGGTGCGAGGACTGGACCTGGGAGCCGACGACTACCTAACCAAACCCTTCGATGCCGAGGAGCTGCTGGCGAGGGTGCGGGCTCAACTCCGGCGGAGCGGGCTGAGGCAGCAACCGAACCTGCAACCCCCATTAGCTCTGGGAGATCTCACCGTCGATTTTGCCCAGCACCGGGTGTCGATACGGGGCCACGAGATCTCCCTCAGCCCCACGGAGTATCGGCTGCTCTTCCACCTGGCTTCCAACGCCGGCCGGGTGCTGGTACAGGAGGAACTGCTGAGGTTGGCCTGGGGCCCCGAATACGCCGACGAACCCGACGTGCTTCGGGTCTACATCCGGCGACTGCGTCAGAAGATCGAGGAGGACCCCTCGACTCCCCGCTATGTCCTCACGAAGCCGGGCGTCGGCTACCTCATGCCCGCTCCCCGCTGACTGTCACACGACTGTAACAACCGGCCTCTTGCCTGTTAACGGCCCTGTAACGGCCCCCGGCCTATCATCCCCCCGTGGAATCCCCTCGATCTTTCCCTCGACCTCTCCCCGCATCGGGGAGGGACAGGATGGCGGGCAGGGACGCTGGCCCTTCTGGCACCCGCACCCGATGCGAGGAGAGGATTCGGACCCCGCTGCGTGAGAGGAAGGAGGGATCGCCCCGGATTGACTCCGGCCGGGGCGGCCCCGGGTTACCTTACGAAAGGAGGTCGCCCCTTGCAGATCTTCGCCGGAACTCTATCTGGCATCTTGATCCTGGTGCTGTGCTATCTGGCCGTGCGCATCGTGCAGCAGTACGAACACGGAGTCATCTTCCGGTTCGGCAGGTTCATGGGCATCCGCAACCCCGGCCTCAACCTGATCCTCCCTCTGGTGGACCGAATGGTTCGGGTGGACATGCGGGTCGTCACCATGGTTGTGGAGCCCCAGGAGGTGATCACCAAGGACAACGTCACCATAAAGGTGGACGCGGTAGTGTACTTCAAGGTGGTCAACCCCGAGGATGCCGTGGTCCGGGTGCTGGATTACATCCGCGCGACCTCCCAGATCGCCCAAACGACGCTGCGGAGTGTCCTGGGCCAATCGGAACTGGATGAACTGCTGTCCCATCGGGAGGAGATCAACCATCGCCTGCAGCGCATCATCGACGAGCAGACGGAGCCCTGGGGCGTGAAGGTGACCCTGGTGGAGGTCAAAGACGTCCAGCTCCCGGAGGCCATGCAGCGCGCCATGGCGAAGCAGGCAGAGGCAGAACGAGAGAAGAGGGCCAAGATCATCCACGCCCAGGGTGAGTTCCAGGCGGCCGACACCCTTGCCAGCGCTGCCCGCATCATCGCGTCGGAGCCGGGGGCGCTGCAGTTGCGGTATCTCCAGACCCTCACCGAGATCGCCGGGGAGCGCAACAGCACCATTATCCCCCTCCCACTGGACATCATGAGGGCCGATGGGATGCGGGCCGCCCTCGGGGCCGTGACCGGCGTTGCCGCCGCCCTGGGAGACAGGGCTAGCGCACAGTAGTGAGTGACGAGTGATGAGCAAGGTCAGGTACGCCATGGTCATAGATGTCCGGCGTTGCATCGGCTGCCACGCCTGCGCCGTTGCCTGCAAGAGCGAGAACGCCGTGCCGCCGGGGGTTTGGCGCTCGTGGGTGAAGCAGGGAGAGAAAGGGCACTACCCCAACGTCAGCACGTCCTTTCTGCCTACCCTCTGCAACAACTGCGAGAACCCCATCTGCATTCGAAACTGTCCTACCCAGGCGACCTACCAGCGGGAGGATGGCATCGTCATGGTGGATCCCCATCGCTGCATCGGCTGCAAGTACTGCATAGCCTCCTGTCCTTACGAAGTGCGCTACCTGAATCCCCTGAAGAAGATCGTCCAGAAGTGCGTCTGGTGTTACCACCGGGTGGACGCCGGACTGGAGCCTGCCTGCGTCAACAGCTGCCCGACCAGGGCGATGACCTTCGGCGACCTCAACGACCCCAACAGCGAGGTCTCCAAGCTGCTGGCCCGCAACGCTGTTGCGGTGCTCAAACCGGAGAAGAACACCACGCCCCAGGTGTACTACATCGGGGCCGACGAGGCCATCATGCGGACCACGGGCGGAGGCGAGGAGGTCAAGATATGAACGAGGAGGTCACCATCGTCTACAACGTCGCACACGAGGCGCCGTTGGGTCCCCTGATCGCCGTCTACTTCTACATGACAGGGCTGAGCGCCGGTTCCTTCATCCTATCTACCCTGGCCTACGGCTTCGGTTTCAAGAGATTCAAGCCGTTAGGGAAGATTGGGGTAGTGATGGCCATCGTGCTGCTGGTATTGGCTCCCCTGAACCTGATAGCCGACCTGGGCCAACCCTGGCGTTTCTGGCATCTGTTTCCCTATCTCAACCCCACTTCCCCCATCACGTACGGCTCCTTCCTGTTGACCCTGTACCCGCTGAACTGCCTCATCTACGCCTTCTTCATGTTCAAGGGCGACGAAAAGATGACCAAGCTGTTCGGCCTGATAGGGATCCCCCTGGCCATATCGGTCCACGGCTACACCGGCTTCATCATGGCGCTGGCCAAGGCCAGGGCGCTCTGGAACACCGCCCTGATGCCCATCCTCTTCCTGGTCTCGGCCATGGTCTCCGGTATCGCCCTGATGATCCTGGTGGTGACCGTCATGGGTTTCCTGTCCAAGCAGCGCCGGCCCGACCCCGTCCTGGTCAGGGACCTGGGGAGGATCCTGGCGGGCTCCATCCTGCTGGATCTCTTCCTGGTCTTCTCGGACGTCCTGGTGCTGCTCACCTCGGACCGCGAGGCCGGAGAAGCGGCCTCGTTGATCCTGCGGGGCGGCTTCAGCCAGTTCTTCCTCGGCACCGAAATCCTTACGGGCTCCCTGGTGCCCTTGATACTGCTCACGGCACCAACGGCCCTGCTGGCTCGGACCGTAACTCTGGTAGGGCCGCCGCTGGCGGGGGCCAGCCTGATCTACTTCGGGTCGATTCCCACGGTGCCGCTGGGGGCCCCGCTGATGGTGGCCGCCTTCATCCCCCTGCTGGCGCAGGGCATTCCGCACAGCCATCGGTCCCTCCCAGCAACGGTAGCCGCCTCACTGCTGGTGATGGCTGGGATCCTGGCGATGCGCTACGTAGTGGTCATCGGGGGTCAGTATGTTCCGCTCAGCTAGGCTCACCAGGCGTCAACTGCTAAAGCTGGGAGCGGCCGCTGCCGGCATGGTAGCAACCGACCTGTTGGTCGCCAGGGGCGCAGTGGCAGAGGAGTTCGTTCGCGGCGGCCGCTCGGTATCTCGCACTACCGGCGCCCTGCGCCGAGCCATCCCGAGCAGTTGCGCCCATTGTACCGCCCGCTGCGGGATCCTTGGGTTCGTGGAGGAGGATCGGCTGGTCAAGATCGAGGGTAACCCCCGCGATCCCAACAGTCGAGGACGGCTGTGCGCGCGCGGCCACGCCGGCATCAACCGCCTCTACGATCCCGATCGGGTCCTCTTCCCCATGGCTCGAGCCGGACAGCGGGGCGAAGGCAAGTGGACTCGGGTTACCTGGGAGGAGGCCTACGACACCCTTCAGGAGAAGCTGCGCGCTCTCCAGGCCAGGGATCCCGAATCGCTGCTCTTCCATGCCGGGGCGGAGGCATCCAGCCTCATGACCCACCGGTTCGTCGCCGCCTTCGGCTCCAAGACCCTGATCGACGAGGGCCTTCTCCACGATGCTGCTCGCCAGACGGCCAACCGGCTTACCATGGGGGCCGCCTCCGAGGTCGCCGATGTGGCCCGCTCTCGTTACCTGCTCAACTTTGGGGGAAACCCCTACGAGAACCACCCCCTCTACCTGCCCTTCGTTCAACGATTGGTGGAGGCTCGCATGGCGGGCGCCAAGCTGGTGACCTTCGACCCTCGGCTGTCGCTGACCGGCGGCCGCAGCGACGAATGGTTCCCGATCCTTCCCGGCAGCGACGGCCTGGTGCTCCTGGCCATGGCCAACGTGGTGGTCCAGCAGAACCTGCACGACAAGCAGTTCCTCTCCCATTGGACCGACCTATCGATCGATCAACTGGCCCAACAGCTGGCTCCGTATACCTCCGAGGCGGCTGAGACGGCTTCGGGTATCCGGGCCAGTGACCTCCGCCGCATCGCCACGGAGTTCGGTCGCGCCAGGCCGGCCCTCGCCATGGTAGGGGGCAGGATCGGCCGGCAGAAGGAGGGCGTCAACACCCAGCGAGCCCTCCTGCTGCTCAACTCCCTGGTGAGCAGCGTTGGGGCCGCCGGTGGCTACTGCCCTGCCCAGATGCTCACCTTCGCCCAGCCGGACCCGGTGCCTCCCTCGCTGTCTGACACCGCCGGCGCAGTCCAACGGATCGAGCAGCTGATCCAGGGCGAGAAAAGCGCCGGCCTCTACATCACCTGTCTGGCCAACCCGGCATACTCCTGGCCAGACACCGAGGCTTTCCGCACGGCCCTCCTGGACGAGAAGCGGGTCGGCTATCTGGTAGCCATCGATACCAACCTCACCGAGACCTCGGCGCTAGCCGACCTGGTGCTCCCGGCGGCTACCTATCTGGAAAGCTGGGGGCTGGAGTCACCACCGGCCCAGGAGATGGTCCCCTACCTGACGCTACGGCAACCGGTGGTGCGGCCCCGGGGCGAATCCCTGAGCGCGGACGACATCCTGCTCACCCTGGGCACCCGCCTGGACGAGAAGAGTTCGCTCTTCTTCCCCTTCCCTACCGTGGAAGCATATCTCAACGCGGTCCTGGCGAAGATCCCGGGCCTGCCCGCCGCGGGAGGCCTTCCGCTGCTCAAAGAG
>JAJZQR010000332.1 GCA_021806765.1 Chloroflexota bacterium | reverse complement strand
GATGGCCCCAAAGGGGCAGACCTCTTTCCGCAGGCAGACGTAGCACTCCGTGCACCTGTCCTGGTCGATGGCCACCCGCTTCCGGCTCACCACCGTGAAGGCATCCATCGGGCAGTAGGGTATGCAGAGCCGGCACCCCTTGCACTTGTCTTCGATAACGACAGGCATGACTCTCCTCTTCCTCGGGATAGCGTTAGACACATGGTTATCGCTCACGGCCGGCACTTGGTCTCCACCAGAGCGCCTCAGCCCTACACCATTGAAAGCAAGTGGCTCCCGCCAGTTACGCTACAGGCACCGCCAGATCGTTGGGGGCCCTGCCGGAGATCACTATCTCCGGGTTGCAGCGCTGTACCAACTCGCAGGCAATGCTGGCCAGCCGTACCTTCTCGCGGGCGAAGGAGTCATGGAACTCTCTGGAGACCCAGGGCTTGTAGAGAGTGTCCTCGGAAGCCCCTGGCTCGAACTTGAAGTAGCAAGGGGCGCAGACCCGAGCGATCTCAGCGGCCTCCCAGAAGCGGTTGATGCCGCCCATGGCGTCCACGATGCTGACGTAGACATCCATGGGGATCCGGACCGACCGGCGAATGCCCGCGAGCATCGGCAGTGTGAGGTCGGCGATAGGGTTGAAGGTGTTGGCTCCCAAGCTCTCCAGCACCTTGGCCCCAGCTGCGTTGGCGTGGCCAGCGAAGACAGAGACCTTGAAGATACAGTCCTTGGGAAGGTCTCCCTTCTCCCTCATCTGGTTCAACAGCCACAGTAGCCCTTCGTCGACCACCAGGAAACCTCGGAAGCCAGCCTCTACCAGCCGTAGCACGTCGCCGACGACGTAGGAGAGGTTGTCGGATCCCCGAACGCGCATGCCCGAAACGAGACCTTCCCGGGTTACGATCTGCCGACCTGTGTCCCAACCCCGACTGGCACCCAGGGTCATGATTACCTCGACTCCGGCCTTATGGGCTATGCGGGCGTATTCCTTCAGCTCATCCATGGTGATCAGTGTCGCGCCTCCCACGGTGCCGATGACGCGGTGAATGGGGGTGGACCGTTTCTCGGACTCGTCCAACATCTCTTGGAGGGAGGAGGCTCGCTCGATCCCTGCGATCTCTATTCGGCAGTGCGCACCATCAGGGAAACGAGTGGGCGAGCTAGGCAGATCATTCAGATCTCGCCCGGGTATCCCATACTTCTCCAGAGTGGCCCATACGTCCTTGATCATCGTCTTGCTCCTCTCCTTTGAGTTTGAGATAGCTATTCGCTCAGCCGTCGCCCGAGGCCAACGTTTACCTTGGCACCAGGCGCCGGAGCCATGCCAGCCTTCTCTAGGATCAGGACAGCTGGAATGGAGTCGTCCTCCTCGACCTTGCAGATGACGCCGAAGGTGAACACTGTATCCACCTGGGACCCCACCTCCTGGACGATCTGTGCGATCTGAGGGAGCTTCTCGATGGGGATGACGAACTCGACCACAGCCGACATCACCCGCTCGTTCAGCACTTCGGGATCGAGCATGCCGGTTGTCTTGTCCTTCATCATGAAGGAGATTGGATTCCTCTCCTCGAATTGGACGCCCGCTCTGGCGACCGCTCTGGTGATTCTCTCCACATCTCGCAGGCTGGTTCCGACGTTGGGTCGCCCAACGTCCAGCGCAATGCCCACCATGCCAGAGACGTACCGATTGGAGAGATCGTTGGTCTTCATCTCCTCGGTGCCCCGTCCAGTGACGCCTGTTTCCTTGAAGCAGGTGAGGGGGTTGCTCAGGATGGCACGGATGGAGCGGGGCCAGGGTAGGGACTCCTCAATGTGGAAACAGTGACTGGGGCACAGCTGGAGCCGTTCACACACACCGCACTCGACGCAAAGCTCTTTGTCAATGGTGGCCACTCCATCGGGAACGGATATGGCCCTCACGGGGCAATAGGTCACACAGTCCCCGCACCCCGTGCACAACTCCTGGTCGATGATCATGGCCGCCCTCCTCCCGACTCGACCATCTGCGAAACGATCTCCGCCGATCGCACCGGGTTGAATATGCCGCAGGTGCATGGTCTAGCGAGATCCCTTCCCGCGACCTCGGCCGTAATCTTCCCTGCCCGCACCATGTCGGCCACCTTCTTCACGTGGTCGGCGCACACCATGCCGTGGCCGCACATGCTGGTGACCTGCAGTACCCGGTCTTCGGGTAGCAGCTCCTTCTTGCCGAATATGCCGAGGGACAGGTGAACCGTGTGAGGCTTGAGGCCAACGTGCTCGCAGATCTGGAAGATCCTCTTCATATCGCCTCGGACGATCACCGGCATCTTGAGTTGGGCGTCCTTCAGACTACGGAGAACCTCCTCAAGGTCGGTGTCCTCGGTGAACACGGCGCCCATATAGGACTTCTCGTTGGCTCCCGCGAGGATCTGATCGGTGGTCAACCCCGTGAATATGCCACCTGTGTTGTCGTCGGCCAGGTTCACCGCCCTGGAGTCCATCAGGATCTTGAAGGTCGCGGCCAGGTAGGGGGTTGCCCCGTGGCTGTTGACGCCCTGGGCCGCCATGGAGATCAAGACGTAATCGTGCTCGAAACTCTCCGGGGGCCCTTGACGGTGCAAGGTGTGGGTCATGGTTTTGTCTCCTTGCTGTACCCTGCTTAGGGAGTCTCGTGAGGATGGTTGCGAAACGAAATGGGCGCCAAGTAGGGAGGATGAGATGCTGATCCTCCCTACTCGCCGGTCATTCAAGGAAAGCCAGCGCCCGCACCGGGCTGCCTTCAGCGCACTGGACGGGCAACGGGGCAGCCACGAACTGGAAATGGGCCTTCTCAGGCAGAAGATGCAGGTTGACCAGGTACTCGATCACCATGATGCCGGCCGGGAAGAAGATGGAATGGGTGGTGTAGTCCTCCAGGGGGTGAACTGTCTCCGGTGCCCGAACCTCATCTCTGATGCAGACATCAGGCGGGTAGTCGTATCCGACGGAGCGGACCTTCCTGGCCACCAGCCACTCGCAGGCCCCCGCGGTGGTGTAGGGGGCGTCCCCCCAGAACTCCCTGGACTCGTAGGGGCACTTCAGCGGCCAGTCGGTTCGCAACAGGACGATGTCCCCTTCCTGGACGTGCTGGCCGTGCTCTTCTAAGTCCTCGGCCGTTACCCCTTCGTTGGCCCCTCTGTGGCTCACGTCGATGACGGTGGCCCTGCCGACGTAGTGCTCCAAGGGCATCTCGGGCACCGACGGCCTGCCCTTGAAGTAGTGGAGGGCCGAATCTACGTGGGTGAAGCCGTGGTTGGATAGAGTGACCCAGGTAGTGCGGAAGGGATGGCCGTTATCGTAGTTGACCTTGGCGGTCAGTTCAGCCGGCCAACGCCAGTGGGCCTTGATCGGCATGGAAAGGTCGATGGTTTTGGGCATGCTCCTTCTCCAGATGTGCAGAGATTGGCTTTGGTGTGCCGGATGCGGGTCCCCCGGACTCGGACTGGGCGCCCTACCAGCTAAACGAGCACTTCCCCATCCTTGACAACGAGTTCGCCGTCCAGCTCCAGGGTAGCTTTGCGGATCACGACGTCATAGTGGCCGGCCGCCACATTGGTCCCGCCGATGTATTTGTTCGTCCCAAAGGCCACGTGGGCGGTCCCGTACATTCCCTCATCATCCTGCATGTTGCCTCGAATCACGCAGTTGGGATTCATGCCGATTCCCAGCTCGCCGACCAGGTAAACATTCGGATCGTTGAGGCCGGCCAGCAGCTCCCGGAAAGCCTCCGCCACAGGACCTCCCGTGATTGAGACGGCGCGGCCGGCTTTGACCTCGATCCTCACCGGCTCGCCACGGACAACGCCCACGCCAGGGATGCTACCGTCCACCACCACGACCCCCTCGGCTGTCCCCTCCACCGGGGCGGTGCTAGCCTCGAGGCCGGGAGGAGCCGCGATGTCCACGGTATTGGCGAACCCGTTGAGGGAGCGGCCGCGGCGCCCCTCGATGCTCATAGTTATGTCGGTGCCTGCGCCATTGGTGAGGCGCGCGACCTTGGCGTCGTTGATCCTCTGCGCCAGCTTGTCCACGGTTGGTCGAAGGGCGACAAAATCGGCTTCGATGCCACCCCCTAGCATCATCTCCTCGGTGACCTCCGGGAAGATCAACACCCTCGTTCCCGCCTTCGTAGCCTCCAGGCGAGCACTGGTGTGAGCGATGTTCTTCAGCACGGGGGCAATCACCACGTCGGCCGCCTTCATCGCCGCGGCCACCACGGGGGAAAGCTCCTCGCCGTGGATCTTCCCAGCTGGCTGGACCATGAAGGTCACCTTCGCACCAGCCTCATGGCCCACACCGGCCACCAGCTGGCCGATGGAGAACTTCTCTGTGTCTGTCAGGACCAGCAGGTTCTCTCCGGGCTTCACCCCGCTCAGTTCCACCAGGGTCCGAGCCGCGCGGGTCATCAGCATGCTTCGCATTCGCAGTCCTCCGAACTTACTTGCCCATCAACAGATTGGGCAGGAATGTCACCAGTGATGGTACGTAGGTGATAGTGAGCAGTACAGCTATTAGGGCCACTAAGAAGGGCCACGCCTCCCGGGCGATCTGCATCACCTTGAGGCCAGTGATCTGGGACACGACGTATAGAGTCATCCCCACCGGCGGCGTCATCAGGCCGATCATCAGGTTCAGCACCATCACGACCCCGAAGTGGATCGGGTCGATCCCAACGGACTTGACCAACGGCATCAGCAACGGAGTTAGCAGGATGATGTTGGCCGTGGAGTCGATCAGACACCCCAGGACCAACAGGATGATGTTTAGCATCAGAAGGATCACGGTGGGGTTAGCGGAGACCGAGGTAACCATCTGGGTTACCACCTGGCCGGCCTGCTCGCGGGCCATGATCCAGCCGAGGATGTTGGCGTTGGCAATGATGAACATCACCGTAGCGGAGGTGATGCCGGTGTCCAGGAGGGCCTTTGCCAGATCCCTCATCGTCAGTTCTCGATAGACGAAGGTACCCAGGAAGAAGGCATATACAGCGGCGACGACGGCGGCCTCGGTAGGGGTGAAGACCCCGCCCAGGATTCCACCAAGGATGATCACCGGCAGCATCAACGGGAGCAGGGCATCGCGCGTCGACACCAGGAACTGGCCACAGGCAACCCGCTCGCCCTTGGGATAACCTCGCCGCTCCGCCAGGAAGTAGACTACCGCCATCATGTACAGACCCATCAGCACGCCGGGGATCGCCCCTCCGAAGAACAGCCGGCCGATGGAGACCTGGGACATGGCGCCAAACACCACGAAGGGGACGCTGGGCGGAATGATCGGGCCGATGGTGGAGGCAGCCCCGACAACGGAGGCAGCGAAACGGCGGTTGTAGCCCGCCTTCTCCATGGCCGGGATCAGCACCGAGCCTGTGGCAGCGGCATCGGCCACTGCCGAGCCCGACATGCCGGCCATGATCATATTGGTGACGATCACCACGTACACCAGGCCACCCCGCACGTGGCCTATCATCGCAGAGGCGAACTGGATCAGCCTCATGGTGATCCCGCCGGTGCTCATCAGGTTGCCTGCCAGCAAGAAGAAAGGCACGGCCATCAGAGGGAAGGAGTCGGCGCCTGTGATCATCCGCTGGGGGATGGTCTGCAGAGGGACGTTACCTACTAAGATGAGGACGACCAGAGAGGTGAGCCCCATGGCGAAAGCCACCGGGACCCCGACGGCAAAGAAGCTGAGCATGACGGCGATGATGGTTATT
>JAJZQR010000331.1 GCA_021806765.1 Chloroflexota bacterium | reverse complement strand
CCACGACCACTCCCCCACCTCGAAAAACTCCCGCCAACCCCAATCCAGCGTGCCCAAGCCCCCTCTCCTGGCAACATCCCCCTACTCTCTCCTCGATCCCCTTCTCCCACCCGCTGCGTAAGCCCCATCTAGCAAGTACTTGACGCCGGGGTCTTCGGGCGGTAACCTTATCTTGAGGCTTAGTGGGGAAACGATCCTTCCAGGCGTGAACCATGCTCGGTCAATGGCCCTCGTCTATCGTGATTTTCGGGAGCGAGGCCCCATGCACCGAATACTGGCGATCGACCCCGACCCCACGATCCTGGAACTACTCAAAGACGTCCTGGAACTGGAGGGCTACCAGGTCACCACGGCTCGATCGCTCGAAGAGTCGGAGGCGCTCCTACGTAGAGAGCGATTCGCCGCCATCCTGGTGGACTACCAGGTACTTCGACGCTGGTATCGGCATCCCAGCCTCGGGCCACAACTCCAGGAGATCACCCGCTCCGTCCCCATTCTCTGTCTCTCCACGGCCCATCTACCCAACTCTGCTCCACCCCCCGAAGCCAGGGCCATCATCACCAAGCCTTTCGCGATAGAGGAGTTGGTCGCTGCCCTGGAGTCGGTGATGGAATCAGCCCGAGGCGCCTGACATAGCCCGCTTATTCATGGTAGCCGAGGGCAGGTGCGGAAGCTTGTAGCCGCAGGCTTTACGCCTGCGCGCACCTCGTGGTGGAGCTTCGCCGTGCCGAACGTGGCTGCGCGCACCCGTGAAGGGTACGGCTACAGCGCCGATGAATTATCCGGGCCAGGGTGGATCCGTGGAAACGGGATAGCCGCTGGGTAGTCGAGGCCCGCTGGGTGTAGGATAGGTGCGAAGATGAGAGTGGAAGGAGCGCAACGATGTCCCGAGAAGGAGAGGAGCGAGAATACACCCTGGCCGACCTGGCGAGGGCCTGCGGCTGCACCCCCAACACCATTCGGGCCCTGCTCAAGCGGGGCCGTGTGCCCGAGGACGCGACCCCCGTCATCGACCTGATAACGGGCACCCGAGTCTGGCCCGCCGACCGTTTCCGGCGCTTCGTCGACTGGAACGCAGCCCGGATGGAGCAGATACCCGGCCGCCACGAGGAGGAAGGAGCCCCCGAGAACCCCGAACTCGAGGAGGAGCCTCTCGAATAGCTCGACGCAGCGCCTAGGCCGGCGGCTGAGCTACTGCCCCATCCGCAGGTAGGTCGAGAGGTCGGAACTGATGGGCCAGGTCCAGCGGTATACAACTTGCCGAGCCGTCGCCCCTGCTTCATCGAGGCAGGCTCACAACAGAGGAGGAGTCTGAGATGAAGAAGCTGGCGCTGCTGGCTGGCCTTGCGGTTTTCGGGGGGATGATAGCTATGGCCACACTATCCCTCGCCTATGCCTCGCCGGCCATAGAGAACACTCAGGATCAAGTCAACGCTCCTGAGCAACCACAGCAAGTATCTGGCCAGTTGGAAACGGCCCTACAGGCCATTGCGGGTACTGGGGTACCTGAACTGACGCAGATCGTCGGCGCCGTCCGCGCACAGGGGACCATTCTGGTGTTCGATGACGAGGTAACACTGGCTCCTGGGTGCACACTGGACGAAGCATGGGCTATGTTCGCACCACCGCGAGCTGCGGTCCTGTGCGGGCTCCAGCGCAGTCCGTACATCGTCCTTTCGAGTTCGCTGCGCCGCTATCCCGATGGCAGTCTTACTCCACCTAAGACCCTTGCCACCCTTCTCGTCCACGAAGGGTATCATCTGCGAGAAGACCTGGTCTTGAACTCGCCAGCTCGCGATTCATTCTCTTGCCTGGCCCACGAGTTCCATGCCGAAAGTTCTGTTGCGCTCTACTGGGACACGATTTGGCCCAACAATCAGTACCCTAGCGGTATGCCCAATCCCCAGATCGATCTGGAAGAGGAGTACAACGCGCTGCTTCAAGCGTTCCGCTCAGGAGACTCTGAACAGGTGGGACGTGTCATCAACGTTGTTCTCCGCCAATACTTCACGAGTGAGGATGCCCCGTGTAGGCCAGCCAGGCAGTCAGAGATCCCAGGGGAGGACCGCTCCACAGCACCATCACCCCCATATGGCCCCGTACCCAACGGGTATTCCAGCACGATCCCGCAAGCAGCTCATTCCGGCAATGCTCCCATGGTTGGCGCACCACCGCGCAGCAACGAACCCACTGCCTCTACAGCACAGTCCAGCGACAATCCATGGAGGAGTGACCAGGACGATCCTACCGCCCCGCTGAAGCAGCTGAGCAGCTCGCTTGACTCGATCTTCCAGCAAATGCGTGATCACCTTCGTAGTTACGATGGGGCTGGCATGTCCAGCCCCAATTGAGCCACCTCGAGATGGGCCTTCTCACCGTGCGACTACGTAGGTCCCGGCAACCCGGTCCCCCAACCGCTGCTTTCGTTGAGAGGTGGCTACCAGGATCATGCCCAGGAGATAGAATAGCGGTAGGAAGTCCACGATCCTCAGCAGGTTGCGAATGAGTGCTGCCCCGATGCCCGGGTTCTCGCCCCGCTCGTTCACGATCCGCATCCCCAGGATCAGCTTGCCGATCGTGCCTCCCAGCATTCCCTCCAGCAAGATGAAGTAGAGGGTCCAGACGGCGAACGTTAGGAAGGCCGGCGCCCCCTCCAAATCGAAGCCGGCGCTGGAGGTGTTGCCCGTCGCGGAGGCGACGAACCAGGCGAAGGCGAAATAGAGAATGGTGTCGACGATGGCGGCCACCAGTCTCGGACCGATCCCTTTGTAGCCCATCTCCCGCGCTACAGCGGGATGGCCGTAAGCCGGCTGCGATACCGGAGCCGTGGCAGCTGCAGGGCGGAAGGAAGCTCCGGGTTGCGGCGGGGCCGGAGGGACCGCTGCTTGCTGCGTCCCACAGTTGGGGCAGAAGCTGCTCTCGGCGCGGATCTGGGCCCCGCAGCTGGTGCAGTACCGAAGACTCAGCGGCTGTGCCACCTGGCTGCCGCAGGAGGTACAGAACTTCAGGTCGGGGCTCAGTTCAGCGCCGCAATTGGTGCATACCATAGGAGGTCGCTCCTTTCGCAGAGTGCCGGCAGCCGTTAGGGCTGTACGGAGAAGTTCAGGGCACCGGCCTCGGCGCCGTCAAGGTAGAACACCGTCTTGTACTGTCCAGCTGGCCATCCCTTGTCCGGCTTGCCATAGGTGAATCCCACCCGGCTGACGCCCTGGTTCGCCGCCAACTTCTGGGTCGGTCCCTTGAGGCTGTCGTTGGTGGGCAGGTAGAACAGCTGGATGTCCACGGCGGTCTCCCTCGGCACGTCCACAACCTCGATGGAGAAGGCTATCTCCTGGGTGTCAGGCTTGAAGACGTTGCCCGGCTTCTGGATCTTCTGAGTCTGGTCGATCCCTATGCCTGCCGTGAGATTCTGCACCTTGGGGATCGACGCCGCGGCGGTAGTAGGGCTCGGATTCGGCCTCGCCGTTGGCTGAGCTGCGCCGGCTGCTCCCCCACTGGTGGCGCTCGCTATCAGCGCCTTGTTGTCGATCTTCTTCAGCTCGGCCAGCAGGGTGTCGATGCCATCGCCCGGGACCACCGGGTTCTTGGTGTCCCTTTGCGTGTTGATGTAGAACCAGGATGCACCCTGCCGGACGATGAACTCGGACCAGGCGGCTTGAGGCTGATCCTTCCAGGCCCGTGTGAAGTCGTAGCTCTCGTCGCCCTTGCCCATGCTCTTCTCGACCCGATTGGTGAACACTCCGACGCTGTCATTGAACCCCTTGTCCTCTCGGGTCACCTTGAGCTGACCCTGAAGGTGGCGCTTGGCTTGGTCCTCGTTGAGGTGCAGGAAAATGTTCGCAAGCCAGTAGGTGTCTCCGGACCAGTTGGATAGCGTGGCGGAGCTTCTAATTCGATATAGGAGATAGGCGTAGCTGTTATCGCCATCCAGGTAGACGGAGTACTGAAGCTGCTCCGCCGGCTTGGGTCCCGCAAGTATGAGTGGCTTCACCTGAGCCGGTGGATCCATCTTCAGGGTGGTCGCAGTCGGTCGAGCGGCCGGCGTTGTGGCAGGAGCGGCTCCTGCCGGCCTGGGTGCCGCGGTGGCAGCGGGTGCGGGTGCCTGCGAGCCGCTTCCACTCTTGGCCGAAATGCTGTTCCCTTCCGAAGGCTGGGCCGTGATTCCGAGTGTCATCACCAACAGCACCACAGCCACCACCCAGCCGGCGAGACTGACCAAGATGCCGCTCAAGAGTCGCGAACGGAGGAACAGCAGCAGGAGGAGGCAGACGGTCAGGACTACCCATCCTACGATACTCACCTTGCCGAACCAGAACAGGAGGCCCGAGATCAATAGGAGGGCGACAAAGGGGATCCAGAACAGGATGGGCGCGATCCCACGATTGCGTCGTTCTTGAACCGCCGGGTACTGGTTGGCCGCGTGGTAGCCCGGGGGTTGGCTCAGGCCTGGAGCAGCGGCATAAGGGGCCGCAGATGGAGCACCGCCTGCGACCTTCAGCCCCGGGGCCGATACAGCCGTCGGTGCCCCGCAGGAGGTACAGACCTTCAACCCGGGTTGCAAAGGGTTTCCGCAACTGGCACAAAACTGGGGCACTACCGATCTGTTCTCCCTCTCGGCTTCCTTGCCGCAGGAGGGGCAGAATCTCCAGTTCCCCGGGGCGTCGACTCCGCAGAAGCTACACCGCATAGCGACATCTCCTCATACCTGGATAGGCGACTGCGCTGGGACTGTATCAAGCTTGCGTGTACGGAATGGTTGCGAAGAGTTAACGGAAGGTAAACGACTCTGCCTGTCTGTCCCCTCTGCGCGAGACTGCTCTGGTCCGCGCCCGGAAGTCCAGCGTACTGAGGGTCTCCGTGTCGTGGTCGACTTGCAGGATCATCCTGCTGTTTGGGAAAGTCAGCGAGGGGTTAGCGTCAAGGAGGAAGAGCTTCCGGGGCTTCTGCCACCTACAACAACATGGTACACTCTCGGCCGGTGGAACCGAGACGGATCCACTCGTGGGTGCATCACCTCGCCGGTGTGTTGCCGGCCAGGAACGACTGAACGGAGTGGAGGAGGACCCGTGGCAAGGGCGGAATTGTCGCGCTACCCTGTCTCCATCGACGGAGAGACGGCGCTCATCGGCACGGCGAGCGAACTGACGATCGCCCTGGACGTTCTCCAGGGGCAGCACGACCGAATCGTGCTGCAGCAGCTGGCCCCTCATCTCACCAGCGTAATAGCCGGCCCGGCCGGGTTCACTAGCATTCTGAAGTCGCTGGCCCCGGCCGACCAGATCTTCCTGATAGACACCCTCGGACCTAACCTCGTCGAGATGGTGCGCGATGCCGCTCATCTGCGAGACATCCTGGCGGTGCTCGCCGAACCCGCGGTCGAGAAGAGGCTGCTCTCTGCCATCGGCTCCACCGGTCTTCGCCGGCTGATCATCACGGCACTGGAGCTGGCCGAGGTGCTGGAGTGGGTCTATGGCGACTGCGACCAGATGGTTCTGGAGTTGATCGGCCCCGCACACCTTCGGAGGATGATCACCACGGGCCACCACCTGAGCGTGGTGCTGCGTGCCCTGGACGAGGAGAGACAGTCGTGGCTCCTGCAGCAGCTCGGCTGGGAGCGAGTGTCTGCCCTCGCGGCCGGCGGGCGCGACCTGGCCTATCTGTTTGGCGCCCTGCCCGGCCGCCTGAGCGAACTGCTGCTCCAACGATATACGAGGGATCAGCTGGTCGAGCTGATCGGCAACGCCCGCGACTGGAAGTTTCTGTG
>JAJZQR010000022.1 GCA_021806765.1 Chloroflexota bacterium | reverse complement strand
GGTACACGACCTGCAGTTGCCCCTCGAACCGGCTGTACACGCCGGAGCCGTACTTCTCCGCCTCGAGGCTCCCCACGTACACGTATGTGACGCGGTACTTCCTGAGGAGGGCCATCATGGCCGCGGGGTCCGCGGTGCCGTAGATGGCATCGATGTCCTGAGTGCGTCGCTGAGGTTCCTCCCCCCGGCCCCGCCACTGCACCTCGTGGCCCGCCCATCCCAGCACCGAGGGGAGCCCGGAGAAGGTGCTCACTCGGGCATATTCCGAGTACTCGCCGCCCGTGGCCTCCAACACCACCGGCCGCCCCCGCGCGACCCGAGATAGCCATTGGATGGCAGCGTAATCGTCGGGTCTGGTCTTCTGGTAGAAGGCGGCTCCATCGAGGGTCGCGGCTGTCTGGAAGTCCTGGGTCTTGGCGGGGGTGGCCGCCACAGGATACACCAGCCCCACGCCCACCAGTAAGACAGCCGTAAAGGTGGTCACCCAGGCCACTGCCCTGGGCCTCACTGCCGACGCCATCCAGACCACGGCCACACTGGAGGCTAGCCCCAGCAACAACCATGCCTGATAGTGAAACTTGAACACGGTATTCATTCTGGTGCCGAAGAGATCCACTAGAAACAGAAACTCCGGCCCCAGTATCAGAAGCAGCCCCACTGCCACCAGGATCAACAGGAATCGCTGAGCCGCCGGCACGCCCTTCTCAGCCGGCTCTGCCGGCGAGAGCACCCTGATCGCGACGGCCCCGACCAGTACCAGAAACCCCGCCAGGAGCGCCGTAGTCCCCAGCGATATCGAGGACAGGATCAGAGCAACGCCGCCACCCCCCGGCACCCACGTTCTCCAATCCCGTGCTCCAGAGCTATTCCTGCCCAATTGCATCCAGAGGAGGAGGCAACCCAGGACAAACAGGAAGGGACCGAACAATATCAACGTCGAAGGAAGGGGCGTCTTGTCGGGCGAGAGTCCTATCCCCTTGGTCTGCGAGGAGAAGCCCAGGAAGAAGGGCGAGTAGATCAAGATGGAGAGAGAGGAGATCAGCACGAGGGGCATGCCTCGCCTCACCAGCTTCTGCCAGGACCAATCGGACAGAGCGAGGGGCAGCAGCGAGCAGACCCAGAAGAGGAGCGAGTAGGTGGGAAAGTCCCAGCTGTTGCCCACCAGCAAGAAACCCAGGGCCAGGGCCGGGATCAGCACGCCCATGGCAGGACTGAGGACTGAGGACTGAGGTCCGTGCCGCTCTGTCTCAGTCCTCAGTCCTGAGTCCTCAGTCCTCGCAGTGGCGGAGTTTGGGGTGTCCCTAAGCTCTCGCATCTGTTCTCTATGCCGCTCCAACAGGGCAGCCAGGGACAGAGCTACCACCAGGAGGACCCACGGTAGGGCCGTGTAGTGCGGGTGCAGGTCACCCAGTAGAAAGCTGAAGTAGGGAAACTCGTCTATTCCGTCGGGCTTGATGGTGGGGATGACCCTCGAGGCTCTCCACCACCACCAGAAAGAGGTGGGTAACCAACCCTGGGGCTCGGCAGCCGCCTCCAACCCCTTCACCCCCACCCACTTCCAGAAGGAAGCGTCGCCCACGCCTCTGACTGCCAGAACCTCCAGCCCTCCCTCCAGGTTGCCCATGATGCCAACCACCAGGGGCGCAACCAGAGCGGCGAGGGCGAGTCTCGACGGGCGCCAACGCGGCAGCAGAAGTGAGAGGAGGTTGAAGCCGAGACTGAAGCAACCAGCCAGTAGAAGGGCGAAGACGACAGCCACTCCCAGGTTGTAGCCGACGGCGGCTGGAACGCCGGACAGCTTGGCGATGGTGGCGATCAGCAGATACCCGAAGTAGTAGTAGGAGATGCTGTATCCGGACATCCAGGGATCCTCGGCCGGAAGGCCGTTGGTTCGGTAAAGGGCGTTCAGCAGCGCGAGGTCCATCGGCTTCTCGGTGCCGGCTATCTCAGGATTGTGGGCGCGGATCCAGGCCGCACCGGCAAGACTTACCAGGAACACCGCTTCGGAGACCAGCAGGTGTCCACGAATCTTCCTCAGATCGAAGAGCGCTTCGCGGCCCCATGCTGCCCAGCACGCCACCCCGACTGCCACGACGGCCACGATTGTGGTCGCCTGGTCGAAGTGGATGATCCCGAAGCTGCCGAGGATCCAGCAGAGGTATGCGGCCACCAGGATCCCCAGGGGCTTGGCGAACAGATAACCGCGGTCCGGAAGGGTCCGCAAGACCCGCACAGCCAGCGGCAGGACGCTCAACCCCAGCAATTCGACCGCTACCAGCCACGTCAGAAACCAGATCATCTCAGTTGCCGTTGACCGAGTAGATGGTCACCCCGTCGGACCGATATAGCACCGACAGCTTGCCGTTCGCGGCCATGGAGTCGAACTTGGCCAAGCCCGCCGCGGAGTAGTAAGCCCTCTCCAGGTCCCCCACGTAGATGAGCCTCACGTGGTACTTCTGCAGCAGGCGGGACACCTGGGCGGTGTCAGTGCTGTCGAACATGGTCTTTATGTCCCTCAGCCGCTCGTCGATCATCCCCTGGTAGCCCCACCTCTGCTGCCGCTCGTGCCACGTCCAGCCCAGGACCGTGGGAAGTCCTGTATAGATGGAAACCCTGGAGCCCCACCGATACTCGGGGATCTGCGCCTCCAGCACCACCGGGGACCCGGAAACGTGGTCCTGCATCCATTGGATGGCGGCGTAGTCCCTGGCCAGGACGATGTCGTGATTCTGATCCCGAAACGCGGCGTCCTTCATATAGGCCATGCCATCCAGGGTGGGGGCCATGGACTGGAAGCGGGTGGACAGCTTGACCGGGGTAGCCGCCACCGGGTAGATCAACACCGAGACAATCAGTATTCCCAGGGCCGCTACCCATCCCTTGCGCCAGCCGGACAGCCACCCCTTGCCCCGGTCTCGCCACTTCCACAGGATCCCGGCGACCCCCAGGGCGGAGGCAATTCCAAACAGGAACCAGGCCTGAAGGTAGAACTTGAAGACGGTGTTCATCCGGCCAATGTCGCCCTTGATGGCGATGAACTCCACCCCCAGGGTGAGGACGGTGCCCAGACCCACGAAAAGTGTGAGCAACAGTCTCTCGGGCGGCGCGTCCTTCTCGAAGAGGGCGAGCAACGCTATGATGCCCATCCCAAAAAGGAAGGCCACCAGGTACAGCTTCAGCAGCAGGGCAGCCAGAGCCATACCCACCAGTCCCAGAGCCGCATACTGGAGCGCCTCCCACCAGGGGGTAGGGTGCACCAGCCTGGCCGATAGCCCCCGACGCCTCGCGACCCTGGGGGACCTCCTGAGTCGCTCCCACAGGCCCAGCGCCCACAGGCGATGGCGGCGGCTACGGCTCAAGTGGAACAGCAATGCCGAACCGAAGCAGAAGAGGAAGAAGCCGAAGATGATCAGATAGTGCTGGAGGGAGGTCTTACCCGGCGACGGGTCGACCCCGTTGTAGAACAACTCGTAGGATCTGGTGAAAGGGAGGAAGAGCAACTGCGCCACGGCGAATACCCCGACTGCCGACAGCGCTGCCTCCAGTAGCCCCCTTAGCGTCAAAGCGCGGTCCCGGGAAAAGGCCGCCAGCAGAAAAGCGGCCGAGAGAAGCACCAGATAGGTGGGGTAGTCCCAACTGTTGGTAACCTCGAGGGCCCCTACCACGAATCCACCCGTTGCGGCCAGCAGCCCCCAGTCTCGCACCCACGCCTCGAGGAAGCCCGAGGGGTGCTGGGTGCCGCCGGGAGCGCGGGCGTCCCGCCCGCCCGGGGCTGAGTGCTGAGTGCTGAGTGCTGAGTGCTGAGTGCCCCAGCCCTCACCCTGACCCTCTCCCAGAGGGAGAGGGAATCTCCCCCTCTCCCCGTCTCCCCCTCTCCCCGTCTCCTTGTCTCCCCACCGATCCCGCCGTCCCTGCCATACCACCGCCAGAACCAGCCCCAGGGCAAGGGTTGCCAGTGGCATGGCCATCATGTGGGGGTGGAGATCCCCGTACATGAAGGTGAAATAGGGAAATTCCGTGATGGGAGTCGGGTTCTCAGGCCCGATGATGCGAGTAGAGCGCCAGAAATCGAAGGGCGGGAGAACCTTGCCGCCGAGCAGCACAGCCCAGGCACCGGCAACAGCCTTGACGGTTCCCTCCACGACGGGAAGGGCGCTCCTGAACTGCAATCCGGCGGCCTTCCACAACCCCTCCAGGATCTGGATGGGGCCGTCCAGATTGCCGGCAACCAGGACGAATCCTGCCGTTGCCAGCCCCGCCAGGACAGCGCCGTCCGGCAGCATTCGTGCCGGCAGTCTCCGGATACCCAGCACGTAGTTAAAGCCAAAGGAGAACAGGCCCGCAGCCGTCAGGGCAAAGATGGAGGGTATAGCCAGATTGAAGGCTACGGAGGGGACGATCCCGGTGAGACGCATCAGGGCAGCTACGATGACGAAGCCAAAGTAGTAGTAGTTGATGTATCCCCCGGCCATCCAGGGATCGTAGGGCGGAAAGTAGGTGGACTTGGCCACGGCATTCAGGAAGGCAAACTCCATCGGTTTCTCGCCGCCGAAGTTCAGCTGCCACAGATCTGGGTTGCGGACTCTGATCATCCAGAAGACGCCAAAGGCCACGAGGAACACCAATTCGTGCAGCAGCATGACCAGTCGGTGCATCAGGAAGAACTGGCGGAAGGCGATCCAATCGACGCGAAGGATGGCCAGTCCGGTCGCTCCCAGGGCCAATATCCCAACCAGGATAGACAGGCGCCCAAAGGGCAGCAGATGCAGGCTGGGCAGCAGCCAAGCCAGATAGCTCACAACCAGCAGACCCAGCACCTTGGAGAGGCCGTATCCTCGATCGGGGAATCGCACGAAGACCCGCCAACTCAGGGGAAGGGCCAGCAGACCCAGCAGTTCGAGGGCCAGCCACCAGGAGAGGGTGGGAAGACGGTTGGTCAGTCCGTTGCGATCGTACAGGGCAGACCAGGTCCCTCCGTTCTCCTCCACGGCCCTCTGGTCATCCGTCAGAAGCAGGCCGTTGTGCCCGGACTGGATCTGCTTGAGTGGTACTGTGCGGTCCAGGGGGATAGCTCCCAGCAACTGCTGGACCTTCTCCGGCGAGAAGTCTCGACTCTTCTTGAAGATCAGCACCTTGGGATGATCGTACACGGTGAAGCTCTCGTCGGCGGTGTCGTCCACCACCTGGAGGGGGCCGAGGCTCGGGTAGGAGGTAAAGGTGGCCACCAGGTCGAAGCCCAGCTTACCCTGGAACAGCAGGGAGTAGTAGGCCGAGGCCATCGGATAGGTCTCCGGGACTTTTGCGATCGATCCATACAGCCGGTTGCTGGACAGGACGATGTAGTCGATCTGGGAAAGGCTCTGAACCAGGGCTTGCCGCTTCTGCGGGGTGTCCGCGTCGTACATCGGGAGGGTTACGTTACGGTAGTCTGAGACGCGACCAGCCCTGTCGGGCAGATTGAGGGGTAGGGAGTCGTCCCAGTGCTCCGTCCCAAGGCTGGCACCCCTGGGCACGTTGTCGTAGATCCACTGGCTGGCCGCGACCCTGGTGTGCTCCCTGGAGTAAATGGAAAGGAACCCTGCCGCCTGGATCGCCGTGCCGGCGAGCACCACCAGCAGCGCTGCCAGGGCCAAGCCCCTCCGTCTGTCAAAGAGGGAAGGACCCGCCGCGGGCTCCTCGCTGGGGTCGGTGGGACGAGCCTCGACTCCGTCCGGGTCGTCACCCTTCGGCGACGATGGGATGACCGCGCCTCGTTGGGACAGAGCTACCAAACCGGCCGCGGCCAGTACGGCCAGGATGGGCATCACCGGCAGCATGTAGCGGAGGAACTTGACCTGGAAGCCGAGGTTGATGGCCAGATAGGGGATTAGCCAACCGGCCAACACCCACTCGCCTGCAATCGGTCGCCGGAACAGTCTGAGGAGGAAGGCCAGGAGACCGGCCAGGGCCGCGGCTGTCAGGGCAGGGCCCACGGTCCAGAAGAACATGGTCCCGACCTGGTACAGCACAGGCGGCGTGCGGAGGTACTGGATGGTGTAGGGCAGTATGGAGATGCCCCGGACCATATCCCCCTCGTTCTGGATATCCCTCAGGAAGGGCTGAGGATCCAGCAAGGAGTAGGGCTGGAACACCACGAACACGACGACGGCCATGACTCCCGCCACGACGGCCAGAGGTATTCCACGGGAGAGTCGCGCGCTAAGGGTGGTCCCCTCTCCATAGTCCGCGAGCAAACAGGCCAGCCCTGCGGGCAGAAGCACTGGTGCTGCCGAGACCTTGCAGGCTATAGCTAGCCCCGCGGCGGCGCTCATCAGCGCGATCCGCCGGCCCGAGGGTTTCTCCAGCACCCTCAACCCGAGATACAGGGTCAGCATCAGGAAGAAGGTGAGCAGCGTGTCGGAGGCATAGAAGTGGGCCAGTTGGATGTCCAACACCGTGAGGCTAAGAAGCAGAGAGGCCAGCAACCCGGCCCGCACGCCGTACAACCGTCTGCCAATGAGGAAAGCCAGGAGGACGGTCCCCAGATCGAACAGGACCGACCAGATTCGCCCGATGAGGGTCAGGCCGTCGAACCCTTCAGCCCCAGGCCACCAGGGCCGAAGGACATGTCCCGACAGCTTCAGCAGGTAGAGGGGGAGGGAGCCATAGGCGAAGTTCCGGGGCTGTCCGGTCGCAGGATCGGCCGAGCGAGGGTTCAGGGTGCTGTGACGCGGATCCCCCAGATGGGCATCCCCGAGGTTAGGAAAGGGGAGGCTGATCCGGTCCATCGTCACCATGACGATGAACCGCTCGTCCGGGTGAAGGTGCTGATTGGCATCCCAGTTGAGGCCGTACAGCCGGACCAGAGCAGCAACCAACAGGATGGCGGCGAGGGCCAAACGAGTGAGGCCTGAGAGGGAGGTGGCCCCCGACGAAGAGGAAACCCGGCTGGAAGGGAGAACATTCATGGCGGCTATTCTATCAGATGCCCCCGCAGATGCTCTATCGTTGAGGAGGCCCAAATGCCTCCGGTGGTATTATCGCCGATTGCCCCCCTGGCGGCGCCCAGGAAAGTTCCAGAATGCCCCCCTCCTGGCGCCAGAGGTATCGAACACCGACGGAATGCGCCCCGGCCGACAACTCCACCGTAGCCGTGGCCGCTCGCTGCCCCTGAACGTTGCCCAGGTTCGCTACCACGCTTCTCCCATCCAGGGTTACCTCTGCCTCGCCGGTCGAGTTCAAGCTGAGCGTGTACCTTCCCGGATCGGGCACCTTCAGAGCGCCATCCCAGGTAAACGTCGCCGGAGGGCGCGCGTTTCCCAGATCGGAAACGTTGCGGAACCCGATGGCTCGGTCGTGCCGCTCGACAGTCTGTCCGCCCGAGGTCACCACCCGACCGACCAGCGTTCCACCCACCTGCCCACTGTCAAGCCATCGGCTCGCGATCGGGGCCAACTGCTGGTCGGGAGGCCGCCATTTCAATACCACCCGAGACTCTGGGCTGACCAGCCGCCCCCTCACCTCCAACGAGTGCCACCCCACCGACAGCATCTGCTCCCGTCCCCGGCCCAGAGTGGCACCGTCCACCAACAGCTCAGACCCGCCCCCCTCCAACTGAAACAGGTATCGCCCCTCTCGCTCAGCATACAGCCCTCCTGTCCAACTACCATCGGTCGGGTAGCCTGTAGCGCCCCCGCCCAAGCTGCTCGCGTCGGTCTCCAGCCTCTCCACCCCACCGTATCGGGCCGACAATCCCTGCCTGCGGGCGATCTCGGACCGCAGCACTTTCACCGTGGTGAACACCAACTGGTTCCCCTTGCCCAACTCAGGCTCTACCTGAGCCTCGGGATACAAGGAGAGGATCAGTGGCAGGTAGCCCACCATGTGGGGGTAGATCACGAAGGCCGCATCCTTGTCGGGTGGCACAGCCAGAGGGAGCATGACGGCAGGGTTGTGCAGGTTGGTGGCCTCGACGTCGTGAGCCACGAACCTCGTGATGCCGTGATTGATGTACATGTTGGGGGTCCCTGCCCCGTAGGCCCGGTACCCAGAACCCAAGGATGCCACGAATCTCGCCTGCTTCGTCCCCGCTTCCCACGGCCTCGCGTCGGCGGCCGGACCGAAGAAGTTGGCATCGTCGGTGTACCCCGCCACCACTGGAATCAATGCGGCCCCTGCCAGCAAGATAGGCGCCACGCGGGGGCTGAACAGCCTCTCGGTCATCCGAAGTGCCCAGTCGAGGACCAGCGCCACCCCTGCCAGTGCCGGCAAGACCGCCTGAAGTACCCGCCCCGACTGAGGCGGGTCGATCGTTATCACCCCGTTCGCGAGGAGTACCAGCCAGAACCAGAGAGCCAGCAGTGCGTAGCGGTCGTCGTGAATCCTGACCAGCATCAGCACGAGGCCGAGGAGCACCAGGGAGCCGATGGCGGGCGAAAGGATGGGAGTTCCAGCGAAAGCGTAGAACCCGGAATCCGGTATGCTGACGAAGCCCAGCAGGTTGATCCGAAACTGCTGCAGCAGGACGTATAGAGGGTTCACCACCCCCTGTCCTGCCGTGCCGGTGGCGTGAGCCCAGTTCCCGAAGATCAGTCGATCCGTCATGTGGGAGGTGAAATCGCCGGGCTTGCTCGCGAGGAGGAGTCCCATCGGCGCCAATGCCATCACTCCGCCCAGAAGCACCAGCCCACTGCCGCGTAGTGTAGTGCGCCTTTCTCCGCGTCGCGTGACCAGCATATAGAGCAGATACGCCCCCAGGACTACCGGGAGGACCCGCGCCGCGAAATAGAAGTAGACCGCCAGGGCCGCCAACAGTCCGGAGGAGAAGCACCACAGGGGACTCCGATCTCGGAGCCCCCTCCACAGGGCGTAGAGGGCGAGACAGGCAAACAACTCCACCTCGGGTATGTTGAGGGCCATCCTGCTGTAGTTGATGTGAACGGCACTCCCCGCCAGCAGAGCCAGCGCCAGCAGTGCAGGCCGCACGCCGAAGAGGCGCCGCATCAGCAGGTAGAAGGCCGGCAGGGTCAGGACGCCCGCGAGAGCTGAGCAGAGGCGAATGGCGAAGATGCTGTTCCCGAAGAGAGCCACGAAGGGGGCCTCGACGAACAGGAACATCGCCGGGTCGCCGAGGAAGGCGACGCCGAAGGGATTGGGACCCCTCCCCTCCAGGATAGCCCTGGCTATCAACCCAAACTCGGCCTCGTCTCCGTGCACACCGCTCGGGTAGCCCTCGAGGTTGTATAGCCGCAAGGCCGCGCCGGCCAGGGTGATCCCTGTGAAGAGGGCGAACTCCACCGTCACTCGAGGACGGGCCTGGTGGGCTATCCACTTCCGGGCCCTCTCACCCAACGTGAAGGAATCCGACGTTGCCACCGCCGCCACGGCCAGCAGGAGACTCATCGCCCAAGCGGCCAGGCTGATCCCCGTGGCGGAGGGAGTGGCAACCGTAGCAAGCGACAGCAGCATCAGCAGCCCGGACAGAGTAGCGAGCACTGCCCGGTCTGAGACTGCACTGACTGCTGCGGAGCGACCACCGCTCGTCCCTCGCGCAACCACGAAGCGCTCCGCCGCCAGGCTGAGCAGGAACAGCACGATCCCGATCCCGTAGAGAATCGCCGCCAGGAGCCCGTCCTTCTGGGTGACCAGAACGTACTGGCCTACGGTGGGGCCGCCAAGCCCCAACAGCAGAAGCAGGGCGACGCCTCGACCCAGCAGCGTCCGGGCCGCGCCCCCCAATCTGCTCTTCACCGTCTCGCTCCGAGGCACCTCATGTCCGTTTTGCTCCTCGTCGGGCCGGCTTGCCAACTCCGTCACTTCCAAGGGATCACCTCATCGAATTGTCCATACCTGCACCCGCTTGTTGCGCGCATCCGCCACCCAGAGCCGTCCCTGAGCGTCAACCTGGACCCCGATGGGGAGGCTGAACTGCCCGTCCCCGCCCCCCGGGGAGCCCACCTGGCCAATAACGTTCCCCTGAACGTCGAAGATGGCAACGGTCCCGCCATTGGGGTTGCTGACGTAGATTTCCCCTTTGGGACCCAGGGCCACGTGAGGAGCGTCGAAGGTGGTGGAGGATGGGATGGGCCACGATCGACGCACGACGTCGTCAGGGCCCACCACTGTCAGGTTGTGCTTGTCCCCATCAACTACGTACAGGACTCCATCACGGTCCACGGCCACGGACACCGGCTGCGCCAGCTGTCCTCCCCCACGGAACTCTGCAGTCACCTGTCCGGTAGGGGAGAGCTTGAGGATGCGGCTCCGCCCCGTATCCGCCAGGTAGACGTTGCCGGTGCCATCCACGAAAAGCCCCCTGGGGCTGTAGCTGCCGGCGTTTCCGCCGAAATGGGCCAACAGCTCGCCCCGAGACCCAAACTGCTGAACAGGATCCTTTCCGAGGGAATCCAGCACAGTCACCTTGCCATCGGGCGCCACCACCACTGCAAAGGGCTGGACGAACTCCCCATCCAACTGTCCAGCGGGCACCCCATCCGGATTGAAGACCGCTACCCGCTTGGCACTGGTGTCCACCACGTAGACGCGACCGTCGCGGCCGGCCGCCACGTCCCGAGGATCCGTGAGAACCCCGCTGCCCATGGATCGATTGAACTCCACCCTCACCGCACCCGACTGGAGGGTGGCGGGGGCCCTGGACTGAGAGGAGGGAGCCTGCATCAGCGGGATCTCCAGGGGTGGTGGGTAGCTCCCCTGGGGTGGGTAGAGCCGATCCGTCGGCAGGAGTTCTCGCTCGCCCTCTGGAGGCGTCCAGTAGACCTGTATGAAGGTGTAGCTCGTTTCGTCGAGGAAACGTATCCGGAGGTCGTGGAAACCGGCCTCCAGCTGAATAGTTCCCTCCCTCAACTGACGGTTCGCCCCCTCGTTGGTCGCAACCAACTTCTCGTCCACATAAACCCAGGAGATGTCGGCCGACTCCGTGGCGAAGCGGTAGACTCCAGACCTAGGAGCATCGATCTTCCCTCGCCACTCCACGCTATAGGGCCTGGGTAGCGGCAGAAGATGCAACCGCCCCGGCAGGAACGGGTCGACTCGAAGGAAAGCAGGTGTGCCATCCCAAGCTCGGTTGGGGTAGTAGTACCCCAGTAGCCCGTGGTTGGAGGCAGGAGACGAAAACAGTCTATCCGGCGGGATCAAGGTGAACTGAGCGGCCTTGGGCGGTTGCCACAGCAGTCTCGTTGGCGTGGAGTCGGCCACCGCCGCCTTAACCTGCAGGGCGTGGTTGCCCTTGGCCAGCACTACCCCTTGGTCTTCGCCCCCTCCTGCCAGACGCCGGCCATCCAGGAACAGATCGGCTCCGGCAGGCCCCTCCAATCTGAACCGGTACGATCCGTATTCCTGCGCCGCCAGGGTGCCCTGCCAGAGGGCGAAGAAGGGCATCTTCGGCAGGCTAGGGTTTCGCCAGTCGGTGGTGGGGTATGGGAGTCGTTCCGTCAGGACCGGAGTACCACTTCCATCCGTATTGGCGTAGTAGCTGCTGGTCAGCCCCTGGAGGGCAGAGATCTGGGACTGAGGTATGACCACACTGTATAGAACCGTCTTGTCCCCCGATGGAGAACGGTAACTCCGCACTTCGGCCTGGGGATAGAGTTGGCGGAGCAGCGCCACGCTCTGCGTTCGAAAAGACTCCAGAAAGATGGCGACGCTCTTAGTATCCGCCAGGGGCAGCTGCTCTGATGGAGCGAAGGCAGGCAGATTCTTCCTCCCGCCCAGGAACTCGATAGTGGGGTGGCTGGTGAAGGTCTCACCTAGATAGACATTGTAGTCGGGACCCAACTGCTTGATCTGAGTGCCGACCATAGTCTCGACCGCGGAGAAGGAATTCCATGATCCGAAACTATTGCCCTGCTGATCAAAGTAACGGTCATAGTTGGTCGTAGCGATCCATAGAAGAAGTCCAACCACCGGAAGCGCCACCACCGGCAGGGACAGCTGGCGCCTCCCGGGGAGGCCGGGGCCGTAGACTAGCCTGAACTCTCCCAGTCGAAACTCCGACAATCGTTCCCAGAGGGCGACAATCGGCAGGGCCGCCAGGATCGCCACCGCAACCACTTCGTCGATGGTGCGGAGGCTCTGAGGCGCCTCGAAGGTCAGCGAGAACACTCCTCCCAACAGCATCACCAACCCCCAGGTCAGGAGGAAGAAGTGGCGGGGCTGCCAGGCATTGCGAAGGGCCATCAACAACCCCAGGGCAAAGAGGGCCCCTGTGACCTGATCCAGCATCGGCGCCCCCGGCAGATTGTGGCGGCCATTTCGATCCCCCTGATAGAGGAACATCGCCAGGTGTGTGCGGAGGTTTTCGATCAGCGGAGCGAAGGAGTGCTTCTCGCTCACCTCTCGGAAGATGGTCACCTGGTCGGTGCGCGAAAAGAACTCCATTGGGTGGAGGTAGGCGAACTGCAGGAGCGGGCTTATGGTGATCAGCGTGACCACAACGAACAGCAGCAGCCCTCTCCAATGCCGCGGAAAGACAGCCAGCCTCTCGGTCACCAGCGAGCGGAGCAGATACAGCAGAAGCACCACCGGGATCAGCCGAGTGGTGTAGTACATGTTGGCGCCGAGACCGAGCGCCGTGCCTCCTAGGGCGTAGCTCATAAGCCCGCCGGTTCGCATTCCGCGCAGCAGGAAGTAGGCAGCGAGGGCATCGAAGGAAACGGACCAGATCGGGTTCATGCCGATCCGGCTCCAGTTGACGTGCCACGTCATCACTGCCAGAAGAAAGGCCGCAGCGATGGCAACCCTGCTGCCCAGCAACTCCCTGGCCAGTAGATAGAGGGCGACGACCCCCACCAACCCGCCGAGAATCGAGGTTGCGCGCAACGCCAGGGCAGAGGGGCCAAGAAGTTGAACGAAGGGGGCCATAGCGAACCAGATCAGGCCGGGGATTTGGACGGTGCCTGCCACGAATACTGGCCTGTAGTTGGGATCGCTTAGCATCTGCTGGACTTGAAGTCCATTGGAGGCCTCATCCCACCAGAGGCCGAAGGGGAGCGAATCGATGCGGAACAGACGGAAGGCGGCGGCCACCAACAGGACGAGACCGAGAGCGACAGCCTCGTTGAGGTCCCAGCCACGGAAGGGACGAGGTCGTTGCCGCCCGGCGGCCAGCCAAACGGTCAGAGGAGCCGCCACAACGCTGACAGCATACAGGAGCCATGCAGCGGAGGGATTGCTGTTGGTGGCGAAGAGACGAAGGGCCAGCAGGTTGGCGGCCACAACGAAGCCGCCAGCTATGATGACGGCCCGGCCGATTCTCCAACGGCGAGCCTCGGCGCTCGTGATCGCGTCCAAACCCTCGTCAGTTGGTCCAGTTGGAGAGGGCAGCTCAAGAGCGCGAACGCCGAGGATCAGGGAGACGGCATACAGCAAGAGGCCATCGTACAGGTACTCGTGGCCCGCGACGAACCCTTGCGCCCAGACAGCGAGGGCCACCGAAAGAACGCCGACGGACAGCGGTCGCAACTGTAAGCTTATTCGCGCCGCAGTGGTTGCCATCTACAAGGAGATTATCCCCTTCTCTTCTGCAACTACAACCATTAAAGTAATGTCTGCTGCCATCATCGGTCAAGAACGAAAATCCCTGTATCCCCGTTACCTAACGGCTGTCTCAGCGGCGAGCTACCACGGTTCGGCCTTCGTGCCGGTCGCGTTGACCAGGGTCCCGCGCCTCGGCTATCATGCCGGAAGAAGAACAACTCAGAAGGCAGCGGCCGCGCCCGATGGGCCGGCCCAAGAAGGGGGGATCATGGAGGATATCCACTTCGATCGGATTTGCCGAACGACCCGCTCCGAGGCCTATCTCATCAGTCAGGGTGAAGAGCCCATCGCTCGGGTCGATCTTCACTTCACCCACACCGTCGTCTATGGCGTCCTCATCGCGGAAAAGGATCTGGAGGAGCAGGAGATAACGGAGTTGATCGGGAGGATCGACGACGACCTGGTCTGGACCGCCGACCTACCCAGGGAAGACTTCGTGGTCTCCGTCTACCAGGGGCGAGAACTGGGGATGTACAGCGACCCGGATCTCCTGGAGGAGGAGGAAGAGGGGGAGGAAGAAGGGCACTCGGGACGTCCGGACTGAGGGGTCGCTCGGCCTAGGGCTGTTCTGCACCGATCTCCATTCGCCTCAGCAGCAGCCCCAGGGCGATCAGGCCCACGCTGACGCCAAACCAGAGGGTACACAGCCGGATCAGCAGGGTGGCCGCCACGGCGAGGTCGGAGCCGAGCCCAACCGTTGACACCAGAAGGACGGCTATGCTCCCCTCGGCGGCGCCCAACCCGCCGGGAAGCATCGACATGGACCCCACCAGGGTCGCGAGCGCCAGGATGAGGGTGGCCTGCAGCAGCAAGAGGCCCGAAGGCTGGACACCAAGGCCCGACAACACCAGGAAGAAGGCCACGCATTCCCCAAACCAGGACACGAGGCCCAGGCCGACCGAGACGCCGAGAGCCCGCCAGCCGAGGAGCAGGTGCGCAGAGTCGTAGAAGACTCGCAGGCGAGGCAGATAGCGATTGGCCAGCGGGAATGACCCCGCCCAGTCCAGCAACCTCATGGTGAATCCTCTGGATTGAGCCACAGCTACGGCGGCAGCCCCCATCACCAGGATCAGCGCCAGCACCTCCAGCCCCAACCGGAAGGCTACCGCTCCCACCGAGGCCAGCAACAACATCGCCAGTCCATCGCTCAACCTCTCCGCTATCACAATCGGGGCTGAATGGCTCACGGGCGTCCCGTACAATTGCTTCAGAAGGACCGACTTCAGCCACTCCCCGGCCTTCCCAGGCGTCATGGTCATGCCCAGACCGCTGAAGAAGACGAGCACGCTCTCCAGAGGCCGTGCCGGACCTATGCGCAACACCCCGAGGTAGAGCTGCCACTTCACCCACCGAAGACAGTAGTTCACGAAGGTGAGCCCCAGCACCGCAGGCAGCAGCCTCCAGTCGAAGTGGCCGAGGGCGATCATCACTCTTGGGGCATCGCCGTAAACGGCCAGTCCGAACAAGACTACCATTCCCAACAGTAAGCCGGTCATCAGCCTTCGCCGCAACTTCTTCACATTCATAGCTGCTTCCTTCAGTTAATGTCCCACTATAGCGACATCTTATCCACTTAGTGCAAGGCGGCTTACGCTCAAGTTGACTTTCATTGCGAAAGTGATATCATGGCGCCGGTTATCCACGCGTGACTGTCCCCACACCATTTTCCGGAAAGGAGATGCAAGTGTCTAGGCTTGCAAGACTAGCTGCCCCCCTGGTTCTGCTACTTTCCCTCGCGCTCTTGCTGGCAGCATGCCAATCGCAGCCTGCGGCGGCACCAACCACGGCCCCAGCGGCTCCGGCCACCAAAGCACCAGCAGCGCCGGCAGCCCCCGCAGCTCCGGCTGCGACCTCGGCCCCAGCAGCTGCAGCCGCCCCGGCTGACATGGACGCGAATCAGACCCTTCGAGTCAACATCGATGGTGAACCTCCGACCCTGGATCCCCAATTGGCTTCCTGGGACACCTCCATCGCGGTAATCCAGTTGGCGTTCGATGGTCTGCTCAAGTTCGACAAGGACCTGAACCTGGTTCCGGCCATGGCCAAGGAGGTCCCCACCGTGGCGAACGGGGGTGTCTCCGCTGATGGCCTGACCTACACCTTCAAGCTCCGGGACGGACTGAAGTACAGTGACGGCAAGCCCGTCGTCGCCAAGGACTTCGAGTTCGCCCTGAAGCGCGCCCTGGATCCCGCCCTGGCGACCGAGTACGCCTCCTTCTACTACTCCGTCGTCGGTGCCGAGGAGTACAACACCTCCAAGGAGAAGGATCCAGCCAAGCTCCAGGCTCTCCGAGACGCCGTCGGCATCAAGGCCCTGGACGACAAGACCGTGCAGGTCAAGCTGAAGGCCGCGCGAGCCAGCTTCAACGACCTGGCCGCTCTCTGGTCGATGTACCCCGTCCGCGAGGACGTCATCACATCGAACAGCACCGCGGATAAGCCCGACAAGTGGACCGAGGATGCCAAGACCTACATCGGCACCGGCCCCTTCAAGATGACCGAGTGGGTCCATCAGGATCACATCACCCTGGTCCGGAACGACAATTACTACGGCGAGAAGCCGAAGCTGCAGAAGATCGTCCTGACCATGGTCACCGACGCCCAGGCGGAGTACGCCGCCTACCTTAACGGCGAGCGCGAGATCGGCAAGGTCCCCAACGCCCTGATCGACCAGGTGCAGAAGGACCCGGTCCTGAGCAAGCAGTTGAGCCGCAGCCCCAAGTTGTCGACCTTCGCCATCCAGTTCAACAACAAGCAGAAGCCCTTCGACAACGTGGACGTGCGCCGCGCCTTTGCGACTGCGATCGATCGCGAAGCCCTGATCAACAAGGTTCGCCAGGGTGTTGGCAAGCCGGCCTACAGCTGGATCCCGCCTGGAAACCCCGGATATCAGCCGGATCTGGGCCAGCAGTACAAGTTCGACGCGGCCAAGGCTAAGAAGTTCCTGGCCGATGCCGGCTTCCCGGATGGCAAGGGCCTGCCTCAGATCACCTTCCAGTACGCGAACACCCGCAACAACCCCATCATCGCACAGTTCGCTCAGCAGCAGTGGAAGGACAATCTGGGCATCGACGTCAAGCTGGAGCCCATGGAGCCCAAGGCCTTCAGCGAGGCGGTCAACAAGGGCCAGTACATGATGGGCTTCTATGGCTGGAACGCTGACTACCCCGATCCCGATAACTGGCTCCCCGAGCTGTTCGGGACGGGCGCCGGCAACAACCACAGCTACTACAGCAACCCCAAGCTCGACGACCTGATGAAGAAGGCCATCAGCGAGCCCGATCAGAAGAAGCGCATGGACATGTGGGCCCAAGCGCAGAAGATGATCGTGGATGACTCGCCGATCATCTTCCTCTTCCACGACGAGAACTTCGTCCTGGTCAAGCCGTACGTGAAGGATATCTTCTTCACCGGCATGGACGGCACCGCCTTGCCCGGCAAGTTCTCTGTGGGCCAACTGTGGATCGCCAAGCACTAGACCGTCGACGAGAAGCGTGCGGGGCCAGCCAAGAGCTGGCCCCGCGATCAACCTGCGGATCCGTGGATTGGGGATGCGATGCATCCCCAATCCACGGATCCCGTCGGTAACCGGTGGGGCGCTATGCAACGATATCTGATCAGGCGAGTGCTCTGGCTCTTCCCTGTACTGATCTTCATTTCTCTCATCACTTTCGTCCTGATGCACTCCGTTCCGGGCGGACCGTGGGATCGAGACAAGAAGCTCGCTCCCCAGGTAGTGGAGAACCTCAACCGCAAGTACGGCCTCGACAAGCCCCTCTGGCAGCAGTACGCCAGCTTCCTGGGGAACGCCGCCCAGGGGGATCTCGGTGTCTCCTTCATATACCAGGACCGGAAAGTAACCGACGTAATCCGCGAGGGCTTCCCCGTGACGGCGACCCTCGCCGTCTCCGCAATTCTCATCGCTATCGCCATCGGCATCCCCCTCGGAGTCCTCGCCGCCCTGCGACAGAACTCCTGGGTGGACTATCTCTGTCTCTTCTTCGCGACCATAGGCGCCAGTGTGCCCAACTTCGTGATGGGCATAGTGTTGATCATCGTGCTATCGGTGGGTTTGCACCTTCTGCCCACCGGTGGGTGGGGCAGCTGGCAGAAGGTGATCATGCCGGCCCTCGCCCTGGGATTCTATCCGGCGGCCTTGCTGGCTCGAATGACCCGAGCAAGTATGATCGAGGCCATACGTCAGGACTACGTGCGCACCGCCCGAGCCAAAGGGCTGGTAGAGAACGTCGTCCTCTGGCGCCACATCTTCAAGAATGCCTTGATCCCGGTGGTTACGGTCCTGGGCCCCTGGGTGGCCATCCTGATCACGGGGTCCTTCATCGTCGAGAGCATCTTCGCGGTACCGGGCATCGGCAAGTTCTACATCCAGGGTATCTTTGCGCGGGACTACGGCCTGTTGATGGGCACCACCCTCTTTTACGCCGTGGTGATTGCCGTCGCCAACCTGTCCGTGGACATTCTGTATGCCTTCATCGACCCGCGCATTAGATACGAATAGAGGAGCAGGCTCGTGACCACTGTAGCTGCACGCCGAGCAGACCTCGCAGCGCCACCCCGGCGTCAGGCCAGCCTCTGGGGCGATGCCTGGCGCCGCTTGATTCGGAACCGCATGGCGGTGCTGGGTGGCATCATCGTGGTAGCACTGCTCCTGGTGGCCCTCCTGGCCGACGTAATTGCCCCGTATAGCCCCACCAAGCAGGATTACGCCGCCATCTTCCAGCCCCCCGGTAGCCGGTACATCCTCGGCACCGACAACCTGGGTCGTGACCAGCTGTCCAGATTGATCTACGGCGCTCGAGTGGCCGTCGCCGTCGGCATCTTCACTCAGTTTGTAGTCCTGGCCATCGGCGTTCCCATCGGAGCCGTAGCGGCCCTCGCTGGCGGGCGGCTCGACAACCTGTTGATGCGCTTCACCGATATCGTCTACGCCTTCCCCGACCTGCTGTTGATCATCCTCCTCTCCACAGTGCTGCGGGAGAACCCTCTCAAAAACGTGTGGGGCGGGCTGCTGATCATCTTCTTCGCCATCGGCGTCGTCAACTGGGTTAGCCTGGCTCGACTTACCCGCGGCCAGCTGCTGTCCCTGAGGGAGCGAGACTTCGTCGAGGCTGCCCGTGCCCTGGGGGCAGGCAACAGCCATATCATCAGGAAGCACCTTCTCCCCAATGCCCTGGGGCCTATCATCGTCTCTGTTACCTTCGGGATCCCTCAGGCCATCTTCACCGAGGCTACCTTGAGCTTCCTTGGGATTGGCATCACGCCCCCTAATCCCAGTTGGGGCTCCATGATCCAGGACGGCTACCAGGCCATCTTTGCCTATCCGCACCTGGTGATGTTCCCGGCCCTCGCCATCGGCATCACATTGCTCGCCTTCACATTCCTGGGCGACGGCTTGCGCGACGCCCTGGACCCACGGATGAAGTGATGCTAGTCGTCGACAGCCACGCTCACATCTTTCCGCCTGAAGTCAGCCAACGGCGGGAAACCTTCTGCATGCTGGACGAGTACTTCGGTGACCTTTACGGCAGTCCCGGAGCCAGGGTCGCAACCGTCGAGGATCTCCTCGCAGAGATGGACGGCTCCGGGGTCCATCTTTCCGTCGTTTGCGGCTTCGGCTGGTCTGACCCCGAGCTGTGCGCCATGCAGAACGACTACCTGTTGGATTGCCTCCGCCGCTATCCAACACGGCTGATGGCCCTGGCCTCCGTCCAACCCCTGTCGGGTGACCGGGCTCTGGCTGAGGCCGAGCGCTGTCTGAAGGGTGGCATGAGGGGCGTCGGGGAACTGATGCCCGACGGTCAGGGCTATCGGCTGAACGAGTTGCACCGCGTTGGCTCTCTCTTCGAGTACGCCTCCCACCAGGGGTTCCCGGTGATGACCCACACCAGTGAGCCTGTGGGCCACGACTATCCGGGCAAGGGCAGCGTGACGCCTGATACCATCTGGCCCCTGGTGCAGGCTTACCCCGAAGCGAGGCTGATCCTCGCCCACTGGGGGGGCGGCTACCCCTTCTACGAGCTGATGCCAGAAGTACGGCGAGGCTCCGTGAATGTCTACTACGATTCGGCGGCCTCCACCTATCTCTACGCGCCGGAGGTGTTCCTCCAGGTTGGCAGCCTTGTGGGGTACCACAAGCTGCTCTGGGCCAGTGACTACCCGGTTCTGCGCCAGGGCCGCTTCTTGCAGCGAGTAGGGCAGTTGCCGCTGGCCGACGCGGATAGAGAGGCCATCCTGGGAGGCAACGCCACGCGCTTGTTCGGCCTGAATCGACCCAGTACTTCGACACAGTGAAGGTGATGTGTACTGCCATCCTGAGTGGAGCGAAGCATCTCCTTGCTGCTGGAGATCCTTCGCCGTCGCTCAGGGTGACAAACGTCGGGATCAGTCTGCCAGAATACCAGGAGCCGGCATCGCGTCCTTGATGCCGGCGACCCTACTCACGACCGGCGGTGTCAGGGACGACCTCGCCTCCTACACGGCAGACGGGGATGCATTCGGAGGACAGATTGACCGAGATCTCGAAGGTCCGCCTCTTCACTGCTGTTGAACTGCCCCAGCGCTGGAAGGGCGAGCTAGGCCGCGCCAGCGCCGAACTGGGCACGGCCGGCGGCTCCGAGATCAAGCCGGTGCGGCCCGAGCTGATGCACCTGACCCTGGTGTTCCTCGGCTATCAATCAGCGGCGTCACTCTCCGCCGTCGAAGCCGCGTGCATAGCTGCCGCATCGGAGATGCCGAGCTTCCGGCTGGTCCTCGGCCAGGTGGGCTACTTCGGGCAACCCCACCGCCTCCAGGTGGTTTGGGTCGGACTCCAGGAAACGCCGGCCGAACTGCAGTCGCTCCACCGCACCATCGGGATCCACCTGTCTGCCTGCCAGATCCCTTTCGACGCCAAGCCGCTGGTCCCTCACATCACCCTGGCCAGGATGCGGCGCCCCAGTGATCGGTCCGCCTCTCTGCAGGTCCACGCTACCATGCAGGGGCTGACGATCCCCTCCGGCCTCTCCCAGGAGGTGACCGAGTTTGTCTTGATGGAAAGCCTCCTCAGCCGCTCCGGCCCGGAGTATCAGGTGGTCGGGCGGTTTCCATTGAAGAAAGCTTGACAGGGCTAAGTTGCCCGCATATACTGCCCACAACTTCATACGATATAGGCTGTGAACAGGACGAGTAAGCCTCTGCCACGGCGCAGCGAGTCGGGTGCAGTGTGAGCCGATGCTGTTGAAGGGGCCGAATGGACCTGGGAGTCGCGGACCAAAAGGCGTAGCCGCCGAGTAGACTCCGCCGGAGTTTCCACCGTTATCGAGGAGTAGGGTATCGGACTGTGCCGCCATTGCGGCGAGCCTGCGGTCCCGTACCCGCAAAGAGCGAGAGTGGCTTTGGCCATTCTCGAAGCTGGGTGGCACCACGGAACCCCCGTCCCAAGCCTTTGGGACGGGGGTTTTTGATTCGCGGTTGGGGAGGACGCCATGTTGCAGCCGTCTCTGGAAGAGGTTCAGCGCCGAGCCCACGAGGGCACCCTGATCCCGGTCTATCTCGAACTGCTGGCAGATATGGAGACGCCGGTCTCCGCTTACGTAAAGCTAGGGGCAAAGGAGGGATCCTTCCTGCTTGAGAGCATCGAGGGGGGCGAGCACCTGGGCCGTTACTCCTTCCTGGGGATCGAACCCGACTCAACCCTGATCCTCCGCGCGGGCGAGGCCGATCTGAGAGGCGAGTTGGGCAACGAGACCGTTCCCTACACGGACCCCCTTCAACTGCTGGATACCCTCCTCCAGCGCGAATGTCCTATCCCGGTCGCGGGGCTTCCTCGCTTCCATGGTGGCGCCGTAGGCTACCTGTCTTACGATCTTGTTCGGTACTTCGAGCGGATACCCCAACCCGCCGCTCCGGGGCTTCCGCTGCCCCTGGGCCGCCTCTCCTGGTACAAGACCGTGGTGGCTTTCGACCACCTGCGCCGAACCCTCAAGATCATCACCCACATCTCGACAAGAGGCGATGTTGCTGCAGCCTATCAGGAGGCAGAGGAGCGAGTGGAGGCCATGGCGGCTCGGCTTCGTCTGCCGGAGAACGGTAACACCATCACCCCCGGGACTGTTCCTGTCTCCCGACCCGGGGCCGCTTCGAAGCCGCACTCCAATCAATTACAGGAGCAGTTCGAAGAGGCCGTGCGCCGGGCCAAGGAATACATAGCGGCGGGCGACGCCCTTCAGGTGGTCCTCTCGCAGCGACTCTCCGTCCCAACCTCGGCCTCGGGCCTCACCCTCTACCGGGCGCTCAGGGCCATCAACCCCTCGCCCTACATGTACTACCTGGACTACGGCCGGTTCCAGATCGTCGGAGCCTCTCCGGAGATGCTGTTGCGGGTGGAGGAGGGCACCGTCTCCCTCCACCCCATAGCGGGGACGCGCCCCAGGGGACGAAGCCTGGAGGAGGATCGCCGGCTGGCGGCCGAGTTGCTGGAGGACGAGAAGGAGAGGGCCGAGCACTTCATGCTGGTGGACCTCGGGCGCAATGACGTGGGGAGGGTGAGCGAGCCCGGGTCGGTGCGGGTCACCCAACTGCTGGAGGTGGAGCGCTACTCCCACGTGATGCACCTCGTATCCCACGTGGAGGGGCAGTTGCGGCGCGATCTTCGCCCCATCGACGCCCTGCGCGCCGGTTTTCCGGCCGGCACGGTGTCGGGTGCCCCAAAGATCCGGGCCATGGAGATCATCAGCGAGCTGGAGCCCGACGCGAGAGGACCCTACGCCGGCGCCGTCGGCTACTTCGGCTTCGACGGAAACCTCGATACAGCTATCGCCATTCGGACGGTGCTCCTCCAGGATGGGGTCGCTCACTTCCAGGTGGGGGCAGGGATCGTCGCCGACTCGAACCCGGAGGGCGAGTACCGGGAAACCATGAACAAGGCAGGGGCAATGCTGCGTGCTCTTGGCTCTGCCCAGGCGATGAGTAACGAGGCGCCCACGCCGGTTTCCACCCCTCATAACCCATCCCTCGTGACTCATCACTCTCCTGGAGGGAATCCATGATCTTGCTGATCGACAACTACGACTCCTTCACCTACAACCTCTACCAGTACTTGACCGAGTTGGGCGCCCGGGTGGATGTCCGGAGGAACGACGCCGTCACCGTGCGGGACGTGGAGAAGCTGCATCCGGAGAAGATCGTCATCTCCCCTGGACCGAAGACCCCCATCGATGCCGGCATTTCCCTGGAGGTCATTGCCCACCTGGGTCCATCCACCCCCATCCTGGGCATCTGCCTCGGCCACCAGTGCATCGGCCAGGCTTTCGGCGGTCGCGTCGTCCGCGCCCCGGAGCCCAAGCACGGCAAGACGTCTCCCATTCACCACTCCGGAGCGGGCGTCATGCAGGGGCTCCCCAGCCCCTTCGAGGCGGGCAGATACCACTCTCTGGTGGTGGACCGGGGGTCGGTTCCGGCTGACCTGGAGATCACGGCCGAGACCGTCGATGGGCTGGTGATGGGGCTGCGCCACCGGAACTACCCGGTGGAGGGGGTTCAGTTCCATCCAGAGTCGGTCCTGACCCCGGTGGGGAAACAGTTGCTGCGCAATTTCCTGGTCCGGGGGGAGTCCAGAGGGGCGTAAGTGAACATGCCCTCTGTCACGGGGGTGTCCCCAAGGAGCGGGTCCAGGGCGCACGTTCACAGGGGGTGTCCCCAAGGAGCGGGTCCAGGGCGCACGTTCACAGGGGGTGTCCCCAAGGAGCGGGTCCAGGGCGCAGCGCCTGGCGGGGTTTGGGGTGTCCCCAAGACTCTTCACTTCGTACGTACGGATCTCGAAGAGATACGGAGGTCGAAAGATGACCATCAAGGAAGCCATAGCCAAGGTTGCCGGAGGCAGCGCGCTGGAGATGCACGAGGCGGCTGCCGCTATGGAGGAGATCGTCCACGGCGTCGCGACCCCTGCCCAGATAGCCGCCTTCGCCATGGCCCTCCTCATGAAGGGGGAGACCGCGGCTGAGGTGGCGGGACTGGCAAAGGTGATGCGCCAGGAAGCCGTCCCGGTGAAGGTGTCGGGCGAAGTGGTGGACACCTGCGGGACGGGAGGCGACGGGCTCTCCACCTTCAACATCTCCACCGTGGCCGCCTTCGTCGCCAGCGGTGCCGGAGCCAGGGTGGCGAAGCACGGAAACAGGGCCTACACCAGTTCCTGTGGCAGCGCCGACGTGCTGGAAGCCCTGGGAGTCGCCATCGACCTCCAGCCCGAAGACGTTGCCCGCTGCGTGGACGAGGTGGGGATCGGCTTCATGTTTGCGCCTCTCTTCCACCCTGCGATGAAACATGCGGCGGGGCCTCGCAAGGAGATAGGCGTTCGAACGGTATTCAACGTCCTGGGCCCGCTGACCAATCCCGCGGGGGCCACCAGTCAGGTCCTGGGGGTGGCAACCTCCTCTCTCGCCCCACTCATGGGTCAGGTGCTCGGTTTGCTGGGTTGCCGCCGAGCCCTCGTGGTCCATGGAGGAGAGGGAATGGACGAGATATCCCTCTGCGGTCCCACCCAGGTGTGCGAGGTATCCAACGGCACCACCAGCAGCTACGACCTCGACCCGGAGGACTTCGGCTTCCCTCGCCGGCCCCTGGAGGTCCTGAAGGGAGGCAACGCCAGGGAAAACGCGGAGATCGCCGAGTCCGTCCTCCACGGTGAAAGGGGTCCCCGCCGGGACGTGGTGTTGCTGAACGCCGCCGCCGCCCTCTACGCCGCGGGTACGGTTGAGAGCCTGCAGGAGGGCGTCCAGAAGGCTGCGGAAAGCCTGGATTCGGGGACCGCCGCCGCCAAACTGGAGCAACTTCGAACCCTTTCCCAGTCGCTGAAGGAGCGGGGCCTCTGCCATGTTTCTTGACCGGATCCTGGAGGCGAAGCGGGTGGAGGTCGCGGAGCGACAGAGGGAGATCCCGCTGGAGACCCTGAAGCGCCGGGCAGGCGAAGCCCCCGCCCCGAGAGACATGGTAGCGGCCCTCCGCAAGCCCGGCCTCGGGGTCCTCGCCGAGGTGAAGCGACGCTCGCCATCCAGGGGACCCTTGCGGCCCGATCTGGACGCGCCCGCCCTCGCGCGACAGTACGAGGAAGGGGGCTGCGTCGCCGTCTCGGTGCTCACCGACGGCCCTCACTTCGGCGCGCGTCACGACGACCTGCCCGCCGTCCGCGGCGCGGTCTCGGTGCCGGTGTTGAGAAAGGACTTCATGCTCTCGGATTACCAGATCTGGGAAGCCAGAGCCATGGGCGCCGACGCGGTGCTGTTGATCGTAGCAGCTCTGCACATGGAAACCCTGGTTCGCCTGACAGGCATCGCCGAGCGGCTGGGGATGACCGCCCTGGTAGAGGTCCACTCGGCCGAGGAGGTCGGCCTTGCGCTGGAAGCCGGCGCCAGGTTAGTGGGCATCAACAACCGGGACCTGCACAGCTTCCGAGTCGACCTGGCTGTGAGCCAGCAGTTGAGGCCCTTGATCCCCGCGGAGGTGGCGGTAGTAGCTGAAAGCGGGATCTCGGTTCCCTCGGACGCAGCCGGGCTGCATCGGTTAGGAGTGGACGCCATCCTGGTGGGGGAGGCGCTCGTCACCGCCGAGGACCCGGCCGCAGCGGTGCGCGCCATGTCTATCGGCAGCGCGGGATGACTCCATCGTAAGTCAGCTGTGAGGGCTGCATGACGGTAGTAAAGATCTGTGGGATAACCGAACTGGAACAGGCCTGCCGCGCCCTGCAGGCGGGGGCCGACCTCCTGGGCTTCGTCCTGGCCCCCAGCCGCCGCCGGCTGCCCGCCGAGGTAGTGGCGGAGATCCTCCTCCACTGCCGCCGCAGCTTTCCCCCGGACCAGCGCCCCTGGCAGGCGGTGGGAGTCTTCGCCAACCAGCCCCTCGCCTTCGTCCAGCGAGCCGGCCTCGAGGCGGGGCTGGACTGCCTGCAGCTGAGCGGTGAGGAGCCACCCGATTATTGCCTGCAGCTCTCTCTGCCGCTCTTCAAGGCGCTCCACCTGCCGGCCATCGCCCCAGCAGGCTGGAAGGCCGTAGGACCGAATTCCCGCTCGCGATCCGGTCGCCGGAAGGAGCCGGCTCCCACGGGACCCAGCGCAGCCCTCAGCCCTCAACTCTCAGCACTCAGGACTGAGCCAGAACTGCGCCCTTTGTCTACGGCGTACCTGGAGGAGGCCCGGCGGGAGTACGGCGCATCCCGCCTGCTGCTGGACTGTGGTGGTTCCGGTCGGTGGGGGGGAACTGGCCTCTCCTTCGCGTGGGAGACGGTGGGAGAGGCGGCACGGGACTGCCTCGTGGCTGGCGGTCTAGATCCCGAGAACGTGGCGACCGCCATCGCCACGATGCGACCCTGGGGAGTAGACGTGAGCAGCGGTGTCGAGAGGGATGGAAAGAAGGACCGAGAGTTGATCGAACGGTTCATTCACCAGGCAAAAGGGAGTGACCACCATGGCAACCTTGGATAGCTCACCAGTGGCAACCGGCGAGGAGGAGCAGCGGCGGGGCAGGTTCGGCCCTTTTGGAGGGCAGTACGTCCCCGAGGTGCTCATGGGCGCTCTGGCCGAACTGGAGGCGGCCTACGATGCCGCCCGTCGCGACCCCGCCTTTCATGGCGAACTGGAGCGGCTGCACCGCTGCTACAGCGGACGGCCCACGGCTCTTTACCCGGCCGATCGCCTCACCGCCGCGAGGGGCCGGGCGCCGATCCTCTTGAAGCGTGAGGACCTGGCCCACACCGGGGCTCACAAGATCAACAACGCCCTGGGCCAGGCGCTGCTGGCCACCCGAATGGGCAAGCGACGGATAATCGCCGAAACGGGAGCGGGTCAGCACGGGGTGGCCGCCGCCACCGTATGCGCGCGGTTTGGCCTGGAGTGCGTGGTGTACATGGGGGAGGAGGACGTGGCTCGCCAATCGCTGAACGTCCTCCGAATGAAGCTTCTCGGCGCCGAGGTGGTCCCCGTTACCTCGGGAAGCAAGACCCTCAAGGACGCCATCAACGAGGCGATACGCGACTGGGTCAGCAACGTCGACAGCAGCTTCTATATGCTCGGCTCGGTGGTGGGGCCGCACCCCTATCCCACCATGGTACGGGATTTCCAGTCGGTGATCGGTCAGGAGGCCAGGAGGCAGTGTCTGGAGACCTTCGGCCGCTTACCCAGCCACGTGGTGGCCTGCGTCGGCGGCGGCAGCAACGCTGCCGGGATCTTCTACCCCTTCCTGAACGATCCTGAGGTTCGGCTCATCGGCGTCGAGGCCGGGGGGAGAGGAGACGGACTGGGCCAGCACGCTGCCACTCTGGTCCGGGGTCAGCCCGGGGTGCTCCACGGGGCCCGCAGCTACGTCCTCCAGGACGAGGACGGCCAGATAGGAACGACTCACAGCATCTCCGCGGGCCTGGATTACCCGGGTGTCGGGCCGGAGCACGCTTATCTCCACACCACAGGCCGTGCCCACTACGTCACCGCCAACGATCGTCAGGCCCTGCAGGCCTTCGAGCTGCTGAGCCGCCTCGAGGGGATCATCCCAGCTATGGAGTCCGCGCACGCCGTGGCCATGGCCTGCGAGATCTCGGCCCAGGGCAAGCAGGATGACCTGGTACTGGTCAACCTGTCGGGGCGCGGGGACAAAGACCTGGACATATACGCTGAGGCCACGACACCCCGAAAGGGAGACGGCCGGCCGTACAGCAGACCCCTGGGAATGGTGCCATAAGGCATGGATGACTGGATGGAGGACGCTGATGGGAAGGATCGCCACAACCTTTGAGCGGTTGAACTCCCGCGGAGAAGCCGCGCTCATACCCTATTTGATGGCCGGATACCCCTCGCTGGATGCCACGAGAGATCTTCTTTATGCTATAGTGTCCGCCGGTGCGGACCTGGTGGAGCTGGGCATCCCCTTCTCCGACCCGTTGGCCGATGGTGCAACCCTACAACGCGCAAGCCACCGAGCACTGCAGGGGGAAGTGAGTCTTCGTCTCATCCTGGAGATGGTCGCTTCTGTTCGCGATCAGCTCTCCGTTCCCATCGTTCTGATGAGCTACATCAATCCCCTGCTGCGTCTGGGCGAAGATGAATTCGCGCGTCAGGCGGCTGCCGCGGGCGTGGACGGCATCATCGTGCCGGATCTGCCGGTGGAGGAGGCAGCTTCCTTCGGGCGGGCCTGCGGGGCCGCCGGCATCGACGTGGTGGGTATGGTAGCTCCAACCAGTCCCGGCGAGAGGATCGAAGCTATCGCCCGGGAAGCCTCGGGTTTCGTGTATTGCGTGTCCCTGAAGGGGGTCACCGGGGCGCGGAGCCAGTTGCCACAGGGAGTTGATCAACTGGTGGCGAGGGTGAGACAGGCGTCACCCCTCCCCGCTGTAGTGGGTTTTGGGATCTCTTCCCCCGAGCAGGTGAGGGCGGTCACCGGTTTCGCCGACGGGGTAGTGGTGGCCAGCGCCCTGCTCGACCGGATCGATCTGGAGCCCATGCGAGCGACCGAGACGGCGGCACAGTTCGTCTCCGAACTGAAGTCCGCCTGCCGTGGCGCCCGACAGAGGGCGCTGTTGCGGTAGTAACGGTTTCAGCCGTTCGCGACCTTTCGGTCGGCCCGGACGAACGGCTGAAGTCGTTACTACGGAGTTCAAAGACCATCGCCAACGAAGGTTGGGACAAGGCAGGAGCCATGTCGTCAGTTGCATCACAGCCTGCGGTGCTGAGCGTAGAGAGGCCCTCCATCGATCTGGAACTGGCCACTCCGGCCTTTTCGGGCCCTCTCGCCCTGCTCCTGGAACTGATCGAAAAACGGCGGCTACCTATCACCGAGATAAGTATCGCTCAGGTGGCAGACCAGTATCTTAAGCGAATGCGGACCATGGTCGGCCTGGACCCGGATCTGCTGGCCGACTTCCTGGTGATCGCGGCCAAGCTGCTGGTGATCAAGTCGAGGGAGTTGCTTCCCTCCTCAGCACCCGCCCAGGAGGAGGAGACGGACGTCGCTGCTGAACTCCAGCAACGGCTACTGGAGTACCGGCTCTTTCGGGACGCTGCCGAGCAACTGCGGCAGCTGGAGGAAGCAGGCCGCCGCAGCTACCCACGGCAGCCGTCGGAGACTGCCACTCGACCTGAGCCACCCCTGGCCCCGATCCCCCCCGAAGCCCTTAAAGATGCTATGGTGAGGATGCTGAAGGCGCTCCAGCCCGACGCACGGCATCTGGCGCTGGCCCCGCGAGTCTCGATACAGGAGAGGATGGAGCAGCTGCTCAGTCGCCTGGCAACGGAGGGGTCGGCCATCTTCTCGGAGGTGGGCGGCCGCACCATAGGGGAGATCGTGGCCACCTTCCTGGCCGTGCTGGAACTGCTCAGGCAAGGCTTCATCGCAGCGGTGCAGGAGAACGCCTTCGGCGAGATCCAACTCTCCCTCGCCCCAACGGCAGGACAGGCGTAGCCGCCTTTCCCATGGTAGTCCACCCGGCGGGCGGGGGCACCGGTCCCGCCTACACGTTGTCTCGCCCCATCGCCCCATCGCCCCGTCGCCCCGTCTCGACAAGCGCCTGTTCCACGTCTTTGGCCCAGAGTTCCCATCGCCAACGAACTCGGGCCTCGGCCCGAGCTGCCTCCCCCAGGGCCGCCCGACGCAGGGGATCCTCCAACAGCCCCACCGTTGCTCGCGCCATGGCCTCCCAGTCACCCGGAGTCACCAGGATCCCCGTTCTCCCGTCCTCTATATACTCCTCGGCTTGCCCCACCCGGTCGGCTATCACCGGCACCCCGGCCGCTATCAGGTCCAGCAGCTTAACCGGACACTTGGTACGGTTCAGGAAGGTGTCATCCAGAGGATAGAGGGCTACGTCGGCCACAGCAAGGTAGCTGGCCACCTCCTCCCGAGGCAGCCACCCGGCGAGGATAATCTGCCGTTCCAGCCCGCGGGCCTCGGCCAGCCACTTCAACTCCGCCTCCTCACCTTCAAGCCCCAGGCCCACCACCAGCAGCACCGCGCCGGACCGTTGGCGCACAATCTCTTGAAACGTGTCCAGGAGCCGGTCGAGGCCGAACTCGAAGAAGCGGGTATAGAGCAACACAACCGGACGCCCTTCCAGTAAGAGTCTGGAGCGGAGTTCCGAATCGGTCGGAGTCAACAGCCCGGGGGAAGAGGCCGCAAGGGCATTCGGCAGATAGAGAACTCGGCGGACGCCCAGTTGCTCGGCTCGCTCCAGAAGGGCGCGGCTGGCCACGCTGACCAGATCGGCGTGCAGAAGGGACCATCGCTCCTGGCGAGCGATGAGGCGCTTGAGCCACCAGGGGAAGGGCTGACGCTCATTCCAGCCGCCATCGCCTTCCCAATCGTCGGTGTCGAGAAGAATCCTTCCCCGATACAGACCGAGGCGCCGAAGCCACCAGAAGATGGAAAGCACGCCACCCGAGTAGGCGATGGGCTTGAAGCAGTAGAGAACCTCGGGGTGCCAGTGCCAGGCAAAGTGAGCCAGGAGAAGCAGCTGCCAGAGCTGGGTGAGAATCGGAACGCGGGGTCCTCGGCCGACGTACCTCAATTGCACGCCGCGTCCCTCTCGCGAGTCCTTCTGCAGGTCGCTGTTGCACCTCACGGGCAGCACCATGTACACCGAGTGCCCCAGGGCGACCAGCTGCTCGGCAAGGGGCAGCGCCCGAGCAACCATGGTCTGCTTCCCGGTGAGCCCGAAATTGCCAACGACGGCAATACGCACGGCGGTGCTTCTCCCTGACGGAGTTCCGAAAGCCAGGGCAGGGCTGTGTGCCCTGCCCTACGACGGTCCGCTGCTAGCCAACGCTATTGGCTCGACCGCGAGTCTACTCGACAGTGACGCTCTTCGCCAGATTCCTCGGCTGGTCCACGTCACAGCCGCGGCTGACCGCCGCATAGTAGCTGAACAGCTGCATGGGGATCACGTTCACGAATGGGGATATCAGCTCGGGCACGCTGGGAACGTAGATCACCTCGTCCACGTGCTGCCGGATATCCTCATCCCCCTCGGAGGCGATGGCGATCACTCGCGCCCCTCGGGCCTTCACCTCCTGAATGTTGCTCACCATCTTCTCGTAGGTCCGAGACTGAGTGGCAACGGCCAGCACAGGCATCGAGGGATCCAACAGGGCGATGGGGCCGTGCTTCAACTCGCCGGCAGGGTACCCCTCGGCATGAATGTAGCTGATCTCCTTCAGCTTCAGGGCTCCCTCCATGGCCGTGGGATATCCGACGCCGCGGCCGAGGAACAGGAGGTGAGCCACGTTGGCAACGGAGTAGGCTATACGGGCGGCCTCGTCGTTCGTCTTGAGGGCTTGCTCGATGGCATCGGGGGTAGAGGCCAGCTGACCCACCACCACCGCTGCTTCCTCGGCGCTCATCGTCCCGCGGCTCCGCGCCGCATGAACACCCAGCAACATCAGCACCGCCAACTGGCCGGTGAAGGTCTTCGTAGCCACCACACCGATCTCGGGCCCCACCTGTAGGTACAGCACCGCATTCGCACCGACGGTGATGGCGCTCCCCACCGAGTTGGTAATGGCGACGGTCCTGGCACCGCGAGCCTTCGCCTGTTCGAACGCAGCCAGGGTATCGGCGGTCTCCCCCGACTGGGTAACGGCGACGAAGAGGGTGTGCTCGTCCAGGTAAGGCCGCGAGTACCTGAACTCAGAGGCCACGGCCACCTCCACGGGCAGGTGGATCCATTCCTCGAAGGCGTACTTGGCGATCATGCAGGCGTAGAAGGAGGTCCCGCAGGCTGTCATGACCACCCGGTTGACACCGGAGAGATCCAGGTGAGACATCTCCGCCAGCAAGCCGCCGGGTTGCTCTACCCGACCCATCAGAGCGTTCCTCAAGGCCTCGGGTTGCTCGTTGATCTCCTTCAGCACGAAGTGAGGATACCCGCCCTTCTCCGCAGCGCTCTGGTCCCACTCGATCTGGACCGGTTGGGCGTCGACTCGCTGGCCGGCCGGGTCCCAGACCGAGGCCCCCTCCGGCGTCAGGTGGGCGATCTCTCCTTCGCCCAGCCGCACTACCCGACGGGTTCGAGAGAGCAGCGCCGGGATGTCGGAGGCCAGGTAGTTCTCCCCCTGGCCGAGTCCGACGATCAGGGGGGCACTCTGCCTGGCACCCACTACAGAGTTGTGCTCGTCGAGGCTCAACACTGCGATGGCGTAGGCACCCCGCACCTGGGCCAGGGCCAACCGAACCGCAGTTACCAGCCGGGAATGGGTGCCATCCTCCCCCAGCCGTTCCAGACGAGAGAGTTCGT
>JAJZQR010000330.1 GCA_021806765.1 Chloroflexota bacterium | reverse complement strand
TGTTGACACTTCCAAGGATGCCACAAATCTCGACGGGAGGCGTCCCTTCTCCTATGTTGATCGCTTAAGTGAACCGTATTGTGTCTAAGCGCTGATCTGCACCCTCCCCGGTCCCCGCCATGTGGCCTTCCAACTCCGCCAGCAAGGCAGCCATTCCCAGCCTGTCTAGACGTGCCTCGCCAGATCGGATCATGACCTTGGCGTGGGCATCAATGACGGTGGCCGTGGACCAATCCTTGAAGGGCACTATTCGGTCCGCTCGACGGGCCGCCATGGTATGATCTACAACTTGGAGATAGCCCTGTCGGGATTCCGCTTAGTGCCGAAACGTTAGATCGCACGCGACCGCCGGTTGGTGCCCACGAGGGCCGGTGTCGAGGGGCAGATCGGGCACCGGCTACCGCCATTCACGGTCCATGGCCGCACGGCCGATGGGCTCGGAGCTACTGTCCAGCATCCTCCACTTCGGCGGAAATCGGCTTCCAAGACACAAGTCGCGTCACGATATTGGGATGCTGTCCCTACGTCGGAGGAGTTCACAAATGTCCGGTCTCAGGCCCTCGCGTCCCCATCGCCAGAACATTCCGAGTGCAGCAACTCCGCCGCTCAAGGTAACTGACTTGGGGCTCGCATACCTCTTCGCAGGTTACGGGGTCCTGCTGGGGATTGGGCTCAGGCTATACTTTGTCCTCTCCTCAGACTTTCCACTCACAGACGGCGGTCTGTTCTTCGCAATGATTCGAGACCTTCAGTCCTCCGGTTATGCTCTGCCGCAGTATACTTCATATAATCGCGCCGATATCCCCTTCGCCTATCCGCCTTTGGCTTTCTACCTCGCAGGACTGCTCGATAGTCTGACGCCGATTGGGCTCCTGGATGTCTTTCGGTTCTTGCCCTTTCTGCTCAATGTCTTGGTGATTGTCGCATTCTATCGATTCGCCCGCACCATCCTGCAAGACCGCACCGCTGCCGCGTTCGCCCTCATGGCATTCCCACTCTTACCCACGGCTTCCCTGGTGTTCATCATGGGTGGAGGCATTACGCGCTCCGCTGGATTTGCCTTCGCAACCCTGATGCTGAGAGAAGCCTTTCTCCTCAATGTCAACGGTGGCAGAAAGCGTATCCTGACAACCTCCGCACTAGGAGCACTCACCCTCCTGAGCCATCCGCAGATGACCTACTTTGCAGCTCTAAGTGGTGTGCTGTTGTTCCTGGTCTATGGCCACTCCTGGCGCGCCTTCAGAGGCTCCGCCCTTGCCTTCATTGGGATCTTGGCAATCACGGCCCCGTGGTGGCTCACGGTCATAGGCCCCCATGGGATCGCCCCATACATGGCAGCCACCAATATCTCCGCACCCTGGTACCAAGGCCTGGTTTGGCTGTTGACGGGATCGGTAACCTCCGAACGACTGTTCCCTGCTCTCGGTCTTCTTGCGGCCATCGGTGCCCTAGCGTGCATCGCCAAGCGGGAATTATTCCTGCCAGTCTGGCTATCAATGGTCTTCGCGATGGATCCCAGAAGCGCCCACCAGGGTGCGACGGTGCCCCTAGCACTGCTCAGTGGGACAGCCATCAGCGAGTTTATACTCCCCTCGCTCACGCGCAGGCAGGCTTTTGCTCTCCTGACCATCACGATCTGCTTGGGCTCCGCTTCATCCTATTTCGAACAGAGGTCCGACGTCTCCCCATTGGCACCCAGCGAACGAGCAGCAATGCAATGGATCTCAAATAACACCCCAGAGGGGAGTACGTTTCTCGTAATCGCGCCGGATAACCCTGGTTTCGAGAAGTCTGCCGAGTGGTTCCCCGTCCTAGCAAACAGGGTGAGTGTCGCCACCGCACAAGGGTATGAATGGGTCAGCGGCGGTGGATTTGCACGCCAAGTGGCCCGCACTGATACGCTCCGGTCCTGCGCCGCTGTTGAGTGCGTCGAGGCAGCAGCGGCGAGCCAAGGCATGCATTATACACATGTCTATATTTCCAAGGCTCTGCCGGGAAGCAAGGCTGGCGGCCGCATTGCTGCGCTACGAGCGTCCCTTGCCAGTGACCCATCCTATCCCATTATCTACGACGGCCCGGGCGCGGCAGTTTTCGTTCGGGAGGAGAAGACACGCCCATGAGCAACCTAAGCCGTGGGCACTTGGGACATCTACCTACGGCGAACCCATGTCGCCTCGCTGGTCAGACTATCCGTGGGCTTCAGGGTGGGGAACTCCTCAACACACGAAATGGCGGGCATCGGGTTGGTTGGGTTTGGCGCGTTTGCATGGCCGGCAGCTTGGCTTTCCCCTCTATCTAGGGTCGTGACAAGGGGTTGCTTCCCATGTGGAGGCCGTCCACCTCCAAGTCAGCGCCCACCACGCGCGCATACAAGAACGGCGGGATCCTTTCGGATCCCGCCGTTCGAATCTCCGACTGTCGCGGATGTGAGACCGCCTACCTCGCCGGGCTGGCCGACCTTCGGTCGTTGCCGCCGAACAGCCGGCGCCATCCGGACTTGATCTCCCCGTTCTCCCACACCACCAGCAGCGAGGCCGCCACGAAGATGGAGGAGTAGGTCCCCGTCACGATGCCGATCAGCAGCGCCAACACGAAGGTCTTCGTGGTCACGCCACCAAACAGGAACAGCGCCATCAGCACCAGCAGCACCGTCAGGGAGGTATTCAGAGACCGCCCCATGGTCTGCATGATGCTGTGGTTGACGACGTTCTCGAAGCGGTCACCGATCCGCCGGCCGTAGTTCTCCCGGATCCGGTCGAACACCACGATGGTGTCGTGGACCGAGAAGCCGATTATGGTCATCACCGCCGTAATGAACAGCGCGTCCACCTCGACGTTGAACAAGCGACCGAGGATCGAGAAGACCCCCAGCACCACCAGGGAGTCGTGGACCAGGGCGATCACGGCGCAGGCACCCCATCGGAGCGACTTCTTCACTCGCCTGAAGGCGTAGGCGATGTAGAGCAGGATGCCCAACGAGGCCGCCGCCACGGCGATCACAGCGTTCCGAACGATCTCCGACGCGATGATCGGGGACACGGAGTCGAAGGACAGCACTTCCAGATTGCCGAACTTCTGCTTCAACGCGTCTTCCACGGTCTGCCGCTCGGAGGGCGCCGTCACCTTGCCGGAAGCATCCTTCTGCTCGCCCTTCAACGTGTAGGTGCGCACGATGAAGGTGCTGCCGCTAGCGCCCGTGTTCGACTTCTGCACTATCGCTTCAGGGTGGCCGAGGGTGGTGAACTCGTTCCGCAGATCGGACTGGTCTATCACCTTGTCGAACTGTACGGTCATGATCGACCCACTGGCGAAGTCGATGCCGGGCCGCAGCCCCCCCGGCAGCACCAGGGAGATGACCCCCGGCACCAGCACCAGGATCGACAGCAGGAAGAACCAGTATCTCTTACCGACGATATCGAGCATCATGTCTCGGCTACCCCCTCGTTTCCTGGGCTGCGGCTGCCGTCGCAACCGGCGCCGACGACTTCTCCAGACCGAAGAACCAGCTACTGGTCGCTAGCCCGGTGCTCACCAGCATCCTGAGGAAGGTCCTGGTCACCGTGATGGCCGAGAACATACTGGTGATAACGCCCAACCCCAGGGTCAGGGCGAAGCCCATGACGATGCTGGTCCCGAAGTTGGACCCGAACCAGAACAGGATCACGCAGGTGATGAGCGTCGAGAAGTTGGAGTCCCTGATGGACGGCCAGGCTCGGTCGAAGCCGGCGTCGATGGCGGCTCTCAGGGTCTTCCCCGAGCGCATCTCCTCTCTCATTCTCTCGAAGATCAGGATGTTGGCATCCACCGCCATACCGATGGACAGGATGAAACCGGCGATGCCCGCCAGGGTCAGGGTCACCGGGATCAGCTTGAACTCGGCCATCGCCAGCATGGAGTACACAGCCAGGGCGCCTGAGGCCAGCACGCCGGGTAGCCGGTAGTACATGACCATGAAGACCATCACCACCGCAAGACCGATCTCGCCGGCGATGAGGCTCCTGGCCACCGAGTCGCTACCCAGCGTAGCGTCCACGTCCTGCTGCTGGATCACCTTCACCGGCACCGGCAGGGCGCCGGCGTTCATCTGGATGGCCAGGTTCTTGGCCTCGTCCAGGGTGAACTGGCCGGTGATCTCGCCCTGGCCGGAGATGACCGCCTGCACGGTCGGGGTCGAGATCGGCTGGTTGTCCAGGAAGATGCCCAGCGGCTTGTAGAGGTTGCGCTGGGTTATCTGCTCGAACAACTTGGCGCCCTCGTCGTTGAACTGAAACAGGATCTTGGGAGCCCCCGTCGTGGGATCGAAGGCTACGTCGGCGTGCTTGAAGTACTGACCGGTCAACTCGTGTTGCTGGCCATCGGAGCCCGTGGCCTTGGCGATGACCCACTGGGTCTTGCCGTCCGAGCCCGTCACCTGCTCGCGGAAGTCCATCTGGGCCGTCTCGCCGATCAGGCTGATGGCCTGCTCCACGTTCTTGACGCCGGGGAGTTCCACGATCACCCGATCGGTACCCTGGGCCTGGACGATCGGCTCGCTCACACCGTAGGCGTTGATGCGGCGCTCGATAACGTTGATCACGCCCTGCAGGGCTGCCGCCTGATCGGCCGGGGCAACCTTCGACATGTCCGCCTGCAGCAGCAGGTGGGTACCGCCCACCAGATCGAGCCCCAGCTTGAAGGGACCGCGATCGAACTCCCAGTTCCCTATCTTGAGGTGGATGCCGTTGCCCTGTGGAAGGCCCGCACCAAAAGGCAGGTACTTCTCGGGATTGTGGGGCCAGATGGTTACCAGCGCAAAGACGGACAGAACGACGATGCCGAAGAAGGTGATCAGAACGTTTCTTCTCATGCGCGATGCTGCCTTTCAGGCGTGAGAATCCCCGCCATTTAGTGTCCGACGATACTGGTGGAACGCTTACGGCTTGCCCAGTCGATCAACACAAAGCGAGGACGTGGCCCTCGCCCGTCCTCCAACTGTGGCGCCTGAAGTGACCGGATGGAGGAGCTATCCTCTCTACCGCCCGCTGCCGCTGAAGTATAGCTCCGGGCACCCCAAAATGTCAATTTCGCCGGGGTGCTGGTCCTGCGTCCATCACCACTCAGCACTCAGCACTTCCCGGTGACTGCGGCCTTGTGCACTGCGTCAGACATTGCTCTCGACGGTCTCCTCCTCTTCCTCGGCCTCTTCCTCGGGCCGCTCCGGCACCTTCCTCAACAGGTCGAGGCTCGGCAGCCGGTCGATGAAGAGGATGCCGTCCAGGTGATCCACCTCGTGCTGGATGGCGTGAGCCAGCAGACCGTCGGCCTTGATCTTGATCTCCTTGCCGCGGCGGTTCCGGGCCTTCACCGTCACCTTCAGGGCTCGCTTCACGTTGGCTACGTAGCCGGGGATGGAGAGACAGCCTTCCTCGGGCTCGTACTCCCCCTGCAGCTCCGTGATCTCAGGGTTGCACAGGACCGTAACCTGCTCATCCACCTCAATGACCACCACGCGGAGGGGCACACCAACCTGGGGCGCCGCCAACCCGGTACCGGGCGCAGCCCGCATGGTCTCGATCATGTCATCTATCAACTGTTGTATCGACGGGTCAAATCGGGTGATCCTCTTCGCCTTCTGGCGGAGTATGGGATCGCCCAGTAGCACGATCGGTCTGACTGCCATTCTGATACCAACCTCCCCGACGGCCGCTCGCCCACTCTGGGGTTTTCTAGGATTTTACCTCACTAACCTCCTTAGAGCAAACCCACACCCCGAGGTTCCCCTCGCATCTTCCGATCCCATCGGCCCGCGAAGCCCTCGACCTCCGCGCTAGCT
>JAJZQR010000021.1 GCA_021806765.1 Chloroflexota bacterium | reverse complement strand
TCTCCCCAGGATATCCAGAGCTATCCCCCCATGCCTTGAAAACTCCAGGGGTTCGGGGGCAGAGCCCCCGACTCCAAACGGACATTTTCCCTGAGCAATTAGCGGTCATAATCGCTGAGCAGTAACAGTGCGAAGTAGCTGCGCACGGCACGAAGGCTCTGGGGCGCCGGCAGACATCTGGGAGGGCACCACCGCGTCGCTGGGAGCGCGGGCCTCTTGCCCGCACGTCTTAGGACTCCGTCTACGAACGGCGGCCGGGACGCCCGGGCCCCCAACAACAACCCCGACCGCTTACGGCGCGCCGGCACTCCGCTCCGACCCGGCCCTCAGCACCTTCCCGACGACGGCGCCGGTGTCCTTGCCCTCCTGCCACACCATCTCACCGGCAACCATGGTCCACTGAATCCCCGCGGCATACTGATGAGGCTCCGCATAGGTGGCGGTATCCGCCACGGACGCAGGGTCGAACAGCACCAGGTCGGCCACCTGGCCCGGGCGGACGAGACCCCTGTCTCGCAGCCCGAAGCGCTGGGCCGGCAGCGAAGTCATTTTCCGCACTGCCTCTTCCAGAGACATGATCCCCTTCTCCCTCGCGTATCGCCCCAGCACCCGGGGGAAGGTCCCGTAGTTTCGGGGGTGCGGCTTCGCTCCCAGGGCCGGAGAGATGGAGTAGCCGTCGCTCCCCACCATCACCTGGGGGTGCCGCATGACGTACTCCACGTCCTCCTCACAGGCCCCAAACCGTATGATGGAGAAGGGACCCTCCTCGGCCTCCAGCAGATCCAGCGCCGCCAGGACGGGATCCACACCCTGAAGCTTCCCCATATCCTCGATGTTGAGACCCTCGTACCGGCTGTGCTCCGGCTTCCGAACCGCCGCCACCACTACCCGGTCCCATCCGTAGGGGCTCTTCTGTTCGGTTTCCACCGCGATGCGATCCCGAAGGCTCGGGTCCTGCAGCCGCTCAAGGAGCGCGGCCACACCCCCTTCCATAGCCCACTCTGGGATCATCGCGGTGAAGGTGGTGCTGGCCCCCGTATAGGGGTACTGGTCGAGGGTCACATCCTGGCCCGCGCGACGGGCCTCGTCAACCAGGGCCAGGCTATCTCGCACCCGTCCCCAATTGCGATCTCCCACAGCCTTGTGGTGGGATATCTGCACCGGCACACTCGCCTGCCGTCCGATGGTGAGGGCCTCCCTAACCGACTCCAGCAATCGGTCGGACTCGTTCCTCATGTGAGTCGTGTAGAGCCCTCCATACCGACACACCACCTTGCACAGCTCTACCAACTCGTCCGTCTGAGCGAAGCTACCCGGGGCGTAGATCAACCCCGAGGAGAGTCCGGCCGCGCCGGCTTCCATCGCCTCCGCGACCAGCCGCTTCATCCCCTCCAACTCCTCAGCCGTGGGCGGCCTACGCTCGAACCCCATGACGGCAGTCCGAATAGCGCCATGGCCAGCGAGCAGCATCAGGTTGTGGCTCAGCGGTAAGCCCTCGAGAAACCGAACAAAATCGTTAGCGGATCTCCACTCCCAGGAGAGGGTAGCCGCCATAAAGGAGGTGGACTGTCGCAACAGGTCGAGCCGCACCGGATCCACAGGGAACGGGGCGAGGCCGCAATTACCCCCAACCTCGGTAGTAACACCCTGGGAAATCCGGCTCTCACCGCGAGGGAAACGGAGCAGAGAAAAGTCCGAATGGGTGTGAACGTCGATAAACCCGGGGGCCAGACACAGACCGCTCGCATCAAGCTCCCGTTTGGCAGCGACTTCGGTCAGGTCGCCCACGGCGACGATGCGACCATCGCTGATCCCTACATCTCCCCGGAACCACGGAGTTCCCGAGCCATCCAGGATCCTGGCCTGACGAATCCGCCAGTCGAACACCTTGCCTCTCCTTTCTTCCCTCACCGCGAAATCGGAGCGACCCCAACGGATTCACTCCGGGAAGCATGGGTTCCTCATCCACGGCGCCAACCCCGGTGCCAGGCTGCATTATAGAACCTTAACGCGGGAAAGTGTGCTGTGGATTCCCTGAAGATCGAGTAGGAGGGTAGGTTGCCCTACCCTCCTCTCACACCGCCGGACATGCGGGTCCGCATCCGGCGGTTCGCCATTCATTCCGGATAGCGCGGTACTGCCCCGCCAGGCTCACCAGCCCTAACTTGGACCAGTAGTCGTTCGTTAGTACGGCTTGCATCGGCGGGCTTCCCGCGTTGCGCCAGGGTCCTTTTCGTGAGATCACCATTCGGCCCATCCACCCCGGCATCCCCAGCGCCCTCAGGTTTCGGCGTCGCGTTCGCCCTCGCTTCCACTGCCGCCAGTACACCATCCGAAGCCGTCGCCTCAGCCACTCATCCAGCCTTCCAAACACACTCGCCGTGTCTGCCAACGCAAAGTAGCCCACCCAGCCCAGCAGCTTTGTCCGCAGCCGCCGGATGCGCTCCTCCATCGCGAGGCCTCCTCGGCTGACCCCTGCCCCAGCTTACCTCCCCTCTCGGTTCGGCTCGCCTCTTCGGCACCAGAGCAGGTCTCCCCGGGTAAGGTCGCGGACCTTCGCTGCGCAACCGCCGCGTATACGTAGCCGCCATCCGGACAGCATCGGGCTTCGCCTCAGATTGCAGGCTCGCCCAGGACGACCCCGCCTCCTACGCGGTTCTTGTCCATCGGCTCGCAGCTTTGCCTCCAGCTTCCTCCAGACCCCACCTCACGGTGACGCCCTTGCTCTTAGCTAACGGTTAGGTGCTGCCTCCACCGTAGAGGTCTCTCACCTCCAAGTCCGCGCCCGTGCCGGACGCACAATGAAAGGGCCGGCCCACTTGAGCCGGTCCATCAACCCCGATCGCTGCAACTGCTCGCTTCCGGGGAACGCCATTAGCGGGCTGGGATGCCCTCCCAGCCCGCCCTTCTCCACCCTCAGTTCGCCCTGAGTTCTCACCAATGGATGCTGCCCACCGCCGGTTCGTGCTCCTCTGTTCGATGGTCTTCCAGGATAGCCTGGGCTATCTTCAGAACATACTCCGCCAGCCCCTCTGTGGAGGTGAAGGTGAGTCTTCCCTTGCGGGCGGCAGGGTGGTGGAACCTTGCCTCGTGGACGGCGATGGCGTCGGCGGCGCCCTGAACACTGGTCCTGGCAATCAACTGGAACAGCTCTACTGGTGGCTTCAGTCGACCATCGCTGCTGGTATAGTCTTCCATGCGATGCGAGCTTCTTTCGTATCGCAATGCCGGCGGTTGAGGTTCCGTCTCGACCGCCGGCTCTCCATTTGCGGCTGACTTCCGCGTTCATGAGCAATGTGGTCTCATGAACATTGACTGCCAAGGGGTTGCGAGGTATCTTGGACACAAGATAGATGACGAATGAGCGTCAAGGTGGTGCATGGAGAAGAAGCGCGAGCGAGTCATCGTCCGACACGACACCCTATTGGAAAAGGCATGCCCTGTCTGCGGGAAGTCCTTCGAAGGCCTTGGAATGCAGAATTATTGCTCAGTCAGTTGCCGGAACAAGGCAAGCTATCAGCGCCACGCCGGGCGGCGACGCGCAGCTCGGCGGTCCCGTTATGTTCGGCAGAAGGAATCGGACAACTCAAAGACGGAGCAGTGACAAGGCTACCGAGGGTCACGGCGGCGGAGCTGCTGCGGGCACTGGGAAGAGACGGTTGGTTCGAGACGCGGCAGACCGGCAGCCACAAGATACTCCGCCATTCCACGAAACCCGGGCCGATAGCGGTTCCATTCCATCGACGGGACATGAAAACCGGAACGCTCGAAGCGATCCTCAAGCAGGCGGGGTTGACCGCCGACGATCTAAGGAGGCTGCTGTGAGCACCAAGCACTACCGCATAGAGCTTCACCCCGCCCCCCCAGAAGAAGGCGGTGGCTACACCGTGACCGTCCCGGCTCTGCCCGGCTGCGTCACTGAGGGCGACACCCTGGAGGAGGCCATCTCGATGGCGAGGGATGCCATTGAGGGCTACATAGCCGACCTGGAGGCTCATGGCGAGCTGGTGCCCGAAAGCGATGCCATCCCCACGGTCATCACCGCGATAGTCGACGTGGCCGCCTAACCCCAGTACTCCCCGCGAAATGAAAAGACCGGCTCAAGTGAGCCGGTCCAGCAGCCCCGATCTCAGCAACGTCTCCCTGCCGCCAAACGAGAGTTCCTCCAGCGTGGGGGACCTCTCGTTCCCTGTTCGGTATCCGTCCCCTTCGGTACCCCAAGGGGATTCGAACCCCCGATCTCCACCTTGAAAGGGTGATGTCCTAGGCCGCTATACGATGGGGGCGTCTATAGATCTTCTATAGGCATTATGGCCGGGAGGCCACGCCCCTGTCACGCCGGCCGCGTCGGGTATGCCCTATGCAAGGTCTCTACTCGGCGGAAGTCGGCCCGCCCGAACCCTGGGAGAAGCGAGAGAGCTGTGCTGCTGTACGACACCATGACGCGCCGCAAAGAACCCTTCGTCCCGTGTGGAGAGCCGGTCACCCTCTACGTCTGCGGCATCACCCCCTACGCCACCACCCACCTGGGCCATGCCTTCACCTACGTCTTCTACGACGTCCTGGTCCGCTACCTTCGATACCTGGGCCACAGCACCAGGTACGTCCAGAACGTCACCGACGTGGACGACGACATCTTGCGGAAGGCCCAGGAGCTGAAGGTGCCGTGGGATCGACTGGCCGTCGACCAGACCCAGCGTTACCAGCAGGACATGACCGACCTGAACGTCCTGCCGCCGGACGTCTTCCCCAAGGCCACGGAGGAGATACCCAAGGTGATCGAGATCACCAAGGTGCTGCTCCAGAAGGGCTACGCCTACCGGGCCGGCGGCAACGTCTACTTCCAGGTGCGGCGCGACCCTTCCTACGGACGGCTGAGCCACCTCACGCGAGCGGAGATGTTGCCGGTGGCCAACGAGCGGGGCAACGATCCCCGCGACCCCCTGAAGCGGGATCCCCTGGATTTCGTCCTGTGGCAGCACTCGGGTCCAGACGAGCCCCGGTGGGATAGCCCCTGGGGTATGGGCCGGCCTGGGTGGCACGTCGAGTGTACGGCCATGGCTACGCGCTACCTGGGGGAGACCATCGACATCCACGGCGGCGGGTACGATCTGGTTTTCCCCCACCACGATAGCGAGATCGTCCAATCGGAGAACTACAGCGGCCGGCACCCCTTCGGCCGCTACTGGGTCCACACCGCCATGGTCTACTACCAGGGCGAGAAGATGAGCAAATCCCGCGGCAACCTGGTGATGGTCCACGAACTGCTGGATCGCTACAGCTCCGACGGCCTCCGTCTCCTGCTGCTGGGCCACCACCACACGGACCCCTGGGAGCACGAGGAGGCCGAGTTGGCGGAGGCCTCCAGCCTCTCCGCCTTGCTGACCGAAGCGGCATCCGGCGAGAGGGCCAAGCTGCCGTTGCGCCCCCAGGAGCTGGAGGAGGGAGCGGCATTCCTGGATGCCATGGACGACGACATGGACACCCCCAGAGCCATCAACATCCTGCGAGAGCTCGCCGAGAGGATACTGCAGGGCCAGGGGCGCGGGCCCTCGGCACCCCAGGCCAGAGAGCTGCTGCTGGGGATGGGGAGGGTCCTGGGGCTGAGGCTGGTCTGACGATGGGGTCGGGGGGCAGGGGCCGGGGGATGGTCTCCAGTCCCGTTCCCCGGTCCCTGGCCCCCGTCCCCTCTGGCTGTCTAGCTTACCTGCTCCTTGGCGCGGTTGAAGCCCAACCGCACCGCCTCACCCACAACCCGCCAGTCCTCGTAGCCAGGGTGGGGATAGCTCTCCTCCCAACGCTGCTGGAGCACATCCCTCACGTCATCCCACTGGGCGCCATTGAACTCGGGGCTCATCGCCTGGTCCCAGCCGAAATGGACGTCGTCCTGGATCTCTTCCCAGGGATGGCTGTGGCTGAGAGGGGTGGAGCTCCACTCTCTCTCCAGTTCCCGGGAAACGTAGGAGTATTCCTCTTGAGACATCGGCTTCCAGCACCTTTTCCATAGGGATTTCGCTGCCGGGCGAGGCCTGCCTCGCCGCCGGCCGTCGCCGGCGCCCTGCCGGCTCCGGCCTTCTGCCAGGGGTGGCAAGAGCCATGCCCACCGGCTGGTATAATCTGAATCGGGGGGCGACGCCCCCGCCGGACTCCCCCGTTGGCCGGCACACGAAGTCGTCAGGAGTAGCCTTTGCCCGTCGATCCCGTAGATGAGTTCTTCTCCAGCCTGCCTTTCCGGCTGGACCCCTTCCAATCCGAAGCCATCCATGCCCTCGCCGAGGGCCGTTCCGTGCTGGTAGCCGCCCCCACCGGCACCGGCAAGACGGTGATCGCCGAGTTCGCCGTCCACCTGGCCCTGGCCAGGGGGCTCCGAGCCCTCTACACCACCCCCATCAAGGCGTTGTCCAACCAGAAGTTCCGCGACTTCCGGACCCGCTACGGCGATCGGGTCGGGCTGCTCACCTGCGACCCATGTGCAAGTCCATCCGACCGTGAAGGTCCAGAGCCGGACTCGCCATTCCCCTCGGGTCCATCCTGGCTGCCCCGGAACCGATAGACCACGGTTACGCTCTTGTCCTTCTCTGCGCGCAGCACCTTGATGAGCCTCTTGAACATCCGTTGCTCGGTCAACATAGCCCGCCGGATCACTTCAGGATCCCCGGAGCGAGAGTCTTGCTCCACCTGGTCCACCGCGACCCGAAGTTCTTCCAGCATGGCCTCGGCCGAGATCATGTCGGCCTCTTGAGCCTGAGCGCGCATCTGGACCGCGAGCAGGGCCTGCTGCCTCTCGGTCAACGCTTGGATCTCGCGGTTCAGCTCATCTAGCTGCTTGTCGAGTTGGTCCTCGGAGATGCGCTTCCGTCGGAAGAGCGTGATGACGCTGTCCTGCTCTCCCTTCTTCGCCATGATCTGTCGCCCCACGTCCGCCAGTTCCGCCGCGACATCCTCGGTTTCCTTCGCCTGCCCTTTCATCTTCTCGTGAAGCTCTGCGATGGGTTCCCCCGGATTGCGGGCGAATTGGGCCACGTCCTGCCAGATCTTGCCCTCCACCTCCTCGGCTCGCCGCCTGAAGTGACCATCCTGGCAGACGTAGTAGAACTTCCCCTGTTTGTGGCTCCCGTCGCCCACAATGGCCCGCCCACACCAACAGCGGAAGATCCCGGTGAGCGGGTAGATGCGACCATCTGCCCGCCGACACTCGGAGAGGCGCTGCTTCAGTCGCTCCTGCGCAGCGTCGAATGTCGCCCGATCGACGATGGCGGGGACCGGATATTCGACGATCTCCCCGCCCTTCACCTTCCCGACCTGGTAGCGGCCCACATAGATGGCATTGCGGAGCATCCTCGAGACAGTGCCGGCGCACCACCTGAACTCTCCGTCGGGCCATCGCTTCGACTCGAACTTCCGACGGTCGTAGACGGTCGGGACACCCTCGGCGTTGAGAAGGTCGGCCATCCCCTCCAGGCCCATCAGGTCCTTCGTGTAGAGGCGGAACATGCGAGCCACCACGGGGGCCTCTTCCGGATCGATGATCAGCCGATGCTCGACCACCTTGTATCCGTATGCCGTGAGGCCCCCGACCCATCGGCCCTCTCTCAGCGCCCTCTGGCGACCGAGGGCGGATCGCTCCAGAATGCTCTCGCGCTCGAACTCGGCGAAGGAGCCCAGGATCTGCATCAGGAGGCGGCCGATAGCGGTGGAGGTATCGATCGGCTCGGTCATGCTGCGGACGGCGATCCCCAGCTCGTCCAAGGCCTCGTAGGCGTCGAGCAGCACCTTCAGCCGACGGGCGAAGCGATCCAGTCTCCAGACCAGGACCACCTTGAACTTGTGGGCCCTGGCATCAGCCATCATCTGGCTGCCAAAGGGGCGCTCGTGAATAGGGATGGTACCGCTCACCCCTTCGTCCAGGTAGTCTTTGAACAGCTTGACCTGGTGCAGATCCGCCCAACGGCGCTTGAAGTCGATCTGGTTCTCGATGGTGCCGGCTTCTACCTGCTCGTCAGTGCTGTTCCGGCCGTAGAAGGCCGCCAGCTCCTCTGGACTGATTTGGCCGTAGAATGCCGCCCGCTCTCGCTTGCCGTTCTGATCGATTGCCAAGGCTGTTCTCCTTAAGGCAAAGGCCGTCGCTTCAGCATGGCCGAGAAACCCGGATAGGTGCCAGCCGCCCGAGTTCGCCGGCCGTTGCGGCCCCTGCCCACACCATCGGTGTGTCGATGACTCACGCAACCTACGCAATACTTATATAGGCTGCGTGAGTTGCGCGGGTCGTGGCAACGAAAATGGGCGCCGATATGCCGGCGCCCGCGACGAACATCTTGACAATAGGGATACAAGGCCCCTACCATTTCCCTGCAACTGAATAGGATATGGTTAGGCCCTAAGATTGGCTCACACCGGCGCCGGCAAGCTACGAGTGTGGGCCATTTGGTTTGTGCGGATTATAGCATCAGGGCAGAAGATGGAAAGGTGCCGAGGCTACCTACGAGAGCGAGCGCTTGGGACCGAGGAACGCGGCCCCAACGTAGTCGCCTGGTCTGCCCTCGGCGCCGTTGCCGGCACGATCTCGACGTAATCGCCCCGGTCCACCTGGACCAGGTCGCCCCGCTCCAGTGCCGCCTGCACGTCGGCCTCGATGAGGTCGGTGAGCTTCGGCAGCCCGCGCTCCCATGCCTCCCGGGGCATGGGAGCGGTCGTCCATCTCATGTGGCGCTTCGGTCGGCCGCCGCGGCGAGATGGTTGCTTCATTCCACATTTCTCCCAATGTCAGGGAGCGCCAGCAGCTGCCCACCAGCGCCCTGGGGTATTGTCGGGATCACGCCGGCCGAAGAGACGTCGTTGCGTCAGTTTGCCCTCAGGATCCTCCAGGCCGGTGTGCCCAACTCGGGCTCCGGCGGCGGCGTCCGGTGGTACTCTGCGATGTGCTCCTTCATGATGTCCCGATGCATCTCTGCCATCCTGGTGAGCAGTTCCTCCACTTGGTGGCTGCTCTGGGGATAGTGCTTCAACTCCTCCTGGACGACACGGCGGGCAATCCCCTCCATCGCATCATAGAACTTAGCCAGCAGACCAAGGGGCGGCTCGTCGGCGGAGTGGTTCTGCTCAGCCACGGTTCGCCTCCGAGTGCGTAGATATGGAGCCAACCACCACACCCTTGATACTCGCATCGGGGAGTAGGCATTCAAGGCCGTGGGCATCCACGAAGCACCCATTCAGGCCAGTCCACCGTTTGATCTTGAGACCGTCGCCTGGCACAAAGATCATCGCGATGTCACCCGGCCGAGGACACCGGTTGGCCATATCGACCACGGCCAGGTCACCGTCTGAGATCTGCGGCTCCATGCAGTGCCCAGCTACGGGAAACGCCACAAGACGGGCATCAACGGCCATCTCGGCTGGCACGAGGACAGACCTGACGCTGTGTTGCGGCAGGAAACCTGGGGCATCAGGATCAACGGGCAAGACTTCGGAGACCGCGTTAGGCTGGACGGCGGTAGAATCCGGATGTGCCATGGGACCTATCCTCCTGTGGTTACCGCCGGCGGTCGCTCTGTCCAGCGACCGTCGGTCTTGCTTTTGGGAGTCGGTGTAGCCGGCGGACCATCTTCAGGCTCGGGATCGCCTTTGGCTTGGATCAGCTCAGCTGCCCCAGATATGCCTCCAGATCAGCCCTGCGGATCAGCAGAGCCCCGCCCATGTGCACTGCCCGAAGCTCCCCGGCGTTGATCCTTTTCATCACCAGGTCGTCGCTAACTCCGAAGGCCTTCGCCACCTCCGCCACCCGGTAAGTCATCCGGTTGTCGCTTGGGCAGGCGGATGTTCTGAACCCAGCCCCTGCATTGCCTACTGCTACCGCCATCTCCACAAGAGCAGAATGCAGCTCGGCCATGGCAGCCTGCACCCGATCCCTGGCCGCCTGAAGCCGGTTCTGGGCGCCATCGGTCTTACTGGGTATTGCTCTTGAAGGCTTCTCCATCGGACTATCTCCTTGCTTCGCAGCTCGCTTATGGTCTGAGGCAAGTGGGGGCGGCTGTCGAGTCACTGCCCCCACTTGATTCTCTTGGCGGCGCCGGATCCAGTCAGCTAACTGTGGTACTCGCGGATGTGCTTTCGCATCGCCGCGGCGACCTCCTGCAGCACCATCAGCTGGATGTCCTCGCGAAGGACCTCGCGGACGTGGGCGCTGTGAAAGCTGGCGACCTCGCGGGGTATCGCATCGTGGAGCATGTCCTCTACGGTCTGCCCCAGCTCCATCAAGAGAAGATCGTAGTTCCCGGAGCCATTGACCGCCTTGGGGAGGACCTGTCTGTGCTCTGTGCGGCCCCTTCGGTGCTCTTCGAGGGATACGATGGGCTGCTCCTCGGTAGGGGGATTGACAGAGGGTGTTTGTGGCAGTACGGTAGTCACGCGAATGGCCCTCCAAAGCCTCGCAACTGGTGGTCACCGATGTATCAGATCGGTGGCCATTTCTTTTTTACCCGCCGTCATGCGGGTTGTCCTCCGAGTATGGCTCTTTCGGCTGGCGACGCCTCCAGTTACGCCTTACACCTCCAAGCTGCAGTAGATACTGCGACTATGGTTCGGCTGCTACGCCTCGCTCTCCTTCACTTGGTGCTCGCCGCGCAGGTAGGCTTCAAAGGCTTCCTTGGGGATCCGCCACTGCCTACCCACCTTGAGGGCTCGCAGCTCGCCCCGTTCAATTAGCCGGATAACGGTGCGCTCGTGGACAACGAGTCGCTCGGCTACCTGTCTTGGTGTAAGCACACTCGGCTCCTCTGGCATCTATCCTCCCCCCTGTCCGTGCTGAGGGGAAGAATACACTCAACCTGCGGGAGATTCGGTCTTGTGTCAGTAATAGAACTTAAGGTCTGATATATGCCGTCCTGCCACGATACTACAGCAACCACGGACCATGTGTCAATAAAGTCCGTGAAGTCCGTCAAATCCATGATGGCGCTCGTTCTGTGCGATGTGAGAAGTGATGTCTGTTGACCACCTCCACCCCTGGCTCTATCCTGCTGTCCGATAAGTGATAGTTATTGGACAGTAGCACTGATGGGGGGGGTGGAAGATGGTCGGAAAGTGCATCGCTTGCCTGGAAGATGGCGCCCCTTGCGGCCGGCTGGCCATGGTGATCGACGAGCAACGGGGCGGCTTGGTCTGCGAGGCCCACCGGCCAGGGATCAGGGCAGCCGTCCGGCGCCTGGAGACCGACAAGCCCGCGGCCCAGTCGATAACGGTTCTGGTGAAGACTGAAGAGCCCCCAGTCCAGCCGAGGACCATAAGGGTGGCCATCCGATATCCGGAGGCCGAGGACCCACGGGTCCGACCGACAACCGCCCTGGTGTGGCTGCCAGACCAGAACCAGGGGAAGGGGGAAGATAGCCAATGAGGGCGACTGACCACAAGAGGTGGGAGGCTACGGCCTACCACGAGGCCGGCCACGCAGTCGCTGCCTACGTCGTGGGGAGACGGGTCCGGGAGATCTCCATCGTCGCCGACGGGGACATGCTGGGACATGTGGCCTACTGGCCCTGGCCTGACAGCTTTCACCCCGACTACGAGACCGACGGGAAGACCCGACGCATGGTGGAGTCAGGGATCATCACCAGTCTGGCGGGGCCGGTGGCCGAGGCTCTCTTTAGGGGGAGGCACAACTGGCGAGGAGCCAACAGCGACACTCGGCAGGCCGTTGACCTGGCCAGCTATATGTGCGGTGGAGCCGAGGAAACAGGGGCTTACATCGGCTGGCTCTTCTGGCGGGCTCGGACGATTCTCTCTCTGCCGGAACACTGGGCCGCCGTCCAAGCTCTTGCCGGCGATCTGTTGGAGCAGCGCCGGATTGGGACCCAACGGGCGCGACAGATCATCAAGATGGCTATCTATGGTCGGGAGGGATAGAAGATGGAGCAGGCAATTGCAGCGGTCCAGCTGGCGCACCTGGTGGAGCTGGGCGATGTGGCCGAGAAGGCCCGGGAGTATGTCCAGCAGTCGAAGGCGGCCAACACCGCCCGCGCCTATCGCTCCGACTGGCAGCAGTTCCAATCCTGGTGCGAGGCTCACCAGCTGGTTGCCCTGCCGGCCGCGGCCGAGACGGTGGCCATGTACATCACCGATCTGGCCGAGAGCTGCAGGGTCAGCACGATCCAGCGCCGCATGGTCTCCATCTCCCAGGCCCACCATGCAGCCGGCCACGAGACCCCGATCAAGGATGCCAAGGTGCGGGCGGTCTGGAAGGGGATCCGGCGAGCCAGGGGGACCGCTCAGCAGGGCAAGGCCCCGACCACTACGGCCGAGGTGAAGGCGATGGCGGATCGCCTCCCCGACACGCTAATGGGGATCAGGGATCGGGCGATGCTGCTGCTAGGCTTCGCCGGTGCTTTCCGCCGGAGCGAGCTGGTCTCCCTGGATGTCGCCGACGTCGCCTTCACCCGAGAGGGGATGGTCATCACCCTGCGGCGCTCCAAGACTGACCAGGAGGGTGCCGGCTACAAGAAGGGGATCCCCTTCGGCTCCAACTTCCTCACCTGCCCCGTGCGGGCGCTGCAGGACTGGCTGAGGGCTGCGGCGATCTCTGACGGCCCACTCTTCCGTCCGGTCAACCGCCACGGCCAGCTCCTGACCGGGCGGCTCTCCGACAGGGGTGTTGCCCGCATGGTGAAGAGGACAGCCGCAGCTGCTGGACTGGACCCGGCCAACTACTCGGGGCACAGCCTCAGGGCGGGGCTGGCCACCGCTGCGGCGATGAACGGGGTAAGCGAGCGAGCCATCATGGGCCAGACAGGCCATCGCTCCGTGGCCATGGTCCGCAGGTACATCAGGGACGCCAACCTGTTCAGGGAGAACGCGGCCGCGGCGGTGGGGCTGTGAGATGGAGTGGATAGATACGACGCTGTTCGTGCTGAAGTCGGTAGTTGAAGCACTCAACCGCAACGCAGGAGCCATCCAGGCCCTTGGGTCCATAGCTGTCGCTGTCCTGACGTTCGTACTGATCCGAGTGACTGACCACTACGCGAAGACCACAGACCAGTATGCGGAGACCGCCGAACGCCAACTCAAAGAGTCCATCCTGACAAGAGAGGCTTCGCTCTGTCCGTACATACACGTGACAAGTATGCACTTCAACACTACCGACTCTCGAGACCGGGAAGTCCTTGCTGTAATTGGGATGGTGAATGCAGGGATTGGGCCCGCCCTGAGTGTCGCGGGGCGCCTCTTCACGTCAAAGGCGACCTTTGACATCATCGATGATCCTCCGACGGTGATCGTACCAGGCGAGGGTGCTCGCAAGCTCTTTCTCCGCGCCTCACCCGCAGTTATGCCTAGGGACCTGCCGAGTTTGGTCGGGAGCCCCGCGCTACTGAAGGCGACCTGCAGGGATCTTCTGGACCATTGGTGGGTCACCGAGGTGCCAATACAGATCGTCGCTGATAGTGAGAACTCACAGAAGTGCCCGATGATTGTTATCTTGGACTGGGACGAGCGAGTTAGCCGGGACAGCCACCGAGAGGTTTCTGCTAACCCCTTCCATTCCCTGTAGGACTCGGCGGGTAGTAGCTGCCAACTGGGAGCATCGCCCTATACAGGGGTCGGGATTCAGCCCTGGAGGTAGATGGTGGAGGAGATCGCACTGCACGAGGATCCCAAGGGCAGGCGGTTCATCGTCAGTGCTGGGTGCCTGTGGCCCCATGTCGGCGAGGAGAGCAACGCCTGTTTCATTCGGGACGCTCGGCTTGTTGCCTCCGAAGGTGACAGGGCGGTCCTCTCGGGATACGTCCACTCGGAGCCGGCGACGTCCGAGAAGCTGGGAGAGGTGGGCTACAGCGACGCCAACCTCGTAGCCACATACACCGGGCTGGACGATGGATGGCTCTTTGAGGACAACCTGAGAGCCAGGAACGTCCACACCATCGACTACCTGGGCGTTCCGGAGGGCGAAGAGGGGCTAGATACCCCATCGCAAGGCGAGCACGCTTAGTCGTGATGGCCCACCAGGGCAAGAGGGTAGTGGACCAACGGGGGCTTTACCGCGGCGTCGATGCAGCGGTGCCAGAGCCAGACGGAGACGAGGATGGGAACCTCGACAACACCCGAGCGTGGGCTTGCATCGCCGACGATGTGATAATCTGTAGGAGAGACGAGTCATGCTGAAGGCGCTGGATACGAGGGGCCGCGAGGTCCTGGGATGGGATGCGCAACGCGGCCAGACATACTGCTGCCCCGAGTGCGGCGCCGGGCTGGTCTTCAAGGCTGGTATGCTCGTGACGCCCCATTTCGCCCACGGGGCAGGGTCCGCCTGCCCGCTGGCCACCGGAGAGAGCCCTCGTCACATGGAGATGAAGCACCAGGTGGCGAAGATCTTTCCGCCCGCCCTATTCGAGATTCAGGCTGCACCCGGCAGGTGGGCAGACCTGGTACTGGGAGACAAGATCGTGGTCGAATGCCAGGCATCTCCCATCGCCGTCGACGAGTGGATAGCCCGCACCAAGGAGTACAACGCTGCGGGGCGCTTGGTCCTATGGGTCTGGGACTTGAGAAGGCTCGGCGTCGACGACGAAGAGCCTGCCTTCTGGCTGGTCGACTCGGAGAGAGAGTATCGCGTGCCTGCCGATGTGCGGTACTGTCACCAGGTTAGCTATGGGCATCTCTACGTCCTGGACTCGGACGGAGATCTGAGGGCCTGCCACCTCGACAGAGCGTCAGAGCGCCTCATCGACTGGGACGAGGCTCCATATAGCGGTTACACGCCGAAGACGCTCAAGCACCTCGTCTTCACCCCAACCCCGCTGCGCCCCCAACTTCTGCGGAACGGCAAGGCCAACCTTTCGCTCTGTCAGTTGGGGGAAGGCGTCTGGTGGAAAGTGGACAAGGAAGGATGGCCAAGGAGCTAGGTCAGCAGCATTCCCCATGATGGCTATCGACGCCCTAGCCGACTTGGGGGACGTACCGCCAGTGGTCACAAAGATCGCCGTGGCCACTGCTCATATCAGGCCCTCAGGCCGTTCTCTTGAGCCCTTGTTGCCGGGGGGGTTGATGGCTGGCAGCCTTCTCTCCGGAGGGTATCACTCTCAGGCCCTCGGCGCCGATCTCGAAGCGCACCCCCAGCGCCGAAGCGAGCTTACGAAGAGTAGTCAATCGAGGATCGAAGGGGCCGGTCTCCATCCTGGCGACGGCTGGCTGCTTCATCCCCATCCGCTCCGCCAGCTCTGCCTGGGTGATTCCGTCCTCCACCCGGGCCCTGACGATGGCCTCTTTGATGGCATACTCCGGCTGAAGCTCCTCGTAGGCCTCTCGGAACTCTGGATCCCGCTCCGACCTGTCGGCAACATACTTGTCCAGGTCATCCATCTTGCTGGCCATCCTCACAGTTCTCCTTTCTGCTGACGGCGCTCGAAGTCTTCCATCCTGGCCCATGCCAGCTCGATCTCCCGTTTGGGCGTCTTTGGTGTCCGCTTGGTGAAGGCGCTGAGCAACACAAACCTCTGACCGCTAGTAGCGAAGTACAGGATCCGGTGGGCCTGCCCTCCGCGAACCCTCAGCTCGAAGATCTTGCCCTCGATGTGTCGCACCTGTGGAAGACCAAGAGCTAGACCCCGGCTCCGTAGCAGGACCAGATCGTGGGCAACCTTGGCGGCCTCGGCCGGGCCCACTTTGTCCAGGTACTCGGCTATCGGCGATTCGCCGGCAGCCGTCCGGTAGAAGATCACGCGCCATTCAGCCACTTGTCGCTCCTCCCGGGCGATTATAACACAACTGTTATTGAGAGCACAGAACCAACGCATGCAGGGGTGATGTCCAACCCACTTAGATCCTCAATGCGCCGGCGGCCCGAGGTCTTCGCCCAGTCTATGACCGTCGGGTTATGGGACATGGCCGTGCTGGCGCCGACCACGGTTACGGATCCACCCCGCACGAGAGATCCACCATAGGCCCGAGCCATCCGGCTGCCAATGTCCGGGCCTCGTTGCCCACAACTTGAGCCCCTCGGGAGCGCTCGTCTAGGGCATGGAGTCCGCATAGGGTGCCCACCCTGGCGGCCGCGGGAGAGCAGTCCCCTCTGGCCCCTTGTTCAACAGGACCAAAGGAGCGCCAGATCAGGGACCAAAGACTCCAGCCCAACGCTCCGACTTGGGGTATTCTGACTGCCGTTCGCTCATTTCCCTGAATGAAGGGCTGCCCTTCCTGCCCTCAAGGACAGCCCTTCTTTTGCCGCAGCATCGGCCCTCTCCGACATCGGCAAACCCCATCGGTTGATCTCCTCAGAGGTTCGCCCGACCCATAGAAAACCTCTCTTCTCGGACGTCTTCCGAGAGGAACCGTCCACAATACAACTTGAACCTAGTGGTAGAATGCGACTCGTTGCGAGCGACTCAGATCGGCTGGAGGTGCGACGTGATCAGGAAGCACGGATCTAGCCGTCTCGACATCCAACTGAGCAGGCGACTGGCGACGGTATTGGCAGCGACCGCCGCCCTCGTGATCGTGGTATCTGGATGTGGGACAGCCCGCGTTGATCTCAAGACAGACGTTGTCTCTCCTCAAGAGGTCAATCAGGAGCTCCTCATCACGGCAGATGGTGCAGTCGGGGATTCCCTCCGGCAGAGCTTCGATCCCGAGAAGATGCGCCAGGACGGCTGGACCACAGACCTGAAGAGCCAGGGCAACGGCTATGTCTTGCGGATGAGCAAGAAGCTCACCGGCTCCGGCAGCTGGCTGCCAGCATCCACCGGCGCTACCTCATCGACGACCTCGGCAGCGAAGTTCGACTATAAGGTCAACGAGGGCTTCTTGGATCGAGAGTACAACCTGCACATCGTTCTTCCTGCCAGCCCGATGACGACTTCCGCCCCGAAGACAGAGCTCGAACGGCAGGGTCAGCAGCTTGGGGAGCAATTGATCAGAAACTCGTTCAACATGGCCTGGACCATCAACCTGCCGGGCGAGGTCACGGATACCAATGCCGATAGCAAGACGAAGAACGGCGGCACGTGGGAGATCGGGTTCGACGGCATGCAGAAGGGCGTGGACATGAGGATCTCCAGCCGAGAACGGAAGGACTCCACCGTATACGCTCTCGCCGGCGGAGGTGTCATCCTGTTCGGCCTGGTGGGCTTCGCTGCGGCGCGGAGTCGCCGGAAGACGACTGGACAAGAGCCAGCGGGGCCGCTACCTATGCGAGACTCCGATTTGTAGCCGGGGAGAACACCATGGCGCTGACCGCCGCTTGTTCGCACCGACGGGAGGGAATGCGATGAAGAGGGCCGCCCTCGGGGCACTGGTCACCCTAGCCCTGGCACTCACCCAAGCTGCGTGTGGCAAGCAGGGGGCTCCTGCACCAACCCCGAACTTGGAGGCCACCGTGCAGGCCCAGGTGCAGGCCACGGTGACCACCGCTATGGCTGCTCCCGCCACCGGAACCACTGCGTCCAATCAGCTCGCTGTCGACGTCAGGCCGGCGGTCTCGACGGCTCTGCCAAGTCCAACCGCCCAGCACGAGGAGCCGACTGCTGCTGCCACGAGCACGACGGCGGCGATCACGGAGAGGGCAACGCCAAATCCCACCGTCGCGGCGTTCGTGAAACAGCTCCAGCCCGTCGGGCTCCTCGTCATGCTCGACGACTACCGGGGATACCAACTCGGGGCCCAGGCGGCCCTCGCCGGCCTATGGGAAGGCCGTGACATCAACAAGGGCTTGGATTCCGTGCTCAAACTGGGGCTTCTAACAAGGGCGCAGGAGGGACGCAACTACGCTCCTGGGCAGGCGCTCCTGGTCGGGGACAGCCTCATGGTTGGAGTAGCTGGCTATAGGCTGGACGCCGACCAGCTATCGCTGTCGCAGGGGCAGGGATACCTCGTGGTTGACTTCGCCATCATGAACTTCTCCCAGGACAGCTACCTCAGTCTCGACTCGATGTTCGAGCTTGCCGATACGGCCATGTTTACCTATTCGCCGACCTTCTTCGCCAGAACAGCCGGGGACATCCAGGGGCGGATAGCGCCGCACGGACTGCGTCGGGCGGAGGTGGCCTTCGCCATCCCGGCAACCATCCCCCCGAACCGTAGGCGATTCCTGTTGCGGCTCAATCCCGGCATCGCACCCGCCGAGGAGGTCACCTTCTCGATAGATACGAACGCCGCACCGCCCCAACTGCCTGCGATGCCCATACAGACAGCGCCGACCCAAGCGTCACCAGCCACTCAGCCCATACAGCCTACGCTGACGCCCATACCGACGTCGGCCCCTGCTGCTCCAGCTTCCACCAGCACGCCGTCTCCGGCCTCCAGCGCCGCTCCGCCTCCTGTCCAGCCAGCCGCAGCTGCGGCGCCCCCGACAATCCCCCACCCGCTGACGGGAAGGCAAGATTGCACCAGCTGCCACCAGGTGGGCAGCGCCGGCATCGGAGTAAACGGCGGTACGGGCATGGGACCCAGCCATCAGAGCTTCACCAATGCTCGGTGCCAGGCTTGCCACAAGCCTACATAGGCGTCCTCGCTGCTCCATACGAGCCACGTCGAAACCCTCTGGGCCACAGAATGATGATGTAGTAGTGCGGCACAGCCGCGGAAAAGGGCCACCCGTTCATGAGATGGCTTCTTCGCTTGCTTGCCGGGACGCTGCTAGGACACACGAGAGAGTCACAGCACACGCCAGTAATCCACCCACACCTGACACCTTGGCCGTTAAGGCCCGGCTCGGAGTCCGGTGCCCCTACTGCGACACGAGTTTTCAAACACATTCCTTGCTCACTTAGAGGGGTGCGCATCGGAGAATCGGTACGGCTTTGATGGCGCTTTGCCCCAGGTTTGCCCGAGGTTTGCCCCAGGTTTCTCTCGTAATCGGGGTCGACTCAGGCAGGGAGGACTGGGGGAAAGTTCGGAGAACTGGTCCAGGTTTGGTAGGTTTTTCTCATAATCGAAGCCGGGCCCATGGTGAGAAGTAGCCACGTGGCTCAGCTCGCGGGCTCCGCCCGAACGCCGGCGGTCCGAGAAACGGTGTCACTTAGTGTCACTCTTGCATGCTTCTGGATCCCGCGGGCCTCCGGCTATCTGGATCTGCCGCCAACCGTGGTAAATCGTCGCCTTCCCTGTCTCTGGATCCACGTCCAAGCCCATATGGTATAGATCCCGACTGATGGTGGCTTCGGAGACGCTCAGCTCGCGGGCGATCCTGCCCTGCACCCCCCAGTAGAAGCCATAGGTGCGGAGCAAACGAACGAGCTCGTCCTGACGTGCCTCCGCAGCTTCGGCTCTCCTGACATTGTATCGGAACCGTCCGCCTGCCCTCTTGAGGACCGTCTGATAGTCCGTGGATTGACTCCACTCGCTCCTGCCTACCACCCGGGTTCCCCCAATTCGGAGTCGTTAAGCGTGAAAGCTTGTACCCGCCCCACGGCTATCCTGAAACTTCCGAAGGCCGAAAGATGGCTGCATTTGGTGGCATTTTGCGCACGAATTGCCATCGAGAGGCGCAGTCGATAGGCCCGACACATCGACTCCGAGCCGAGCTCCTGACAGAGTTAGCCGATGCCCAGGCACCGACTGGAGACGGCATCTGGGCACCAGCGAGAGGGTATTCACGGGGTGGGCGACGCTCCCCTAGCCGGGCTGCAGGACCTTCTGCTTCGCAAGCTCGAACTCCTCTTCGGTCAGCGCACCCGATTCCCGCAGCGCGGCCAGGCGCTCAAGCTGGCTGAGAAGCGAGCCCTCCTCGTCAAGGCGCATGTGGGCATGGCCCACATGGTTGCGGATCCGGTCCATCAGCTCCTGCCGCTGCTTAGGGGTAGTCGTCATGCGGTCGATCACAAGCCGCAAGGAGTGGCCGAGACGGCCTTTCACTTCGATGGCTGTCAGCTCCGGATGGTAGGTCACGCTTCCCCAGCCCACCTCCGCCGCGTTGGCCCATTCCAGGCTGTCTATCTGAGCGGCGGCCACGCCCTCCCCAGAGGTGAAGGCGACCACGCGCTTCTGGGTCAGGACCACTGCGCGAATTGGCATTGAGGTAGTTTTCCAGGCGAAAGTTATCAGCTCGCCCGGCGCTAGAAGCCCAGCGATCTTGCTCGCTACCTCACTTGGAACAGTGCCCTGGAGGGACTTCTGAAAGGACTCCAGCTCCGCCCTTACGGCTTCTTCCGACCTAGCCACGGCCTGCCCCCTTTCTGTAGTGGGGGTTGTGTTTGGCCATGATCTGGCGCCCCAGATCCTCGGGATCCTCCGGCTTCGCGTCGATTGTGGCCCCAGCGGGTCTGGACATGGCCCTCCGCTTGGCCGCCCTTCTGGCAAAGAAGCAGTCGATCAAGTCCCCAAGCCTGTTGAGCGAGCCTTGGAGGCGTCTCAGCTCGGCAATGTACGGAGAGATGGCGTTGTTAGTCCCGGTCATGACTATCTCCCTTGCGTCACCTGTTGGAGGGCCCATAGAGCCGCTGTTGGAGCTGGTATAGCCAACTAGCGTCCGCCGGCACCGGCTCGACGGTGCCCCTATTGGTCGAGTCCGTGATATGGGGACGGCTGCTGATCTTCACCGTCCGCACGACGGCGACGAAGACCTGCTGGAGCACGATTGTGGCCCGTAGCCCGTAGGCCGTCGTGTGATCGTCCGGCGCGCTGATGGACTGGATCAGCATGTTGTCGTAGCTCTTCAACCGCGTAGTGAGCCTCAATGGTATCCTGCTTGCCTGCAGGTCCAGGAGCAGCTGATAGGCCGTTACGGAGCGAGACGACCCGCCGGTGAACTGATCTCCGATCGGCGTCGCGACGTCGGACATGCCGATCTGCAACGTTAGCCGGGCCGGGTTCACGTAGGCGTGGTCGCTCACGGCCGCGCCCGTCTCCACCGTGTGCTGGGTAATGGTGAGGGTGCTCTCGTGCTGGACGTTCAGGATCGCGTCGAAGACGTAGCCGCCGAGGGAGGTTCGAAGGAGCACCGTCTGGGCGGCGGGAAGGCTCTGGGCCATATCCTCGGGTGCAACACTCATCAGACTATCACCCCCTGCAGGCTGCGCATGAGCAAACCCGTGATGTTGGTCTCAACCGCAGTGGTCACAGCCTTCGGATCGCTAGCACCGTAGATGTTGAACGTCGCATTGAAGTGGTTGGTGATACTACGGCTTACCCCGGCACCCGACATCGATGGGGAAAAGCCCAACGGCTTTCCGAAGCCGGGCGGCAGCATGTACGACTGTGGTTGGCCCTGAGGGTGGCTGGGCAGGAAGCCGAGAGGATTCTTCGGATCAACGTATCCCGGCTCGCCTGGACGGGTCGGCCCGAAGAGATTATCTCTCCAGTTCTCCAGACCCCTCTTCGCGTAGGTACGCATCTCCTCGAGAACCTGGTTGATCTTGTTCCAGTCGCCGCTGCTCAGGGCGGCGAGCAGCTTCAGGTATTCGGTCATCCCCTTGACCCAGTTGTCGATCCATACGGCCCAGGTTCGCATGTCATTGAACAGCGTCTTCAGAGTCCCTTGTGCCCACGGGGTACCGGTCAACTCCTTCAGCTTGCCCACCAGAGTCCCGATGGAGCCAGCCAGTATCAGGGACTGGGTCGAGAGACCATCTAGGTCGGTGAGAAGGTTCTTGAGCTCCGGGTTGTTGCCCAAGCCCTTTTTCATCTCATCGACCCACTTCCACAGTCCGGGCAGCGCCGACTTGCCGCCTCGCTCGTAAACGTAGAAGTCCTCCAGGAGCAGCAACAACCCCGTCATGCCGGCGATCAGGGCTGTAACGGGATTGGATAGCACGAGGACCGCCGCCCCCGCCCCGGTCAGGATGCCGACAACCTGCTTGATATCTGTGCCGAGGTTATTCCACACGTCGATGGCCCCCCGGCCAACCCAGGCAACGGCCTGCCCGAGACGGATGAAACCCGACAGGAACTCGGCAACCTGCTTGGTCCAGGTCGGCATGTTCTTGCTGATGCTGTCATTTAGATCCGACAGCCATTTCCTCAGACCCGCGCCTGGCCCCGCGAGGATCTTGCCCAGCCAGTAGCCGATCCAGTAGAGCCCGTAGGACGCCTCGAGGCGCATGCGTTGGAACTGGAAGGTGATGTCCCTCACGCCCCGCATGGTTTGGCTGAAGTCGCCTGGAGGCGCGAGTTGGCCGCTCTGCTGCCGCAGGGCGAGGAAGCGCTGCATCACCTCGGGGCTCAGGTAGAGATCCTGCAGCGAGGCGCCCAGGGCATCCAGGCTCTTCTGATAGGCGACGGCCGCGTCGGTGCTCATCCAGAGCCGCCGGGCCATCAATTCGTTCTGGAGATCCGCTTGGGCCACCTGGGCCGTGAACTTGGCGACGCTTGCGGTGGAGGTGGCCGCCAGGGCGGCGACGGCGAGCCCCACACCAGCCAGCTTCACCTTGGAGAAGTCGGCGAACTTCCCGACCGTCTTCTCCATGTTGGCCATGGAGCGTTCGGCAGCCTGATAGGAGGGCACGTCCATGCGGAATCCGAGGGATACCAGGTAGCTTTTGATGGTCTGGCCGAACATCTAGCCTGTCCTCTGCCTTTCCTCTGCAGCGCGTCTCGCTGCATCATCGGCCCGGCGCTCGTTCGCCGCCTTGACCGCCATGACCTCGGTAATGTCCATCAGGTCATCCAGGGTGTAGGTCCCGTCGAAGGTCTCATGTTGCCGCCAGTAGCCAGCCACCACCGGCGCGAAGAGGAACTCGTCCACGTTCGCGCAGTGGACCGCTTCGTAAGGCGCTACTGTCCCCCCGCCTCCGAAGTCGAGGGGCTTTCGGGAAAAAAACTATCGGTGCCCCATCTCATGGCCTCATCCATCAAGGCCAGGATGGTCTTCAGGTCGTGCTCGAGTCCCAACACGCCGAAGTTTCCATGCCCGTCCAGCACCGGAGTGGGCCCGGCCGGCAGGAGCTCGGCACAGACCGACAGGCACTCAGCCTGGAAGGCGTCCTGCTCAGCCTCGCTCATCTCCGCCAGCACCAGCAGGGCGTTACCGGCGTCCCGCCCCCTCGCCGCCAGCGCATCGGACGCCTTCGCCAGCTTCGTGGCGATGTGAAGAGCCGTTCGTGCATCGAACTTGCCGATCCGCCACTTGCGGCCGCTCAGCTCCACTTCCTTGTAGACTTCCCTTTTGCTCACGTTCATGGCTACTTCCCTTCCTTCCTGGCCGCCCGGGCTTCAGCCCTGCGGCACCGAACGCACTCACTGCACATGGGATCCTCGCCCCAAACAGAAAACAGCACTGACACCAGCCGGCCACAACGGCATCTCTGCGGCCCCGGGCCCAGCTCCTCCGCCCTCGGAGGGGGCTTCTCCCGCCGCGTGATGATCACCTCAGCCATCCAAACCACCTCACGCAGGTGCTTGCCGCTTCGCCGTCTTAGCGGCTCGCTCGGCCGCCAGGGCATCCACGGCGCTTGCCGGCAGCAGTCGCCCTAAGGGAGTCACCACCGCCGGCAGCTTCCCCTCAGCCACCATCTGCCGCACTCGATCTGCGCTCAATCCTAACCGGCGTGCGGCCTGCGCCGGCGTCATCTGTCCCTGCAACCCTGTCCTCCCTTCTCTCAATCGCCAAACAAAAAGCGCCTCGACCCTGACGCTCATGGCGTTCTGGTCAAGGCGCTCTCGGCGCTCTAAGATCTACGAGATTGTAGAACAAGTGTACTACCGGATCTCTTCCACGTCAACCACTTTCTTCGGGCTTTCGTTCCCGTAGCAGCTTCGGGCAGCCCGTCGATACTCTTCCAGGTCGATCAGGACGGCCTTCCCGCGGCGGACGACCTGCACTAGATCCCTAGTGGGGTCGAAGTCGAAGAGCCGGTGACCCTCATCATCCCTCACTTGGACCCACATCAGACCGCCTCCTTGGCCCGCGTGAGTTCGCCGTTTTCTTCCCAGATCAGTCCAGCCACCCTACCGCCTGCGGCCCGTAGCCTTCGTTTGGCTGCGGCGTGGGGCCCCTTCCAGAGCCTTTCAGCTTCCCCCATGAGTCGCTGATGCTCCGCCTCGTCTCCCCTGTCCCGGGCATCAAGAGCCGTCCCCACCAGGTTGCATAGCTCATCGTCGAGGCGGTTGTACTCGGCCTCGGCCTGGAGGGTCGGCACGACCTCGGCTTTCCGCTCAAGGAGTTGCCGGGCGATGGCATCGCCGGTCTTGGGGCCGCGGATTACCAGGCGGTCCCCTTCCGTGCTGACCTCTAGGCCGGCCCCTCGGGCCTGGTCCAGCAGCCTCATGCTGTCCATTCGCCCATGTCTCCTTGCGTAGGTTGCGCAGGTTGCGCAGGTTGCGCGGGTGCGTAGATCGTCTTACGCCCCTCTTTGCCCCGAGTGATCTCCTTGGTGGACACCAAATCCTTCAGGGCGTCGCTCATCGTCCGCTCGCTTAGACCGGCCTCGCCGCCTGCCTCCACGAGGACCTCGCGCAGCTTCGGGCCGTCCGCGACCAGCTCCTTGATTAGGGCTCGCGCTGTCTCCCGCTTCTCGGTTTCCTCGTCGATCTCTCCCACGGTCTTGACGATGGTTCCGCCCTCGTCTGTGTCGGCGATCTCCAGGGCCAGCGGCTTGATAGGCTCATCGTCCCGGCTCTTGACCTGCCGGAGGATCAGTCTGTTGTCGACCCTCTCCAGCACGAGGAGACAGTCCACGTATGCTTCGATGTCGCTGCTGCCTCGAACGCGCTCGCTGGGGTCGTTGATAAGTCCCTTCTTCCGGAGGTGGTGGGTGAACAGGAAGGCGGCTCCGAACTCCGTGCGTAGCTCGGTGACTATCGAGAACAAGTTCGCCACGTCCCGACTGTTGTTCTCATCGCCCTTGTGGATGCGAACGAGGGAGTCCACGATCACCAGCAGCGGGTGCAGGCTGTCCATCTTGGCCCGAACCGCGTCCGTCCAGTCGGCATTTCCCAGGTCTACCCCGTTCATGCTGGCGATCTCGATGGGGGCCAGGGTGGCAGGGTCGAGACCGAGCGCGACGCAGAGGCGGCGCAACCTCTTGCGGAGGCGCCGAAGGCCGTTCTCCTCATCCAGGATCAAGACGGGGCCAGAAACACAGGAGAATCGGTCGAGGAACCTCCCACCAGCCGCGATGATGAGAGCCAGCAGAAGAATCACCCAGGTCTTCCCCTCGCCAGGCTTTCCGGCGAGGAGGGCAACCCCTCCAACCGCCAGCAGCCGCTCGACAAGGTGGGGGATGTCTTCCGCCTCGTCATCGGCCAGCAGATCGGCCAGGGAGGACGTACGCAACTCACGCGGCCTATATAAGTATTGCGCAGGTTGCGTGGGTCCTCGGAGCGGTTCAGCCGCAGCCATCGCCTTCTGGAATGCCTCGGGGAAGCCGTCCGGGTCCAGCTTGTGCAGCTCGTTGGGATCCTTGGCACCATCCAGACGCACCACGTAGGCGGCTCCATGCCAGCCCAACTCTCGCAGCCGCGCCTCAATGCCGGGCACGAACGCCACCCCGCCCTTGTCGGGCTCCTGGATCACGTACACCTTCCCGATGCCCTCCAGGTGTTCGGGCTCCAGGACCTTGAAGGAGTTAGCCCCTGGGACGCCGAGGGCAGGCAGATCGTGAAGCCAGCACGTCCAGCAGTCGCTTTCCCCCTCCACCAGGACCAGGTATCCGGCCTCCCTCCCCCTTTCAAGGCGGTCAAGGCCATAGGCCATCAAGGGGACACCCTTCGGCCAGAAGCTACCCTCCTTCGCAATAGGGGCGGTTCGCCGCTTGACTTGCAGGGTCTGTCCCTTGGCATCCTTGTATGGAATGCCCACGCCCCCACCGGGCAGATCGTGCAGCCCGAAGCTGCGGAGATGGTCGGCGGGCAGTCTCTTGTCTGCGGCAAGGCTCTCCACGGTGACGGGGGGCCTCGGGCCGCGGCCGTTCCTCGGTGGTTCATGGCCGTCCCTCGACGGGAACAGGTCAGCCATGGTCAGGCCGAGGGCGGAGACGACATCCTTCGTGTCGCAGCCTGCGTGGCAGTGCAAGAGGACCGCGCCGTCTGGCGCTTCACTCACCTTCAGGCTGTTGTGAGCGTCTCCGTGGGCCGGACATCGAGCGGTCCCATTCTTCACGCCCTGCAGGCGGGAGAGTACATTGTCGATAGGCTTCGTTGCCACGGTTATCGGCTCGCCCCCTTTCCGTTGAACGTCGAGAGGCCACCGACGCCTCTCCCTTCGAGTAGCGTAAGCAGCCCCTGGATCTCGGCCTCGGGGTCGGGCTCAAACACGCGGTGGATCACCAGTGGCGCTCGGTTGCTGCGCCGCTCAGGCCGCCGCATTGCTGTTCCCATCGTGCGGGAAGCAGCAGCGAAGGATCCCTCGTGGTTAACCTTGCTGGCGGCAGCCTGCGCCTTCAATGTTCTCAACTCCCCCGAACGCTCTCGTCCCTAATATCATCCGAGATGCTGCCCCGACTTCGCGGAGAGAGCTCCGGGGATCGGCAAGCAGAAGAAAACGCCGACTGACTGCGAGAAGGTTCCGAAGTGGATGCGTTGGGGTAGAAATGAGGTGCTGCCTCGCTACTGGAGCTTTCCTCTTCTGGCCACAGTTGTCGTCGCCTAGCCTCGCCCCGAATCAGCATCCGGAGAACCGCAGCAAGAGAGAGACCCTCGCGGGTGGCCAGATGTCGGAGAGCTGTATACTCGCCAGGGGTGAGGCTGAACCGGAAAGCCTTGGTCTTCAGCGTCCGACCTTGCATAGCAAACCTCCATGAACAACTAACCGGTGTTACTCTGTGTCAAAAGTAACACCGGTTTTCGGAAGGTTTCGGAAGGTTCGATGGAGGGTTCGGAAGGTTTCGGAAGGTTAGGGCACACCGTCCATGGGGACGGGATGTTCCAACATCCCCCCAAGGCCGGCTCTGATGATGAGGGAGAGGGTCTTCGTGGAGACGCGATTCTTCTTGCCGCCTACGTAAGCGCCGGTCTCGAGTCGCTGGGTCATGTCCTTCAACTTGCACCCGCCCCTAGCATCCCGAGAAACCAGTTGCCAGATAGCCTGCCAGTGGTTGAAGTGAGAAGGATACTTAGGCACGAGGGGCACCGCCGGGAGTCCCTCAGCCATTGTTTCGGTGAACGTCGTGGTTGCTTCCTCAGTTTCCTCCGCACGGCCTCGGTTCTGGCCGTCACCGAACATCCCACTTGGCCAGAACTCCTTGAGGTCGAGCAGGAGGCGCTCCAGGTATGGTGAGCAGATAGAGGCGCCGCCTACTGTGACCCTCAATCCGTTCTCTCCCGGTCCCTCAACTGACAGCCAGACTGCCCCTGGTATCGGCGTCTCGTCCATGACATCCCCGTCCTTCAGTCGCGTGAGAAGAGCGTCGAGGCAGTAGTGGCGTCGGAAGCCCTCTTTCTTTGCCATGTAGTGAGGGTTGTGCTTGGCCATGATCTGCCGGCCATAGTCGGCGGGATCTGCGAGATCCGCAGGCTGAGTGTGAGCCCTCTTCTTCGGCAGACGAAGGCTGCACTGGATGAAGCCCTCGTGGTCGTGCTTATATGCTGCGGCCGGGTCGTTGAGGACGCGGTCTGTCAGCCAACCCAGGAACTCATCGTGAGTCGCTCGCACCCAAACCACCACTTGTGGCATCTGGTCGTCCAGGAAGCGCATCGGATCCAACTGGGGCACGACTGGATCCAGGCTCTCCCCATCAGCCGGATCGAAGGACCAGGTGCCAGTGTCTGGGTCGAGCTTGAAGGTCGGAACATCCCCCGCCGCCATCCGGCCGGATAACCAAGCTGCCAGGGACTCGGGAAGGAGGGTGGCGGACTGCTCCTCCGTCCTGCCAAAGGGGTTTGGAGATGAGACTTCCACTGCGCACCTCCTGCAAGGTATTGGGGTGTGCCGGGTTCCGGCGTGCAGGCGCCAGGCTTGCGGGGCTGATCAGGCCCACCCGGCATCAACAAGATTATACTACTGCCCTTTCCAAACCAGAAGGATCGGCTGGTATAATCCAGCCATGAGACCAACACAGGATGACAGATCCGCCGGCGCCATGGTGGCCCGGTTCGCCTCCACCCTGCCCTTCTCCCTTGATCCTTTTCAGCGTCAGGCCATGGAGGCGCTCGCCGAGGGCCGTTCTGTGCTGGTGGCCGCCCCCACCGGCACCGGCAAGACGGTGATCGCCGAGTTCGCCGTCCACCTGGCGCTGTCGCGCGGGATGAGGGCCATCTATACCACCCCACTGAAGGCGCTGTCGAACCAGAAGTTCCGCGACTTCCGAGATCGGTACGGCGACCGAGTGGGCTTGTATACCGGAGACTTGGTGGTTCATCCCCGCCCCTTGAAGCCACTGGAGGGCGCGCGAGACGAGGCGGAGATGGTGCGCTCCAGGGTCAATTCGTCGGATGACCTTGTACATGTTGATCTTGTGGAGAATCCCGCGGGGCGGCTTCTGGTGATGACCACCGAGGTAGCCAGGAACATGCTGGTCCAGGACCCGGGCGTCTTCCAGGACGTCGGCTGCCTGGTCTTCGACGAGGTCCACTACCTGGCCGATCCAGAGCGAGGCACCGCCTGGGAGGAGAGCATCCTGCTGGCGCCGGCCCAGGTCCCCCTGGTCTGCCTCTCGGCCACCGTCGCCAATGCCGGCGAGATAGCCGACTGGATGCGCTCCACGGGCAGGGAGGTGGCCCTGATCGAGTCCGACCACCGGGCGGTGCCTCTGAAGCACCGCTACTACCTGGAGGGGGTCCTCTACCCGATCCTGGAGGGCGAGCCGTCCCAACTCCCCGCCCTTCCCAACGCCGATGGCGGCAAGAACGCCGGCGTGGGGACGTGGGGACGCGGAGACGCGGGGAGATGGAGAACCCGTCAGCCGGCACTCAGCGCTCAGCGCCCAGGGCCCAGCACTCAGCACTCCCTCAAGAGGAACGGCAACGGCGGGCGTCCCGCCCGCGCCCCCGGCAACCCCCTGGAGCTGCCCACCGAGCCGCCGGAGATACTCCGTGCCCTGGACGGCGCCGACCTGCTGCCCGCCCTCTACTTTATGTTCAGCCGGAGGGCGGTGGAGGGGGCTGCCGAGGCCTGCCGCCGGCTCAACCTGCTGCCATACCGGCAGGCGGCCGAGGTGCGACGCCTCGCCCGGCAGAGGCTGGCCGACCTGCCCGCGGAGGATCGCACCCTCCCCCAGGTGGAGCGGCTGCTGGCCCTGCTCCCCAAGGGGATCGGCTTCCACCACGCCGGCCTGCTCCCGCCCCTCAAGACGCTGGTGGAGGAGCTGCTGGCGACCGGCCGGTTGAAGGCGGTCTTCGCCACCGACACCCTGGCGCTGGGGATCAACGTTCCCGCCCGCTCGGTGGTGGTGGGAGAGATGATCAAGTTCGACGGGCAGGCCCGCCGCCCCCTCTCGCCGGGCGAGTACCGGCAGCTCACGGGGCGAGCGGGCCGCCGGGGAATGGACCCGGTGGGCTACTCCATACTGCTCCACTCCCCTTGGGTCGGGCTGGACCGGGTCCTGGAGATCGCCACCGGCGAGGTGGCTCCCCTGGAGAGCGCCTTCCGGCCGGGCTACAGCACCGTCCTCAACCTCCACCGGCAGACCGGCGACGAGGACCAGCTGGCGCAGCTGATCGCCGGCAGCCTTCGCCAGTTCCAGGATGGGGGGATGATCCGCTCCCTGGGCCACGAGCGGGAGGAGCTGGCGGCGGCCCTCGCCACCCTTCCCACCGGCTGTCCCCTGGACGGGGGCCCGGTCAACTGGCTGGAGCAGGAGAGGTCCCTCCAGCGGGAGCAGGAGCGGGCCGAGTCGGCCCTGGAGGCGGTGCGGCGCGAGAAGGCAGCCCTGGAAGAGAGACTCTCCGCCTGGCCCTGGCGCTACTCCAAGGGGCAGAAGAAGGACTGGCTGTGCGCCGCCCGGCCGGGGGAGCTGGCCTACTCCCGCCGGCGCAACTGGGTGGCCTATCTGGGCCCCTCCTCCGAGGGGATCGGCCTCTTCCTGGCCGGGGGCGCCGTCGTACCCCTGGCCGGCTACGCGGAGTTGGACTACCTGCCCGAGCCACCGATCCGGCTGGAGCTGCCCGAAGGTGTGGCCCGCCGAGCGGCCCTGCTGGACGGCGCGGCCGATCAAATGGGCCGGGAGGAGGTGGAGCAGGTGGCCGCGACGATGGAGAGGCTCTCGCTTCCGGATGTCGAGGCCGAGGCGTCGGAATCCGCCTGCCGGTCCCGAACCGACGGCGCCGGGATCCTGGCCTCACTGGAGGAGCGGCTCTCCGCCGCCCACGAGAGGCTCCGAGCCGCCTCACAGCTCCTGGCCCACAGCCCCTGCCGAAGCTGTGAGCTGCGAGCCGGGCACCGCCGCTCCGAGCGGCAGCGACGCAGCTTCGGCGGCCTCCTGGCCGGCGCGGAGCGGGAACTGGAGCAGGCCCGAGCCGAATCCCGCCGGAGAGCCCGCCGCACCCTCGGCTCCCTCCGGTCGGTCCTGGAGAGCTTCGGCTACCTGGCCTCCGGCAAGCCCACCGCCAAGGCCGGGGTGCTGCAGCGGCTCTTCGACTCCAACGGCCTGATGATCGCCGAGCTGCTCGACTGGGGGGTGCTGGCCGACGCCTCGGCAGCAGATCTGGCGGAGGTGGCATCCTGGTTCGCCTTCGATCGCGAGGGGTCGGGCCGAGCGCTGGCCGCCACGGAGCGGCTGGCGCGCATGCGAGCGGCCGCGGAGGCCGTGGCCAAGCGGGTGCTGGAGACCGAGCGCCGCTTCGGAGTGAACCTCTCCAGCCCCCTGTCCCCCGAGTTCCGGGGTCTGGCCCTCGCCTGGGTCGGCGGAGCCAGTCTCGCCGATCTGAGCGCCCGCTCGGGACTGGCCGAGGGCGACATCGTCTTCGCCTTGCAGAAGACCATCGACCTCTGCCGCCAGATCGGCCAAGCCGCGGCGCACTCGCGGACGCCCTCCCTGGCCCGCCGGGCGGCCGGTGCCGAGCGACTCCTCCGGCGGGGCGTGGTGGACAGCTACTACCGCTGGGTGGTGGGACAGGAAGCGCAGGGGCCCGCCTCTCGGCCGCCCCAGCCCTCACCCTGACCCTCTTCATCCGAACCCTGCCACAGCGGCTCCAGCTCTGCCCCTTCCCCAGCCCGCCCAAAGGTGCGCAGCCTGGAGCAGGAGGACATCACTGCCTACATGTACACCGGTGCCTACCACGTCCCCTCGCCCACCCTCACCGGCTCCATCAGGGACGACCTGCTGCTTCTCCATCCCGAGACCCTTGCGCTGGACTCGGTGTGGGCCAAAGGGAGGCGATCGAAAAGGGGGAGAGGCGCGCGCCTCTCCCCCTTCGCTCGGTACCGCCAGGGGGATTCGAACCCCCGATCTCCACCTTGAAAGGGTGGCGTCCTAGGCCTCTAGACGATGGCGGCAACAAAAAGGCCAGCGTCTGTAGCGCTGGCCTTCGTGGTAGCGGGAGTTGGATTCGAACCAACGACCTTCGGGTTATGAGCCCGACGAGCTGCCACTGCTCCATCCCGCGTCAAGCGCTACCCCAACCGGAGCAGCGAAGCAGCCTGTGCAAGCGCACAGGATGAGTCATGAGTGGTCCGGGCATCGACCTATTTTCCCGTAAGATTGCTCTCACAGTATCGTCGGCGCTGAGGCGTTTCACTGCCGTGTTCGGGATGGGAACGGGTGGATCCACCTCGCTCACGACACCCGGACCGCTTGCTGACTCGTGACTAACACCCAGAGTATACCACGATCGCTTCCGCGACGCAACCCTGAGTCCCAGTCACGGGCCAACAAGCCGCTCTTCATCTGGTTCGTATTACCAACGCTATTGGGCTCGATCCTGCCGACCTGCGTGACGTGCGATCGAGTCCTCGGCCATTAGTACCGCTAAGCTGAAGTCGTTGCCGACCTTACACCTGCGGCCTATCGAGCAGCTGGTCTAGCTGCGGCCTTACCTGGTTATCCAGTGGGGGATCTCATCTTAGGGAAGGCTTCGCACTTAGATGCTTTCAGCGCTTATCCTGGCCGGACGTCGGCTACCCAGCAGTGCCCCTGGCGGGACAACTGGCACACCGGAGGTCCGTCCACCCTGGTCCTCTCGTACTGAGGGCAGCTCCCTTCAAATCCCCTACGCCCGCGACGGATAGAGACCGAACTGTCTCACGACGTTCTGAACCCAGCTCGCGTACCGCTTTAATGGGCGAACAGCCCAACCCTTGGGACCTACTCCAGCCCCAGGATGCGAC